>NZ_JAAXYC010000492.1 GCF_018619185.1 Streptomyces sp. McG3 | reverse complement strand
CCCCGTTTCCGCTGCTCCTGGTGGTCCTTGTTCTCCCGCTGTACGTACTGCTCCCGGCCGGCCCCTCGGACCCGGGTGGGTCCCTCGTGCCGGCCGGAGCCCTGGCGTCCTCGCCGGGAGCGGGAACCGACGCGACCCTCCGTGCGGGCGCCCGCACGGAGGGCGGCACGGAGGGCGGCAGCGGCGCCCGGAGCTGGCCGCTGGCGGGGAGGCCCGCGGTGTTACGGGGGTGGGAGCCGCCCGCCGGTCCGTACGGGCCCGGTCATCGCGGCGTGGACCTCGTGGCGGGGCCGGGCGCCCGGGTGCTGGCGGCCGCCGACGGCCGGGTCTCGTTCGCGGGACGGGTGGCGGGACGCGGGGTGGTCGCCGTCGAGGTGGCCGGCAGCGGTTCGCCGCCGCTGCGCACCACGTACGAGCCGGTGCGGGCGCTGGTCGAGAAGGACGCGAGCGTCCGGGCCGGGCAGCCGGTCGGGGTGCTGGAGGAAGGGCCGTCCCACTGCGATGAGGGCTGTCTGCACTGGGGGCTGCGGCGCGGGGACGCCTATCTGGACCCGCTCTCGCTGCTGCCGCCCTCACTGCTGAGGAAGGGGCCCTCGCGGCTGCTGCCGGTGTTCGGGGTGCCGGAGCCGGACGCCGTCCGGGTCAGCCGCTCACGCCACGCAGGACCATCGCGACGACGGTGTCCGCGATGACGCCCGGCTCCTCCGCGACGCCCAGTTCGATACGGCGCACGGCGGCGTCGACGGAACCCTGCATGAGCATGGCGGCCAGTCTCGGCTGTGTGTGGCCGAGGTCCCCGAGCGCTTCGACGATCATGGCGATCAGCCCGCCGTGCGCGGCCCGGATCTTCTCCCGGGCGCCCGCGTCCAGCTCGCTCGCCGAGATCGCGACGACCGCGCGGTGGCGACGGTCCCCGACGAGGTCGAGCTGCCGGCGCACGTACGCCTCGATCTTCGCCTCCGGCGTCTCGGCGCCCTGCATGGCGTTCTCGACCTCGGCCGCCCAGACGGGGAAGTCGACGGCGCACAGCTCCTCGACGACGGCGGCACGGGAGCGAAAGTACTCGTACACGGAGGAGCGCGCGAGGCCCGTGCGCTCGGCGAGCGCGGGGAAGGTCAGTGCCTCCGTACCGCCCTCGGACAGCAGGGAGCGCGCGGCGTCCAGGAGGGCGCCGCGCTGCATGGTCCGGTGCTCGGCCACGGAGGCCGCTCGAATCCTGGGCACGCCTCCACTCTACGGCGGCAGGCGTGCGGGGGAAGGGCACGGCCGCCGATCGGATGGCCGGAGAGTACCTGGAAGGGTGCGTCAGCGGCCCGCGTCGGCCAGCTTCGCCCGGAGCTGGAGGACGGACTTGGTGTGGATCTGGCTGACCCGGCTCTCGGTCACCCCGAGGACGTTGCCGATCTCCGCGAGGGTGAGGCCCTCGTAGTAGTAGAGGGTCACCACGGTCTTCTCGCGGTCGGGGAGGGTGTTGATGGCCCGCGCGAGCAGTCTTCTCAGCTCACGGTCCTCGGCGACCTCCACCGGATTGTCGGCGGCGGTGTCCTCCAGGGTGTCCATCAGGCTCAGCCGGTCGCCGCCCTCGCCGCCGACGTGCAGCAACTCCTCCAGAGCGACCACGTTCGCCAGCGACAACTGGCTGAAAACAGCGTGCAGTTCCTCCAGCGCGATGCCCATCTCCGCGGCGACCTCGGCCTCCGACGGCGTACGCCGGAACTGCGCCTCCAGCGTCGCGTACGCGCGCTCCACGTTCCGCGCCTTCTGCCGGACGGACCGCGGGATCCAGTCCAGGGCCCGGAGTTCGTCGATCATCGCGCCGCGGATCCTGGTGATCGCGTACGTCTCGAACTTGATGGCCCGTTCGATGTCGAACTTCTCGATGGCGTCGATCAGTCCGAAGACCCCGGAGGAGACGAAGTCGGCCTGCTCGACGTTGGACGGCAGCCCCACGCTCACCCGGCCCGCGACGTACTTCACGAGTGGCGAGTAGTGCAGGATCAGCTGCTCCCGCAGTCGCTCGTCGCCCGTGGTCTTGTAGGAGCGCCACAACTCGTCGAGGGAGGAGGGGGCGGGAGGGCGCACAGTGCCACGCGCAACGGGTGGTACTGCCGCGCGGTCAGACCCGGAGGTGTGCTGGGGCATGTGGTGCCTTGAGCCGTTCTGCCGTGAAGTGCTGGGGGACTTTTGTCTGGGGCGGAATCCTTGTGAGCGTAGCGTGACTGTGACGTCGCAGTCCGCGCAGGAAAGGAGATCCCTGCCGCCTGATTGCGTTCCGCCGTTCACACCGTCCGCGCCCGCCGGAGGCAGGGGCCGCCGCCGTGGGCGCGGGCCCTGAGCAGGTCACCGATCGATCGTGCGAGGTCATCGGCCTTACCTTTTCACCCGAATGCTCCAGGTCAAGTACCGCCTCGCCGCGCGTCGTCGTTGCGTGCCGACGGAACCGTCAATCGCCAGCTGTCGCCTTCGCGTTCGACGAACCCCAGTGAGTGCAGTTCGTACAGTCGACCGAGGGTTTCGTCGGCTGACGTCCCCGCGGTGCGGGCGAGGTCACGGGGGTGGGCGACACCGTGGTAGGGGAGTGCGTCGAGGACCCGCGCGGCGACCGCGTCCAAGTGGTCCCTGGGCAGCACCGGGCCGCGGCGGACCGGTGGGAGGTCGCCGATGTCCCCGACCAGCTCGACGACTTCGTCCGCGTCGGTGACGAGCACGCCCTCACCGCGCAACAGCTCGTGGACCCCTGCCGACAGTCCGCTGGTGGCGGGGCCGGGGACCCCCATCGTGAAGCGCCCGAGCCGTTGCGCCTGCCGGGCGGTGACCAGCGAACCGCTGCGGTATTCGGCCTCCACCACGACCGTCCCCCTGGTCAGCGCGGCGATCACACGGTTGCGCAGGATGAATCGGCTGCGGGTGGGGTGGGAGGACGGGGGCAACTCGGCGACGACGAGGCCCTGTTGCGCCAGTCGCCCGAGCAACTCGGCGTGCCCGCGCGGGTAGGGGACGTCGACCCCGCAGGCCAGCACCGCCGTCGTCGCTCCGCCCGCGGCCAGCGCGCCGCGGTGGGCGGCCCCGTCCACCCCGAACGCCGCGCCCGACACCACCACCCAGCCCCGCTCGGCGAGCCCGGAGCCGAGGGCCGCCGCCATGTGCGCCCCGTACGGGGTGCAGGCCCTCGCGCCGACCACGGCGACCGAGCGCAGGGACCACAGCCGCAGATCGGGGCGCCCCCGCACCCAGAGCCCGACGGGCCGCGCGTCGCCCAGGTCGTCCAGTTGGCTCGGCCACTCCCGGTCCCCCGGGCAGACGAAGCGCCCGCCCACCGCGGCGACCGCGGCCAGGTCCCGCCCCGGCTCCGCTTCGGCGGCCCGCAGCCGGTAGCCCCCGAGCCGTGCGGCGGTCATCCCCGGCAGCCTCTCGGCGGAGCCGTCCTCGACGGTGAGCCTCCGCAGCAGCTCGATGGGGCCCGTCCGCCGGAGCCAGCGCCCCGCGCGCTCGTCCCCCGGCTCCAGCACCCGGGTCAGCGCGGCCCTGGCCAGCCTCTCCGCCTCCCTGTCCCGCCCGGGGTCCCGGCCGCCGTCCCACCCGGGGTCCCGGCCGGGCTCCGGCCCGTGCCCCCGGCCGCCGGACTGCGCGCCGCACTCCCGGCCCAGCTCCGCACCCGCCTCCCGGCCCAGCTCCGCGCCGTACTCCCGGTCCGGCTCCGCGCTGTGCTCCCGGCCCGCCCCCGTCCCGGAC
>NZ_JAAXYC010000491.1 GCF_018619185.1 Streptomyces sp. McG3 | reverse complement strand
GCTCGGAGATGTGTATAAGAGTCAGCCCTGCGTCCTGCGCCACTGCGTCTCCGTCGTGTCATCGGCCCGGGTCACGGGCCGTGTGGTCGGTCGGCACACCGTAGCGCCCCCGACGTGGGCCGATGATATGTACGGCCGTACGCAACGTTGGGTACAGTCGTACACATGGGATACGCATACGGACTGCTGGCCGCCGCCATCGCGGCGGAGGTGGCCGGGACGACGGCCATGAAGTACAGCGAGGGCTTCACCCGGCTCTGGCCCTCGATCGGCACGGTGGTGGGCTACCTCATCGCCTTCACGCTGCTCGCGCAGACCCTCAAGACGCTCTCCGTGGGCACCGCGTACGCGATCTGGGCCGGCGTCGGGACCGCGGCCGTCGCCCTCATCGGGATCCTGTTCCTGGGGGAGTCCAGCGGCCTGGTCAAGATCACGGGCATCGCCCTGATCGTGGCCGGGGTCGTCGTCCTCAACCTGGGCGGGGCGCACTGATGGCCCGGCGGTACGACCCCGGCCGGCGGACGAAGATCATCGACGCGGCGCTGCGCGTGATCGCGGCCGACGGCATATCCGGCCTCAGCCACCGCACCGTGGCCGCCGAGGCCGATGTGCCGCTCGGCTCGACCACGTACCACTTCGGCTCCCTCGATGAACTCCTGGTCGCCGCCCTGCGCCGGTGCAACGAGAACTTCGTGCGGGAACTGCGCGGCAGCGAGGCCCTGGCGGGACCCGTCGGCTCCGCCGGTCTCGCGGAGGAGCTGACGCGGTTGCTGGGCCGGTGGTTCGCGGGCGAGCGCGGGGCGATCGAGCTGGAGTACGAGCTGTACCTCGCGGCCCTGCGCCGCCCCGCGCTGCGCCCCGTCGCCGCCGAGTGGACCGAGGAGGCCGTCGAGCTGCTGTCCCGGCACACCGACCCGCAGACCGCGCGGGCACTCGTCGCGCTGATGGACGGCGTCTGTCTCCAGGTGCTGCTCACCGGCGGCGCGTTCGACGCGCCCTGCACCCGCGAGATGCTGGCCCGGATCGTGGACGGCGGCGCCTGAGCCTGCCTCGGCCGGCAGCCGGGCGGTGCCGCGTGAACGCGTGATGGGGCATCGGGTCATACCTGGTGTGACAAGCGTTCATTCAGCGGAGACGACATGACCGGCCCCTGGTCCGACGACGCCGCCTTCATCGCCCAGTCCCTCGACGGACCCGAGCGGTTCTCGGAGCTGTCCCGCCGGCACGCCCGGGACATCCACCCGTACGCGGCCCGCAGGCTGGGGGACTCGGCGGCCGACGACATCACCGCCGGCACGTTCCTCTCGGCCTTTCGCACCCATAAGCGCTACGACTCGGGCCGGGCGAGCGCCAAGCCCTGGCTCTACGGCATCGCGGCGCCGTCCCCTTCCGTTCCCGAACCGGGTACTGAGACCGGTTCGCCCGAGCGGGCCCCGGCCGGTTAGGTTGCTGTTCATGACCGACACGACTTCCCAGGGTTCTGCCCGCACCACCGGCGCCGTCGCCGCCGGCCTCGCCACCGTCGCCGGTGACGGCACCGTCCTCGACACCTGGTTCCCCGCCCCCGAGCTGACCTCCGACCCCGGCCCGGCCGGCACGACGCGCCTCAGCCCGGACGAGGCCGTCAACCGGCTCGGCGAGGGCGCCGCCAAGGCCCTCGGCGTGGACGCCCGGCGCGGCGTCGAGGTCGTCGCCGTGTCCACGGTCATCTCCTCGCTCGACGACAAGCCGCTCGACGCGCACGACGCCTATCTGCGCCTGCACCTGCTCTCGCACCGGCTCGTCCGGCCGCACGGCCAGAACCTCGACGGACTGTTCGGGCTGCTCGCCAACGTCGCCTGGACCTCGCTCGGCCCGGTCGCCGTCGACGACCTGGAGCGCGTGCGGCTCAACGCCCGCGCCGAGGGCCTGCACCTCCAGGTCACCTCGGTCGACAAGTTCCCCCGGATGACGGACTACGTCGCCCCCAAGGGCGTGCGCATCGCCGACGCCGACCGCGTCCGGCTCGGCGCGCACCTCGCCGCCGGTACCACCGTCATGCACGAGGGCTTCATCAACTTCAACGCGGGAACGCTCGGCACCTCCATGGTCGAGGGCCGCATCTCCGCGGGCGTCGTCGTCGGCGACGGCTCGGACATCGGCGGCGGCGCGTCCACCATGGGCACCCTCTCCGGTGGCGGCACGGAGCGCATCGTCATCGGCGAGCGCTGCCTGGTCGGCGCGGAGGCGGGCGTCGGGATCGCGCTCGGCGACGAGTGCGTCGTCGAAGCCGGTCTGTACGTCACCGCCGGCACGCGCGTCACGCTGCCGGACGGCCAGGTCGTCAAGGCCCGCGAGCTGTCCGGCGCCTCCAACATCCTCTTCCGCCGCAACTCGGTCACCGGCACCGTGGAGGCCCGCCCGAACAACGCGGTGTGGGGCGGCCTCAACGAGGTCCTGCACGCCCACAACTGACCCGTTCAGCAGAGAGCGAGGAGTTCCTCGTACGCCGCACGCAGCCCGTCGGTCGCCCCGCGCCCGGCGGGCTGCAGCGGTTCCCGGACCGGTCCGGCCCCCAGGAGTGCCTTCACGGTGACGGTTCCGGGGAGGCCGCTCGCCATCATCAGTTCGGTGAGGCGGGCCGTGAGCCCGTTGAGCCGGGCCGCCTCGTCGGTGCGGCCCGCGTCGAACGCGTCCAGCGGCGCCCGCATCGCGGCGGGCGCCACGTTCGCGACCGTACTGACATAGCCCGCGCCGCCCACCGCGTACAACGGCAGGTTCAGCTCCTCGCAGCCCGAGTAGTACGCCAGCGAGGTGCGGGCCAGCACCTTCGTCGAGCCGAGCAGGTCGTAGGAGCAGTCCTTCACCGCCACCACACGCGGGTGCTCCGCCAGCCGCAACAGGGTCTCCGGCTCGATCCGGACGCCGGTGCGGCCTGGGATGTCGTACAGCATCAGCGGCAGCCCGGTGGAGTCCGCGACCCGCAGGAAGTACGCCTCGACGGCGGCCTGCGGCGGGCGGCTGTAGTACGGGCCGACCACCAGCAGCCCGTCCGCGCCCGCCTCCTCGGCCTCCCGCGCCAGGCGCAGGGCGTGCGCGGTGTCCGGGCCCCCGACGCCGGTGAGCAGCGGCACCCCGTCGCCGACCTCCGCCCGGACGGCCCGCAGCAGGGCGGACTTCTCGGCGTCCGTCGTGGTGGGGGACTCGCCCGTGGTGCCGCTGAGGACGATTCCGTCGCAGCCCTCCGCCACCAGCCCCGCGGCGTGCGCGCGGGCGGCGTCGGGGTCCAGGGCCCCGGTGGAGGTGAAAGGCGTGATCATGGCGCAGAGCGTGCGGCCGAAGGGGCGCGGTGCGGTGGCGGTCATGTCCGAAGTGTCGGCTCCCGGAACCCTGTAGGTCCACTTAGATCTCCTTGGGATGACCGGCAAGGGACGCTGAAGAGTCCATGAGGGCGGCGGCTGCTTCGGCACCACTTCTGACATGATCGAACGCACGGACGACGGGCCGCGACGACGGGTCGTGGCGACGGGTCGTGCCGAGGGGTGGGGGCATCGGCATGGGTGTGTGCGTACGGGTGCGGGCGCGGGTGCGGAGACGGGCTTCCGCCGTGCTGCTGACGGCTGCGCTGACCGCGTTGACCGGCTGCTCCGGATTCCTCGTCCCGGCCGGCGAAGGTGAGGAACCGGACCCCACCCCGTCCGCCTCGGCACCCGGCATCGTCCGCGCCGAAACGC
>NZ_JAAXYC010000490.1 GCF_018619185.1 Streptomyces sp. McG3 | reverse complement strand
GCGGCGGAGTGGGCGGGTCCGGCGGGACCACCGGTTCCAGGACCTCGAACCGGGCCGTGTCCGCCCCCGTGTTGCCCGCCGAGTCCGTGGCGGAACAGGTGACCGTCGTCGTGCCGACCGGGAAGAGCGACCCGGACGGCGGGGTACAGGTCACCGGCAGCGCCCCGTCCTGCGGGTCCGTCGCCGTGGCCGTGTAGTCGATGCGGACGCCGTCGTCGCCGGGCGCCCTGGCCGTACGGTCGTCCACGGTGACGACGGGCACGTCGACATCGTTCACGGCGATGCTGATCTGCTGCTGGAAGTCCGGATCGGGCACCGCGGCCGGTCCGACCGTATCCGTCCCCGGCACCTGGGTGCCGAGCAGGAACTGCACGGTGCAGGTCAGCGTCGTGCCCTGCGGGGCGTCCTCCGACACATCGACGGTCTCCGCGAAGTGCGCGGTCTCCCCGCTGGTGAGCTGTCGGGTGGGCGGGTCGAGGGCGACGGTCAGATGTGGGTCGCAGGCGTCGAGGCGGTATCCGACGGAGGTGGGGAGGTTGTCGAACCCGTCGATGATCGCCTCGGCGACCCGGTCCCCGTCGATCCCTTCCAGCAGCCGGCCACCGGTGGCCTCGATGATGCGGGTGGCCTGGCCCGGCGTGGTGGGCGGGTCCTCGACGTAGTCCGGGTTTCCGGCGTCGCCGTTGCCGTTGAGGCCGTCGCCGATCGTGCTCGCGACATCGACGCCGATCACCCGTACGCCCTTGTCCTGGAGCGCGAAGATCGTGTCGTCGATGGTGTGGCCGTTGCTGGGCGCGTGGCTGGAGGCGTCCCCGACGAGCACCACGACCGGGCTCGACCCGTCACGGAACACCGTCGTGCCGCCCGCGCCGTCGGCGATCTGCCACAGCCCGTTGATCCAGTCCTCCGAAGGGCCGCGGCTCGCCCCGCCGAGGTCGGTCCTCAGCTTGTCGACACCCTCCTGCACCTTCACCAGGTCGTCCGTCAGCCCCGTGAGCACCTGGAACCCGGCGTTGACATCGCCCTCCTGATCGCCGAACGTGGCCACCGCGAAATGCGAGTCGGGCTGCTCGTCCAGGATCTTGCCGGTGATGGCGGGCAGGTTCTCCCGCACACTCCTGATCGGGTCGGCCATGCTCGCCGTACCGTCCACCAGCAGGACGACATCCGGCCGCGGCGGGATCGCCGGGGTCCGCACCTGCTTGTCCACGCCCGTCGAACCGCCCGGGTCGAGCGTCTCCTCCAGCGTCGCCGGGGTGACCCACGGCTCCGGCGGCACGGGCACGGCGGACGCCACGCCGCTCACGCCCGACGCGGGCGCGAGACCGGCGGCCAGCAGGAACAGAACGATCCCGGCCGCTCGCCTCCGCGGTCCCGTTCCTGGCTGAAACCACCGCACGGCGTTCCCCTCCCCGCGTCCTGCCCGATACCCGGAGGCCACCGTCGCGCACCGGCCGGCCGTGTACGGAGAGAGACGAGTCACTTCCGCGGGAAGGGCGAACTGCCCGATGGTGCAGCGGCGTTCGTTCAGGGTTCCTCGGACGGACCGGGCGTCAGATAAGGCCCTGACGCATCGCGTACGCCACCGCGTGGGAGCGATTGCGCAGTTGCAGACGGGTCATCACCGAGTGCAGCACGTTCTTGATCGTGCGTTCGGAGTACGCCAGCTTCGTCGCGATGTCCGCGGTGTCGTACCCCTCGGCGACCAGCCGCAGCACGTCCACCTCACGCGCGGCCAGGCCGGTGAAGTGCAGGCCGCGCGGACCGAGCACCTGACCCTGGAGCCTGCCCACCTCTTCGAGGAGGCGTCCGAGCAGGTCGGAGGGGAGATGCCCCTCGCCCCGCGCCACCGTGCCGATGACCTGCACCAGATGGTCCGGCGTCGAGTCGGACCGCCTGACGACCCCCGCGACCCCGCACTCCGCCGCGCTCACCAGCTTCTGTTCGTCGATGTCCGTGGTCACCAGCACCGTGCGGCAGGTGCTGGTGCGCTGGATGTTGCGCAGGACGCGCAGGACCTCGTCGTCCACCGCGTCCACCACCATGACCACGACCTGGGGCGTCGGCTCCCCCTCGTCCCGGTCGACGACAGCGACCTCCGGGCGGGCCCGAAGCTGACTGGCCACACCGGCCTGGGAAATCGGGTCCTGGGCACGTAAAACGACAGTGATGCGCTCCATGCGAATGCTCCCCCTGGGCACCAGCCGGAAGCATCACACTGCAGGCACAAGCTCCACAGCTGTATTCGTCCGCCCCATCTGTTGTGAGGCGGTCTAAAGATTCCCGTTCTTACCCGCGAGGAAACTAGAAGGTTGCCTCGGGCATCACATCTGCCCGAAAGTGTTCCTCCGTGACCGGTGCCCGCCCTCCGGCCCGGTCCTACGGTCCGCGTATGAGTCTTACCGCAAGCCTCGACGCGTCGTCCGTCACCGTCGCACCGGGCGAGGCGACGACCCTCCCCCTGCAGATCCTCAACTCCGGCCGGACCGTCGAGGAATACCACTTCGAGGTGGTCGGGACCTGTGCCGCCTGGTCGGCGATCGAACCCGCGGTCCTCTCCCTGTACCCCGGCGACTCCGGAACCGTCTCCCTGGTCATGCGCCCGCCGCGCGAAGCGACGGTCCTCGCGGGCGAGAGCACGTTCGGGATCCGGGTGATGCCGACCGGCGACCGGAGCGACACCGTGGTCCCGGAGGGCCGGGTGACCGTCCTGCCGTTCACCGAGACGACCGCCGAGCTGGTCCCGCGCGGCTCGAACGGCTCGCGCGGCGGACGGCACCAGTTCGCCGTCGACAACCGGGGCAACACCCCGGTGACCGTACGTCTCGGGGCCCAGCCCGGTACGGAACAGGCGCGGGTCTTGTTCGCCGCCTCCGAGCTGCGGATCGAGCCGGGGCACGCGGAGTTCGCGAAACTGCGGGTCCGCCCGGCGAAGCGGATGTGGCGCGGTACGCCGGTGACGCACGCCTTCCAGGTGTTCGCCGCCCCGCAGCCGCCCGAGGGTGAGGAGGCGCAAGCCCCGGTGCTGGTGGACGGCTCCTACCAGCAGAACCCGATCCTGCCGCGCTGGCTGCCCCGGGCCCTGCTCACCGCCGCTCTGCTGATCCTCGTCCTGGTGGGGCTCTGGTACGCGCTGCTGCGCCCGGCGGTGAAGTCCGCGGCCCGGGAGGCGGTCACTCCCGAAGCGGTACGGTCGGCCGCCGCGGCCGACAAGAGCAAGGCCCCGGAAGAGGGCGAGCAGGGCGGCGCGGGCTCCGGAGGCGGCGACTCCGCCGGTGCGGGCACGGGCGGCGGCTCGGCCGGCCCCACCCCGTCACCGGCTCCTTCCGCCCCGGGCGGCAACGGCGGCGGCGGTGACGCGGCGTCGGGCGCCCCGACCAGCGCGCAGGCCCGGGTGCAGGACGCGGTGGGCGGCGGCCCGAACACCGGTACGGCCCTACAGGTACCGGCCGGCCACACCTTCCAGCTCACCGACATCGTGGTGCAGAACCCGCAGGGCGACGCGGGCACGGTCACCGTCACGGCCGGCGAGGACACCCGCGTCCTGAGCCTCGGTCTGGAGAACTTCCGTGACTCCGACTACCACTTCGTGACCCCGATCCTGGTGCCCGCGGGCGGCAAGGTCACGATGACCATCGACTGCAGGCGGGTCGGCAAGCCGGTGGGCGCCCCGGCCCCCTCGCGGTGCTCGTCCTCGATGTTCCTGGGCGGGACGATGCGCACGGACACCCCGGCAGGCTGAAGCCCGCGCCGGGACCGGGCGGGCTTCAGCCTGCCGG
>NZ_JAAXYC010000489.1 GCF_018619185.1 Streptomyces sp. McG3 | reverse complement strand
ACCCGACACCAACCACGGCACCGGCCCCTCACCCGCCGGCACGGCAGCAGAGGGCTCAGCCCCATCCCCATCTCCGGCGGCAGCAGGCTCAGCGACAGGAGGCTCCTCCAAAATCACGTGCGCGTTCGTGCCGCTCACGCCGAACGAGGACACGCCCGCCCGCCGAGGCCGGCCGTCGGCGTGCCACGGCACCGACGCGGTCAGCAGACGCACGTCCCCCGCCGACCAGTCCACATGCTGCGACGGCTCGTCCACGTGCAGCGTCTCCGGCAGCTGACCGTGCCGCATCGCCATCACCATCTTGATGACCCCGGCCACACCGGCGGCCGCCTGCGTGTGCCCGATGTTCGACTTCACCGAACCCAGCCACAACGGACGCCCCTCCGGCCGGTCCTGGCCGTACGTCGCCAACAACGCCTGCGCCTCGATCGGATCGCCCAGGCTCGTACCCGTACCGTGCGCCTCGACGACATCCACCTCGCCGGCACCGAGACCGGCGTTCGCCAGCGCCTGCCGGATCACCCGCTGCTGGGAGGGACCGTTCGGCGCCGTCAGACCGTTCGACGCACCGTCCTGATTGACCGCCGAACCCCGCAGCACCCCGAGCACCTGGTGACCGTTCGCCACTGCTTCGGAAAGTCGTTCGAGCAGCAGTACACCGGCGCCCTCGCCCCAGCCCGTACCATCGGCTCCCGCAGCGAACGGCTTGCACCGCCCATCGGGCGCCAGACCCCGCTGCCGGCTGAACTCCACGAACGCACCCGGCGTCGACATCACGGTCACACCACCGGCGAGCGCCAACGAACACTCACCGGCCCGCAGCGCCTGCGCCGCCAGATGCAACGCCACCAGCGACGACGAACACGCCGTGTCCACCGTCACCGCCGGACCCTCCAGCCCGAACACATACGCGAGACGGCCCGACACCACACTCGCCGCGTTCCCGGTCGCCAGGTATCCCTCGGCGGCGATCCCGGCGCCGCCCAGCAGGGAGACGTAGTCCTGGCCGTTCGTGCCGACGAAGACACCGGTCGGGCTGGTGCGCAGTGACTCCGGAGCGATGTGCGCGCGCTCCAGCGCCTCCCAGGTCACCTCAAGGAGCAGCCGCTGCTGCGGGTCCATGGCCAGTGCCTCGCGCGGGTTGATCCCGAAGAACTCGGCGTCGAACTCATCGACGTCGTGCAGGAAGCTGCCGGTTGTGGCGTAGCTGGTTCCCGGGCGGTCGGGGTCCTCGTCGAAGAGCGCCGACAGGTCCCAGCCCCGGTTCGTCGGGAACTCGGTGAGGGTGTCATCGCCCGTCGCGACCAGCCGCCACAGGTCCTCCGGCGAACGCACATCGCCGGGGAAACGGCAGCTCATCCCGACGATGGCGATGGGGTCGTCGTCCACCGGTGCACCGGCCGGTGCGGGCAGCGCCGAGGCGGCAGCGGTGTGACCGCCGAACAGCTCCGTCCGCAGATGCGCGGCGAGCACCCGTGGGGTGGGGTGGTCGAACAGCAGGGTGGCCGGGAGGCGCAGGCCGGTGGCGCCGCGCAGGCGGTCGCGGACTTCGACAGCCGTCAGCGAGTCGCAGCCGAGGTCGCGGAAAGCCCGGTCCTCGTGGATGTCCGTCGGCCCGGTGTGGCCGAGTACCTCGGCCGCCGCCGTGCGGATCACGTCGAGCAGTGCGTCGTGCTGTGCGGGCTCGTCGAGGGAGCGCAGCCTGCCGACCAGCGGGAAGTCGCCGGTGCTCGCCTCGTCGTCGGCCTGTTCCCCGGCCTCTGCCTCGTGTGCCTCCGCGATCTCGTCGAACAGGCGGCTGTCGCGGACCGTCAGGTACGTCCGGGCGAAGCGGCTCCAGTCGACGTCGGCGACCGTGGCCGTGGTCTCGTCCCGGTCGAGGATCTGCCGGAGTGAGCTCAGCGCCCGGTCGACGGGCATCGTGGTGATGCCTCGGCGGGCGAGCTGTACTGCGGCGTCGCCCTCCGCCATGCCATCCCCCGCCCAGGCCCCCCAGGCCACCGAGGTCGCGGTCAGCCCCCGGTCACGGCGTTGCCGGGCCAGCGCGTCGAGGAACGCGTTCGCCGCCGCGTACGCGCTCTGGCCGCCGCTGCCCCAGATTCCCGCGATCGAGGAGAAGAGCACGAACGCGTCGAGGTCGGTCCGGCCGAAGAGGGCGTCGAGATGGAGCGCGCCGAGTGCCTTCGCCGCCATGGTCTGCCGGAACTCCTCGGGCCGCACCTCCGACAGCGCGCCCGTGAGGCCCAGGCCGGCGGCGTGCACCACGACGCGGATCTCCGCGCCGTCGGCCCGGACCCGGCGGACCACCTCGTGCAGTTGCTCGCGGTCCGCCACGTCGCAGGCGGCGACGGTGACGCGAGCTCCGGCAGCGGTGAGCTCGTCACGCAGCGCTGCGGCCTGCGGGGCGCCGGGACCCCGGCGTCCCACCAGGACGACGTGCTCGATGCCCTCGCGCACCAGCCACCTCGCGACATGCCCTCCGAGAGCACCGGTGCCGCCCGTGATCAGCGCCGTGCCCCGGGGTCGCCAGGTCGTCGCGGTCGCGGCTGCACCGTCCGCCCTGCGTACCCGGCGTGCGAGCACCCCGGCGGTACGGATCGCGACCTGGTCCTCGCGGTCCGTACCGGCGAGGACGCGGCAGACCAGGTCGCAGGTGTTCTCGTCCGACACCGCCGGAAGATCGATCAGGCCTCCCCACCGGCCGGGCTGTTCCAGTGCGGCCACCCGGCCCATGCCCCACACCAGCGCGGCGGCGGGATCACTCGTCGGTTCGTCGCCGTTCGTGCTGACGGCACCGCGGGTCACGGACCACAGGGGTGCGTCGACACCGGCGTCGTCCAGGGCTCGGAGCAGCGTGACGGTGTCGGTCACCGTTCCGGGCAGCCGGTCCGGGAACGCTTCCGTTCCCGCGCCGTCCGCCACGGCGAGGAGGGAGAGAACACCGCTCGGCGCGAGGGTGTCGCCGCATGCCTCGGTCAGCCGGCGCGACATTTCCTCGGCCGTGACGTCCACGGGGACGACGATCCGGACGGCCTGCCCGCCGGCCCGGCCGACCGCGGCGGCGATTCCCGGGGCGTGGTCGTCGGACCGGGTGAGCAGGAGCCAGGTGCCGGACAGGGTGGTGGGGACCGCAGGCTCGGGTACTGGTGTCCAGGTGACGTGGTAGCGCAGGCCGGCGAGGGCATGACGCTCCTGGCGGCCACGCCGCCACGCCGTCAGGACCGGGAGAACAGCATCGGAGGGGGTGTCCCCGTCGAGCCCCAGCGCCTCCAGATCATTACGCTCGACCGCCTCCCAGAACTCCGCCGTACTGGGATCGACGTCCGGCTCCACAACAGAGGACCGGGCCGACCCCTCCAACCAGTAACGACGACGCTGGAAGGCGTACGTCGGCACCTCCACCGGAGGTCGCATACGGGAAACCCACTGGTCCCAAGCCACATCAACCCCATGGACATGGAGCCGGGACAGACCCGTCAGCAGACTCGTCGCCTGGTCACGGTCACGCCGCAGGAAACTCGCGACAACCTCACCATCGGGCACGTCCAGCGCCGCGGACAGAGCCGGCTGCGGACCGACCTCGGCCCACACCCGAACACCCAACCCCCGCACCGTACTTACCGCATCAGCGAAACGCACCGGCCGACGGGCATGCTCCACCCAATACGCGGGACTGCCGAAGTCGGCACCCGCGACCTCACCCGTCACCGTCGACACAACCGGGATCCGGGGCGCCTCGAAGGGCAGGCCGGCTATCGACTGGGAGAACTCCTCCAGCATCGGGTCCATCAACGGCGTGTGAAACGCGTGACTCACCGGGAGC
>NZ_JAAXYC010000488.1 GCF_018619185.1 Streptomyces sp. McG3 | reverse complement strand
GGCCCCGACGGCGGGGCGGGCCCGGCGTTCCTCGCCCAGGTCACCAACAACGGCCTGTTCCTCGTGTTCGCCGCCCTCGCCGCGACCCTGCCGGTCTTCCTGCCGATGGCCGTCGGCGTCGTCGCGGGCGACGCGATCGCGGGCGAGGCGAGCAGCGGCACCCTGCGCTATCTGCTGGTCGCCCCGGCCGGCCGGACCCGGCTGCTGCTGGTGAAGTACGCCTCCGTCCTCACCTTCTGCCTGGTCGCGACCCTGGTCGTGGCGGCGTCGGCCCTGGCGGCGGGTGCGCTGCTGTTCCCGGTGGGCGAGGTCACCACGATCTCCGGGACCCGGATCAGCTTCGCCGAGGGGCTGGTGCGGGCGGCGCTGACGGCGCTGGTCGTCGCGGTCTCCCTGACCGGGTTCGCCGCGCTCGGGCTGTTCGTCTCGACGCTGACCGGCAGCGGGATCGGGGCGATGGCGGCCACGGTCGGGCTGCTGGTCACGGTGCAGATCCTGGACAGCATTCCGCAGCTGAGCGGCGTGCACCCCTACCTGTTCGCGCACTACTGGATGTCCTTCGCGGACGTCCTGCGCGAACCCGTCCACTGGGACGACCTGATCAAGAACTTCCAACTGCAGGGGCTGTACGTCGCGGTGTTCGGCTCGGCGGCCTGGGCGCGCTTCACGGCCAAGGACATCACGGCCTGAGAGACGGTCCGGGAGAGCGCGTCTCCTGGCTGGATCGAATCGGCGGGAGGCCGTCCGCGCCGTCGGCCGGGCGAGCCGTCCCCCGATCGGCTCGTCGCGGCACGAACGGCACGAACGGTGCGGACACCGGGAACGACACGACACGGTACGTTCCGTTTCCGCCTGGGTATTGTTCGGTCTTTGGCGACGAGATGTCAACAAGAGATTGGCTGGAACCCCCCTATGCTCACCGAATGATCACATCGCCGAGCAGTGTGCGCCGCAGCGAAAGGTCACGCCGCGCGATCCTGCGGTCCGCTCTCGATCTCTGTACGGAGCGGGGGTACGGGCACGTCACGATAGAGGCCATCGCGGCCGGGGCCGGGGTCAGCAAGAAGACGATCTACCGCTGGTGGCCGTCGAAGGGCGCGGTCCTGCTGGAGGCGTTCACGGACGCCCTGATCGACGCCACGCCGTTCGTGGACACCGGAGACATCGGCGCCGACCTCCGCGCCCACGTCGCCGGCGCGGTGAAACTGCTCTCGGTCCCGCCGTTCGGCCCCGCCTACGCGGGCATCCTCTCCGAGCTGCACCACGACGACCTGCTGGCCCGGCAACTGCGGGAGGAGCTGGTCGACCCGCGCGTCGAGGAAGCGATCGGCCGGCTCCGCGGCGCCCAGGAACAGGGCCAGATCCCGCCCGGCGCGGACCTCCCGCTGGCCGTGGAGATGCTGTACGGCCCGGTCTACTACCGCCATGTGCTGCGCAAGCCCGTCCAGGACGAGGAGACGATCGCCACCCTGGTGAACCACGTACTGCGCTCCCTGCGCGCGCCGGGGTACTGAGGCCGGAAGGGCGGCGTGCCGCGCCCCCGGAAGCGTGATGTCACATCCATCATGACAGGTCAGAGGATGTTCTCGTAGGAGTAACGGCACAGCCGCGCAGCCTTGTTGGGCCCCCGTCGGGGCGCCCACAATTCCCGCTATGAATCACTCGCGGAAAGTCGATCAGGACGACATCGTGCGGGCGCGGAACGTGCTGCTCGCGTCGGGACGCCGCACTCCGCGCGAGGAGGTCGACGCCTACCGGGTGCTCGCCCAGGTCAGCCCCGCCTCGTACCTGCCGCTCCTGGCCGAGGCGCTCCAACGTCTCAGCTACGACACCGGCTCCCTCACCCGGCACGCGTCCGCCCCGGAGCTGTGCGAGGAGGCGGTGGCCGTGGCGCGGTGCATCGATCCGGCCGAACCGGCCCGCGCGGATGTCCTCTACCGGGCACTCGACAGCCACCGGAGGGAGCTGTACCGCCTGGGCCGGCGCACGGAAGGCCTCGCCCGGTGCGCCGAGATGCTCGACATCAGCCGCGCCCAGGCCGAGTCGGCCGGAGCCCCGGCGACCAAAGGGCTGGTCGAGTGGGCTGCCGGACTCTCCGAGGAAGGCCGGTACGCCGAGGCAGCCGACGCCATGGACGAGCTGGTCGCGGCGCTCCTGCCCCGGGGGCCCCGCAGCGGGGCGCTCGCCTGGACACTCCTGGACCGGATCGCCGCTCTCCATGACGCCGGCCGCATCGACGACGCGCTCGCCGCGTTCGAGGAGGCCGTCGCCATGGAGGCGGCCGAAGCGGCGGCGGACCGCGGCCCGATGGCCTGTCACCTCTACGCGCTCATGGGGTACGCCCGGCTGCTCGACACCCACGGTCGGGACGAGCGCGCGTCCCTGGCACGGCAGGAAGCACTCGCCGTGCTGACGGAGTTGGCCGGCACCGGTGAGCGGAAGACCTGGAGCGGTTACCAACGGAGTTTCTGGGCGGCGCTGGTGACCCTCTCCGGTACCTACGGCGACCGGCCGCCCGCGCCCGACGAACCGCGTCCGCCTTCGGGCACGGCGCCGATGCGAGGGTCGCCCCGTGCCCAGTGGCGCGACGTCGACAGCCGTCATGCCCTGCGCGCCCAGGTGGACGCCCTCGCTCCACGCGCCGCCGAGGACCCGGACGGGCACCTGGCCGAACTGGTCCGCCTGCACCGGGACCTCACCCTCCGCACCGCCGTCTTCCAGGAGAACCGCACGCGTCTGATCGCGGACGCCATGCGCTCCCTGTACGACGAGGGAGTGGACCTGGCCCGTCGACTGGCCCGGCACGACCCGGCGGAGGGCCCGCGGGCGCTGGCCGGAAGGCTGATCGACCGGTCGGCCCTGCACACCGTCGCCCACGATTTCGGCCCCGCCCTCGACGACTTCCGCCAGGCCCTGACGTGCCTGGGGGAGCCCGCCTGAACCCGGGCCGGTCGGCGGGGCCAGGACCGGCGGCGCCCATCCCCCGACCAGGGTGAGCCCCCGGCGGTGCGCTCGCCGCTCACGCCGCCACGCCGCCACGGCTCCACCGGCCCGCCGTTCCCGTCGCCGGACCCGTCGTTCACACCTCTGCCCTCCACCGGTGGCCGGGCCCGGTGCGGCGGGTGATGCTGGTCCGGCGCGTGCCGGCTCCGGTGCACCGGTGCGCCGGAGCCGGAGGGCGGGTGGAGCCGTGGCGGACGCCGAGACCCCGGCCGGGCCCGGAACGCCCCGGGACGTTCCGGACCAGCCGGACGCGGCACTGCTGGACGCGGCACTGCTGGCGACCCTGTTCACCCAGTCCGCCGTCGGCCTGGTCGTGCTCGATCCGCAGCTCCGTCTCGTACGGGCCAGCTCCCTCGTCGACGGCGTGGAGACCGGGGAGTACCTCGGCCGCCGGTTCACCGAGGCCTTCCGGCTCGACGACCCCGACGGCTCCGAGCAGCTCATGAAGCGGGTGCTCGCCGGCGAAGGCCCGGTGCGCGACCGACTCGTGCGCGGCCGGCTGCGCGGGGTCCCCGACGACCGGGAGTTCCTGGTCTCCTCCTACCGTCTCGACGGCCCCGGCGGCCCCGACGCACCCGCCCTCGGCCTGCTGACCGCTGTCGTCGACGTCACCGAGCGCCAACGGGCCCGCGCCCGGGAGGCCGCGCTCGCCGCCGTGCGGGACGCCGTCGGCGGCTCCCTCGACGTCGCCGCCACCTGCCGCGCCTTCGCCGACGCCCTGGTGCCCCGATTCGCCGACCTCGCCGTCGTCGAGGTGGTGGACGACGTCCTGCGCGGCGCCGACCCGCCGGTGGGCCCGCTGCCGCCCGGCACCCCGCTGCGCCGCGCCGCGAGCGGCCGGTGCGACACCCTCCGGGACGCGGCGGAGGGGGAGG
>NZ_JAAXYC010000487.1 GCF_018619185.1 Streptomyces sp. McG3 | reverse complement strand
GGGCCGTCCGGGGCGGACGCGGGCCGGGGCGGGGCGGACGCGGGCCGGGGCCGTCCGGGACCGGTCCGGAGCCGTGGACCGGGCTCCGGCTGGTTCGCGGGGGCGCCGGGGGCAGGCGCGGTGCGCGGGTCAGCCGGGCTGGCCGTATCCCTTGAGCGCCTCCGTCACCTCGTCCAGCTGGGCCGCGTCGAGGAGGGCCGGGGTGCGGCCGGGCACGGAGCTCGCGGTGAGCCAGAGGCGGCAGAGCCACTCCAGTTGGGCGGTGCGCTCGTAGGCCCGGTCGAGCGTGTCGCCGTAGGTGACGGTGCCGTGGTTGGCCAGCAGGCAGCCGGTGCGGCCCGCCAGGGCCCCGAGCATGGCCTCGGCCAGTTCCGGGGTGCCGTAGCGGGCGTAGGCGGCGGTGCGGACGGGGCCGCCGAGGATGGCGGCGGCGTAGTGGACGAGCGGCACCTCGGTGACGAGGGTGGAGACGGCGGTGGCGTGCACGGCGTGGGTGTGGACCACGGCGGCGGCGTCGGTGGAGCGGTAGACGGCCAGGTGGAGGGGGAGTTCGCTGGTCGGCCCGAGGTCGCCGAGGACCTGGCGGCCCTCCAGATCGACTCCGACCGCGTCCCGGGGGCCGAGCCGGTCGTAGGGCACCCCGCTGGGCGTGACCAGGACCAGGTCGCCGACGCGTGCCGACACATTGCCCGAGGTGCCGACGACCAGGCCGTCCGCGGCGCTGCGACGGGCGGTCGCGACGACGTCCAGCCAGGTCCGGCCGATGGATTCCGGGTGCTGCTCGCTCATGGGGCGAGCGTAGGGGTCAAGAGGCGCAACCGGAACGTCACATGGGAGGTGACGGAGGTCTCTTCCGAGTGCCGAACAGCCGTTCAAAATGTTCGCCAATCGGAGGCAAAGGGCAGCCCACGCCCCGCCTCACAGGCACCGCACAGCCCCTCCCGCGCACAAGCGGAGGCGGCCCACTCCGTTTGGGGTCACCGCAACGCCCTGCTCAGTTCATCTTCCGTTCATCCAGGTTGCCTACGGTCCACGTGCCACTGACGTCGAACGATTGCCTGGGTAAATGGAACACATCACGCTGCTGCTTGCGATTGTGGTCGTGACAGCTCTCGTGTTCGATTTCACGAACGGTTTCCACGACACTGCCAACGCGATGGCGACGACCATCTCGACCGGCGCCCTGAAGCCCAAGACAGCGGTGGCGATGTCCGCCGTTCTCAACCTGATCGGCGCGTTCCTGTCGGTGGAGGTCGCCAAGACGATCTCCGGCGGGATTGTCAACGAGGACGGCCTCAGAACCGAGGTCATCTTCGCGGCGCTCGTCGGCGCCATCCTGTGGAATCTCCTGACCTGGCTGGTCGGCCTGCCCTCCAGCTCCTCCCACGCCCTGTTCGGCGGTCTGATCGGCGCGGCGGTCATGTCGGCCGGCTGGTCCTCGATCAACGGCGGCACCGTCGTCACGAAGGTGCTGCTCCCGGCGATCGCCGCCCCGCTGGTCGCCGGCCTCGCCGCGATGCTGGCCACGCGACTGACGTACCGGATCAACCGGAACGTCACCGACGAGGGTCAGCTGAAGTCGACGGCCAAGGGCTACCGGGCCGGACAGATCGCCTCCGCCGGTCTCGTCTCGCTCGCCCACGGCACGAACGACGCCCAGAAGACGATGGGCATCATCACGCTGGCCCTGGTCACCGGCGGCGTCCTCGCCCCCGGCTCCAACCCGCCGATGTGGGTCATCGTCTCCGCCGGTGTGGCCATCGCGCTCGGCACCTACCTCGGCGGCTGGCGCATCATCCGCACGATGGGCAAGGGGCTGACCGACCTCCAGCCGCCGCAGGGCTTCGCCGCCCAGACCAGCGCGGCGACCGTGATCCTGGCCTCCTCGCACCTCGGCTTCTCGCTCTCCACCACCCAGTCCTGCTCCGGTGCCGTGATGGGCGCGGGCCTCGGCCGCAAGGGGGGCGTGGTCCGCTGGTCCACCGCCACCCGGATGTTCGTCGCCTGGGGGCTGACGCTCCCGGCGGCCGGTCTGATCGGTGCGGGCGCCGAGTTCCTGACCAAGCAGGGCCCCTGGGGCATCACGGTCACCGCGATCCTCCTCGTGGGCGGCTCCTTCGCCATCTGGCTGGCCTCGCGCCGCCAGCCGGTCGACCACACCAACGTCAACGACACGGACGGGGAGGGCGAGCCCCAGGGCATCGTCACCGCCGCCATGGCGGCGGTCCAGCCGCCGCCCGTCGGCGGCCCGGCCGCCGACCTCGCCACCACCATCCCGGCCCCGGCCCCGTCGCCCGACGACCCGGCCCGGCCGCCGGCCAAGGTGTAAGGACAGATCCGCATGAAAATCGACTGGGCAGCTCTCGCCTCCGTCTTCGGTGTCAGCCTGGTGGTCACCGTCGCGCTGGTCGGCCTCTTCACCCTGGGCATCGTCGCCCTCTCCAAGCAGTCCGCCACGGCCGGAGGCAGCGCCTCCGGCGGGTCGGTGGCACTGGCGCGCACCGGCGCCTACGCCTGCTTCGCGCTGTGCGTCGCGGCGGTCTCGTACGGGATCTACCTGATCGTCGCCTGACCCCGTACCCCGCACTCCTCCGGGCCGGACACACCTCGTGTGTCCGGCCCGATGTGCGTCTGCGCACAGTGGAGCCTCGCAGGTCAACAGCGAGTTGACGGCTGTTCGCGGGGCGTGGTGGACTGCCGGAGCCATTTACGGCGACAGCAGAGGAAGCCGGTGCGAATCCGGCGCGGTCCCGCCACTGTCACCGGGGAGCACTCCCCCACACCGGACGTCACGGCCCGCTCGACGCGGGCTGGAAGGCCGGGGGAACTGCGGATCCGGAAGCCAGGAGACTCTCGTCGCCGGTCACGTCGAACCAGGGCGCGGACCCTGAGTGAGGACATACGCCATGCCCGGCCGCCGTGCGCCGCTTCCTGTGCCCCCCACGACAGGCCCTCGCGCCGGAACATCTCTCCCCGCGACCGGCTGAGCCGTGCGTGCCGACCGCGTTTTCGCGTACGGCGCCACGGCCGGGCTGATCGCCGACGCCCTGCTCGGCGACCCCCGTCGGGGCCATCCCGTCGCCGGATTCGGCCGCGCCGCCGCGCGGGTGGAGTCCCTGCTGTGGCGTGACGACCGGGGCCGGGGCGCGCTGCACACCCTCGTCTGCGCCGGAGGCGCCGTGGGGGCCGCCGCGCTGACCGCGCGCGCCGTCCGGGGACGCCCCGCGCTCGCCGTCGCGCTGACCGCCGCCACCGCCTGGTCCGTCATGGGCGGTACGTCGCTGGGGCGGGAGGCCCGTGCCATCGGCGGCGCCCTGGCCGCCGGAGACCTGGAGGTGGCGCGGGAGCGGCTGCCGCACCTGTGCGGGCGCGATCCGCACTCCCTGGACGGTCCGGGCATCGCCCGCGCGGTCGTCGAGTCGGTCGCCGAGAACACCTCGGACGCCGTCGTCGGCGCGCTGGTGTGGGGGGCGCTCGGCGGGGTGCCGGGGCTCGTCGGCTTCCGGGCCGTGAACACGCTCGACGCGATGGTCGGTCACAAGTCGCCCCGCTACCGCCGTTACGGCTGGGCCTCGGCCCGCCTGGACGACCTCGCGGGGTGGCCCGGCGCGCGTCTGACGGCCGCGCTGGCCGTGGCGGGCGGCGGGCGGCCCCGGGAGGCCGTACGCGCCTGGAGGGCGGACGCGGGGCGTCACCCGAGCCCGAACGCGGGGCCGGTGGAGGCCGCGTTCGCGGGGGCGCTCGGCGTGCGGCTGGGCGGGACCCTGGCGTACGCGGGGCGCGTCGAGCACCGGCCGGTGCTGAACGGGGAGTCCGGGCGGGACGTGCGGGGCACGGACATCGAACGCGCGGTACGGCTGTCGCGCCGGGTGAGCACGCTGGCCCTCGGTGTGTGCGTGGC
>NZ_JAAXYC010000004.1 GCF_018619185.1 Streptomyces sp. McG3 | reverse complement strand
CGGTGGGTGTGTACCTGGGATCGGGGTGGGTGGGCGAGACATGGCGCGGACTGCGGGATGAGCTGACCCTGGCGCCGCTGTTCGGCGAGCGATGGGGTGGAACCCTGGCCCGCACGCTGACCTGGCCCGTCGTCGCGGTGACGATCGGTGCTCTCCTGGGGGGTGGCTTCGCCGTCGTCGCCCGGTGGGACCACCACAGCGGGCATCTGGGTGACACGGCCCTTCTCGTCGCCGGATCGGTGGTCATGGCGCTGGGCGCCAGGTTCCTGCGCGAGATGAAACTGGATCTTCCGCTCGAACTGCTCCTTCCCGTCATCACGCCGTTCGGCGACCTCTCCGGGCTGCGTGTCCTCGCCTGGCAGTTCGACGGGTTCGTCGTCGTGTTGATGGGCGTCGCCCTGATGGCCGCGCTTCCGTCCGCGGTCGGTGCGACCGCACTCGCCGTCTGTATCGCCGCCGGCTGCGTCTGGACAGGACTACGCCGCACGGGCTGGGCGCACAGGGGGCTCTTCTCCCGCCTCGCCCGGGTCTAGACCCGGGCGGGCCGGCAGCCCTGTCATCAGGTGTCGAGCAGGGCCCGGGCGTGCTCGTCGGGGAAGAGCCCGTCCCGGGCCACGTGGTCGCGCAGCTCCTGTTCGGTGAACGGGTGGAGGTGCCAGTACCGGCCCCAGTTGTCGCGTCGGGCCGCTTCGACGACGTGGAAGCCGTCTACGAACAGGCGGAACAGGCACTGGCTGTCCTCCTGCCCGGGATCGAGGAATCCCCTCTCGCCGGCCACTGAGTCGAGACGGAGCAGACGGACGCCGACAAGGATGTAGTGGGCGGCTGCCCCGAGGGCATGCGGCTGATCGTTCGGAAGGAACGCCCGCATTCCGGGTCCGGTTGCGGCTCGCCGATGCGGATGGCATGCGGCTGACGAGCTTCGCCACCCCCACCCCGGATCGGCCGATCGCCGAGCTCGAGCTCCGTCACCGGCTGCGGGACCGGGTCGAGGACCGCAGCGGAAACGCCCACGCCACCGGCCTGCGCAAGGGTCGGCGTCTTCGCCCGGCAGACCCGGCCTGCGCCGCGCTCCGTCTTCAGGGCGTGGCCCGGTCTGCTGCTTCCCGGGTGATGTCGGCGTAGAGGCGGAAGAGGGCGGGACGGGTTTCTCCGTGCTCTCGTTCGTGCAGGGCCGCCCAGCACCGGGCGACGAGCTTCCGGGCCTGCGTGCCGGGCCAGGGGTGGGGCAGGAGCTGAGGCGGCAGGAGTGGGTCGGGTTCTATGGCGCGGGTGAGTTCGGCGGCCAGCTCGACCGCGATGGTGAGGAGTGCCGACGGAGAGAGTCCGGCAGGGCCGGTGAGCCGAGCGAGGCGGGGCTGCGCGATGCGGCCGAGGCGGTGGTAGCGGTCGGCGATCTCCTGCAGGGGCCACAGTCGGCGGGCGAGCTCGGCAGGGTCTTGGGCCACGCCCCTGCGCAGGTCCGTCGCGGTGAGCAGGGTGAGCGCATCATGGGCACCGAGGCGGTGGGCCGCTTCTTCGACATACGGTTCCCAGGCGTTGGCACAGACGTACAGTCCGCCCTGGAGCGGGGCGCCGCCGAGGTGGACGAGCGTCTCGCGCAGGGAGTCCCGGGCCGTACGCGCCGACTCGGGCACCGCGAAGGCGGCCAGGTGCCAGACACCGTCCCAGGGTGCGAGCCCGGCGTCCTGCTGGAAGGCGTGGCGGAGGAAGTCCGCGTTGGGGGCGAGAGCACGCGTGGTGTCCGCGGTCGCGTGCAGCTGCGCCTTGCGGCCTCGGCCCTCGTGCGTGAACCGGCCTTCGGCCACCAGGCGTTTGATGCAGAGCCGCACCTGCTGGTCACTCATCCCCAGGGTGTTGGCGACGGTGTACAGCTCGTCCGCGCCAACCGTGCCGTCCTCGCCGATCAGCGCGTGGACGAGCATGCGGGTAGGGACCTCGACGTGGTCCGTCTCGGCGCTCACAGTTCTCTCGCTCCTTTCGTTCCGACGGCGCGACGCATGGTGGTCACCGCGCCGAACCCCAGCGGCCCGCGCAGACAGGGCGTGCGCTCGGTCCGCACGGCCGTGAAGCCGCGCCGCTCGTACAGGGCCCTGGCCCGCGGATTGGTGTCGATCACATCCAGTCTGACCTCCCGGCATTCCTGCTCCATCGCGATGGCCGCCACTTCCTCGATGAGCAGGCTTCCGACACCGCGGCCCCGGATGCCCGGATCCACGGCGATGCCGTCCATGACGAGTTGCCCGGGGGCCGGGCGGCGTTCGAAAAGAGCGAGAAGCAGGAGTCGGTGCAGCCCTCTCAGGCGTCCGTACGCGCGGAGCACGGCGGAGGCCGATGCCCCCGTGCGAGCGGGACCGCCGAGTTGGTAGCCGGCGAGGCCGACGAGCTGCCCGTCGAGGAGCGCGCACACCGCGCGATCAGCGTTCAGGTGGGCGGCGAGGAAGGGCACCGCCTTGTCCGGCGGGTTCAGGGCAGGACCGAGTTTGCGGCCGAAGGCGTCCCAGTACAGCTCGGCCGCCCGCCGCTCGGCTCCGGCCGGAACACCCCGCCGGACGGTGACCGGTTCCCTGTCCGCACCAGCAGCGTCCAGTCCCATGCCCTGCCTCCTTGTCCCGTTGCGACCCAACTTAAAACTATCACCTTCACTACGATCGTAGAGTCTGCGATACTTTTCACTCGTAGGCCCCAACAGAGGTGGTCAGATCCCATGCGCCCAAAGCCCCAACCCCGACGGCGCGCGCTCCACATCGCCGTGTGGTCACTTGCCACGGTCCTGGTCGTGACCGCCGGTCTCGTCGGCGTGGTGCTGTGGCAGAACTCCTATGAAATGGACGAGCGCCAGGTCTCGATCCATCACGGCAACAGCACCCTCAAGGGCGTACTGGCCACCCCCACGGACGGCCGCGGGCGCCACGGCCTCATCGTGTACGTCCACGGCGACGGCCCCGTCGACGCCACCCACGGCGACGGCTACAAACCCTTGTGGGAAGCGAACGCCAAGGCGGGCTACGCCTCCCTGTCCTGGGACAAGCCCGGCGTCGCGGGCGCTCCCGGCGACTGGCTCGACCAGTCCATGGACGACCGGGCCGACGAGGCGGTTGCCGCCATCGCCTGGGCACGCGCCCGCCCGGACATCGATGGCGACCGGATCGGGCTGTGGGGCGCCAGTCAAGCGGGCTGGGTTCTGCCGAAGATCGCCGCCGAAACGCCCGTAAGCTTCGTCATCGCTGTCTCGCCCGCGGTCAACTGGCTCCAGCAGGGCCGCTACAACCTCCTGGCCGAGCTGCGCGCCGACGGCGCATCGGCCTCCCGCACGAAGGCCGAGATCGCGAGGAGCGACGCCACCCGCCGGCTCCTTGAGCGTCACGCGTCCTTCGAGGAATTCGTCAAGGAGATGGGCCGCGACGCGGACGGCATGACCGCCGATCGCTGGGGCTTCATCTCCAGGAACCACACCGCGGACGCCACGCAGGACCTCCGCACCCTGCTCGGCGTTCCGGTGCTGCTGACCCTCGGGGGCCGTGACATCAACGTGGACACCGCCGACACCGAGCGCGTCTACTCCGAGGTGCTGAACGCAGGCGGCGCCTTGACGGTCAGGCGCTACCCGGACGGGACTCATTCTTTGCTCAAGCAGTCCATCGAGCAGTCGGACCTCAAGACCACGCTCGCCGCGCTCTTCTCCCCCCGCTCGCTCTTCGCGGACGGATTCCTGGACGACCAACGACAGTTCCTCAAGGACCTCGGCCGAGGCAGCAACTCCACGCCGTGACGCCTCCGCGCCGGTACGGACCGTCTGTTCGGGCCGCGAGTGCCACGAGACTCCGAGGAGCGACGCCTGCCCGCGGCGGCGCGTCTGGATCAAGGTGAGGGTGCGGGATGACGGTGATTCCCGGGTGGCACCCTGGAGCGATGCGATCCGCAACGGGCATCACCGAGAACGGCCTGCGGCACCTGCTCAACGAGTGGGATCCGATCGGCGTCGCCGACGAGGTGCAGGACGAGTACGACTGCATGCTCATCCCTCTCCTCCAGCGGCTCCGGGGTGGTGCCGACCGGACGGAGATCGGCGAGTTCCTGCGGCACGAGCTGGAGGATCACTTCGGTCTTACCCCTCTGCCATCGGAACCGGAAGCGATGGCTGCCCGACTGATGTCGTGGTGGGCCGTTGCCGGCAAGGCCGATGCCGG
The DNA here is from genome assembly GCF_018619185.1 of Streptomyces sp. McG3. Lineage (GTDB taxonomy): Bacteria > Actinomycetota > Actinomycetes > Streptomycetales > Streptomycetaceae > Streptomyces. Next base: position 87,757 of record NZ_JAAXYC010000004.1, on the reverse strand, counting down.
GTCGAGGACGCCCCGGCGCTGACGCGTGCCGCCTCCTGTCCCGACCGGGAAACCGCCCAGCGGGCCAACGGGCAAGCTCCCCGACGCGGGCCGGTTCAGGCGTCCGGCGTGTCCCGGGTGAGCCTGCGCACCCACTCCACATCCGCCCTGTGGGAGGAGTGGCCGCCCCGAGCCGGTGACGGTTCGACGGCGGCGCTCGCCGGGTCGAGGAGGCGGCGCAGGCCGGTGCGCATCAGCGCGCCGTTCACGGAGGCGATGCCGCTGAGCTGGAGCACGGAGACACCTTGGTCGAATGCGGTCATGAGCTGGGCGACGTCGTCGACGGGCAGGTGCTCGCCTTCCGGGCGTCCCGAAGTGGCGACCCGCCCGTAGGCGTTGAGCAAGACCTCGACGCGGGCCCGCAGCAGACCGATGAGCTTCTCGTCCCGGGCCGCGGTCGCGATGAACTCCAGCATGGCCCGCCGGGTGCTGCTGACGCTCGGCCCCTCCGACGCCGAGGCCGCCGTCGCCTGGGCCACGAGGCTCCGCGCGGAGCGCCGGATCGAGGAGTACTCGCCGGCGCCCGCCACCCTCGAAGACGTCTACCTCGCCGCCACCGCTCCGAGCGCGGCCGCCACCACAGAGGATGCCGCCCATGCCTGACGCAACCACGACCGCCCCCCGCACCCGGTCGGCCCGTCCCGTGCCCCCGCGCACCGGCCCGGTGACGACCTATCTGACCCTGTTGCGCTGGAACATGGCCCAGATCGGCGCGATGGTTCCGCTGATCATCGTCGTGCAGGCGGTGCTCGCGGCGGGCATCATCGTCGGCTTCGGGTTCCTCATCGACGACATCAACACCCCGGCCGCCCTGTTCCTGTCCACGGGTACCCCCACCGTGCTGCTGATGGTCATCGGTCTGGTGATGGTCCCGCAGGGGGTGGCGCAGTCCCGCACCAGCGGCACGTTCACCTACCTGCGGGCGCTGCCGGTGCCCCGCCCGCTGCATCTGCTGTCCGACCTGACGGTGTGGCTGATCGTCGCCCTTCCGGGCATCCCCGTCTCGGTGTTCGTGGCCTGGCTGCACTACGACCTGACCTACAGCTTCAACTGGCCGCTGCTCATCGCCGCTTCCGTGCTGACCGCGGTGATGGCGACTTCGGTGGGCTACGCGCTCGCCGTGCTGCTGCCGCCCATGCTCGCCCGGCTCGCCAGCCAGATCCTGGTGTTCTTCGTGATGCTGTTCTCGCCGATCACCTTCCCGGCGAGCAGGCTGCCCGACTGGCTGCGGGCGGCGCACGACTGGCTTCCGTTCCGCCCCGCGAGCGACCTGCTGCGCGCCGGGACGATCACTCCCGGGACGGCGATGCCGCGCGTGGTGGCGGTGGCCAGGATCTTGCGCATGCTGGATCACTCCAGGCCGCCGAGTCTGACGACAGGTCCTGGGCCGGGTCCGGAAGGCCGAACCCGGGCGCTACGGTCCGGACAGTCCCCGGGCCCGGCCCGGAACGTCCCGCCCGGTAGCCGCCGTCGACCGGCCCCCGCTGGTACCGGAGCCGGTCGTCCGGGGTGCCGGGAAGGGGCGCGTGGCCCTCTTCGGGTCGTCGGCCGGCTCGGGTGCCGACGCGGGACCAAAGACATGGACGTCCGTATCCGCGCAGACCACGAGGCGCCCGTCGGCAGCGAACTCCATCGCGGTGACCGGTACGCCGCCGGGCATGACGAACGAGTCGGCGGCGTCGCACGCGGGAAGCGGCCAGGCCCCGGCGTGCGTCTCCCACACCGTCACCCGCCCGTCGCCGGCCCCCACCGCGCACAACAGCCGCCCGTCCACGACCCCTGCCGAAAGCGCCGTGACCCGGTTCGCCTGCCCGCCCTGAATCGCCGCCACGGACGTCCCCGGCCCGCCGTACTGCAGTTCCCAGCGGGCCACGGTGACCGTGTCGGTGCCGTCCCAGGCCCGGATCACGGCGTCGTCGCATGCGATGAGGGCCACGGGGTCTCCTCCCACGCGGACGCAGGCAACCGCGACCGCCTCCCAGCCCTTCCGCAGTTCGTGGGGGTTCCGGTGGCTGCCGCGGCGCCACATCACGGCCGAGCCGTTCGCCCGTGCAGCGACCACGGCGAGCGCCCCGTCCCCGGGAGCGCACGCGAGCGCCGTCACCGGGATCGGGCCCGGGCCCTGTTCGAGTCGGCACAACGAGACACCGGTGATCAGGTCCCACACGTCCACGCGGTGCGTGCGGCCGGCGGTGACGGCGACCGGACGGCCCTCGTACCGGCCGACGGTCTCCGCCACGGGCCAGCGAGGCGACTGCCTGTCCATCGACATGCCGCTGGACAGGTCCCACACCTCCGCCGGGCGGTTGGCGGCCCGGGTCAACGCGAGCAGTCGGCCGTCGACGGAGGCGGCGGCCACGCCGGTGAATGCCGAGACGTCGTCCGTGATCGGCGGCAGGGCGGTCGCCCCCGTGTCCATCCGCCAGATCCGAACCGTCCTGTCGGTGCTCGCGGTCACCACGTATCGGGACCGGTCCGTGCCCCCGAGGCAGGCCGCGGCCGTAACGGGCCGGGTGTGGCCGGTGCTCGGCGCTCCGGGCGGCGCCGTCACGTCGCACACGTGCACGGACCCGTCCGGTGCGCCCAGAACAGCGGTGACGGCACCGTCGGCGGAGGCGTGGGTGTGCAAGGTGGTGAACGGCGGCACCGACATGGAGCCGGGCGCCTCGTCCACCGCCTCCGCAGGCGACGACAGGGGCACCGCCGAGGAGGCGGTCAACCGGCGGCTCTCGAGATCGAGCAGGTGGACGGTGCCGTCCTCGCAGGCCAGTACCGCCGTGGGACGGCCGCCCAGGACGGCGCACGACACCGCGACCGCCGGAGACCGCATCGGCAGAGTGCCCACCTCGTGCGGCGCGCGCGCCCACCGCAGCGACCAGACGCGTACGGCGGAGCGGTCCACCGTCACGACGACGGGCAGAGCGTGCACAAGAGCGCAGCCGACCGAGTCGATGGCAGGACGGTCCGGGTCCGCCGCGGTCGCGGTGAGGATGCCGCGCAACGGGTCCCAGACGTACAGGACGCCCTGCGGGCCGCCGGCTACGACCAGATCCCGCCCCCGGCGCAGGGCGGGGTTCCTCGCGTGCGGGTCCGCGTCCACGGTCAGGACCGCCAGGCCGCTGCGGCAGCCGCCGGGCAGCCGCTCCCGCCACGACAGTGCCTTGGCGTCGGCGAGGTCCCAAGCCCGCAGCCGCCCGTCGGCCGACACGCCTGCCACGATCCTGCGTCCGGCCGTTTCGAGGGTGACGAGCGCCTTCGGAGGGGCACTCCTCCGGCCCACCGGTTCGGCCGTGCGGGTCTCTCCAGTGGTGAGGTCGTGAAGGTGAAGTGCACCGTTGGTGGTGCTGGTGACCAGCAGTCCGTGGCCGGCGAGCGAGGTCGCGGTCAGGGCGGTGACCTGCTGGCCCGAGACCGCGTCCGGCAGCGTGGAGGAGCGCCCCGTGGCGAGCGCCCAGGCCTGCGGCGGTCCGTCGCCGAGGGTGACGACGGTGTCCCGCCCCGCAGCCCCGACGACGGCTGCCGAGACGACCGGTCCCCGCCCGTCGGCAAGTCGCTGCACGGAGAGGGTGATCGGCGCGCTGCCGGCCGCGGCCCACTGAGGACGCCAGCGCCCCACCCGGCCGCCGGAGTTGAGACTCGCGAGCAGCACGGCATGCCGATACCTGGCGGCGCCGCACGCGAGGACGTGCCGGCGCTCGTCCCGGGTCATGTCCCGATGGAGGTCCAGGTGGGCGCGGTAGACGGCGGCCGCCAAGCGTGCCTGCTCGGTCCGCAGGCCGTGCAGCCAGGGGGCGAGTCCGGCGGGGTCGGCGTGCACGAGGAACTCGCCGTCGGTGACCAGTTCGTCGAGCCGGTCCGCCGCCGCGGCCTTGGCCGCCAGATGGCGCAGGACGTACGGGTCGGCCGCGTGCCAGAGCACCGTACCGTCCGCGGCACGCGGCACCGTGCCCCGGAGCCGTACGTACCACTGCGTTTCGGCGTCCGGAGGCGCGTCGTGGCGGCGCAGCTCGTCGGCGAGCGCCTGGTGGTAGAGCCGGTACACCGACCGGTCGTCCTCGTCGAGGGCCTCGACGAGGTAGGGGCCGACGGCCTCGTGGCCCAGCAGCAGCGTCAGCCGCTCCGCCGTGGGACCAGTCCGCCCGGGCCCTTCGGCGGCGAGTGCCGCCCAGATCGGGGCGAGGGGCATGCCGTGGCCCTCCGCGTATGCCAGCGGCAGCAGGAGGGTGCTGACCTCGGCGACCTCCGCCGGGGTCAGCTGCTGTGCCAATGCCCACCGGAAGGCCCGGCCGACCTGGGCCGCGGGGTCCGCCGCCGGGTCACGGACGGGCAGCGCCAGCGGCTCTCGTGCGCCCAGCAGTCCGGAGCCGGCGACCGAGCGCGCCATCAGCCGGGCCACCAGGTAGATCGGGGCGGAGGCCCGCGCGATCTCGGCCGCGGCCGAGTCGATCACGGCGTCCGGTACACCGGTGCCGCTGTCGGGCCCGAGCGGTGATCTGAGGACGCTCGCGGCGTATCGCACGAAGTCGTCGGGCTCGGTCCAGTCAGGGGACGCGAGGTCGACGACCCGGGTGTACGGGGCGCCGTCCGCGACCGCGCCCGCGAGGTGGGGGCGGGTGCCCACGAGGAGCCGCAGCCGGGGCGCCGAGGCAACCAGTTCGGCGAGGAAGCGGGCGATGCGGCGCTCCTCGTCGTGGGCGACGCCCGATTCGTCGAGGGCGTCGACGACGACGGTGGCCGGGTCGTCGAGCTCCGCGAGACGTGCGCGCAGCGCCGTCTCGGTGGGCTCCGGGCAGCCGAACGCGGCGGCGAGCGCGGAGACGACCTGCGGTAGCGACAGCGCGCGGGCGTGCAGGGCGACGGTGACCGATCCGGAGGGCGGCGCCGTGCCGGGGGTGACGCTGTCGGCGGGGACGATGCCGCGCGCGTCGTCATCGGCCAGCGCGACGAGCCGGCCCAGCACCGCGGACTTGCCCACGCCCGGGGGACCGGTCACGACATACACCCGGGCGTCGTTGTCGGTCCCGCCCCGCAGCCAGTGGGCCAGTCGGGTCAGCACGCGGACCCGGCCGGTGAAGTAGTGCCCCGTCTCCTGGACGGTCTGCCGGCCCGTGCCGCGCGGTGAGAAGTGCTCGACCAGGTCCTTGTAGCGGCGCTGCCGCTCGGCGGCCCCGTAGCCGGACGCCGCCTTGAGCCGCCGTACGAAGTGCCGCTGCTCGGAGACGTCGAGGTCGCGGTCGATCAGGTCCAGTTCCGGCACGTGGAAGGGGTTCCGGAAGAACCCGGTGGCGGTGTCCCCGCGGACGGTGTCGTCGCACAGCTGGGCCCAGTCCGCGTGGTGGTCGACGCCCCGGCGCCGGAACTCGGCGTTGAGCGCGCCGGTGAGGTCGGGCAGTGAGATGTGGCTGGAGCGGCGGCCGAGCCAGGTCTCGTCGCCGAGGACGTGGGCGAGCGCCGCGCTGAACGCGCCTTCCTGTGCCTCCTCGGTGATCCGGGCCGCGCTGAGCACGCCGAAGGACTTCAGAAAGCGGTGGTCGGTGTTCGGCGCGTGGGCGACCGCGTGCTTGGCCGCGACGGCCCAGGTGAACGCGTCCACGGCGCCCCGGCCCGCGTAGCAGGCGTCGATGACGAGCAGGATCCGTTGGACGCCCTTGCGGGCGGGGAGTTCCACGAGCTGACGGGTACTGAGGGCGGTGATCCGGACCTCGGCCGAACCCGGATCGGACTCCGCGCACATCAGGAAGTGCTCCTGGCCGTCCGCCTGTCCGTGCCCGCTGTAGTAGATGAGGAGGGCGTCGTCGTTCTCGAAGCCCTCGGGGATCCAGCTCAGCAGCGGCCGCAGGACGTCCAGGGGGCCGGTCGGGTCCAGGCTGCCCTCGGGTGAGAAGGGCACCGGTTCGTACCCGACGTCGGCGAGCGAGCCGAGCACCTTGGGCAGGTCGTCGGCGACCTGCGGCAGTTCGGCCAGTTCCTCGTGCGCGTAGTGCGCGGTGCCGAAGGCCAGCACGTACCGCTTCGGCTCCATGGCCTCCGTCACCCCGCCCGCAGCCCCTCGCCGATCGCCGCGCCCGTCTCCCGCGCCGTGAGATGGCGCAGCAGGTCGTGGACCTTCCACCCGTTGTCGACCGGTACGTCGCGCAGCACGCCGCCCGGCGCGGACCCGGCGGGCCGGAACAGGTCCGCGAGTTCCTTCACGGATGCCACCACGTCGTGCCGGTCGGCGAGGTTCGTCCAGTGCGTCAGGCCGGCCGGCCAGTGGCCGCGGCCGGCGAGGGGGGCAGGGCGCAGCCTGTCGTGGACGAGCGTCGGCATGCCGAGCGGGGAGCCGAGGGTCACCAGGGTGCGAACGGGCCACTCGGGGTGGGCGCAGAGGGCCTCGTACGCGACGACGGAACCGAGCGAGTGGCCGACGAGCACGGTCGTGTCCGGCCCCACACGGACGGTGACCGCCTCGATCGCCCGGGCGCGTACGGCGTCCTCGCCGAAGTAGCGGCGGACCTGCCGGAGCACACCGAGCAGGAACCGCTCCGCCACGGGTCCCGGAAGGAAGGGCGAGCGCAGCAGGGTGTTCATGGCGCGCTGTACGACTTGCGGCGTCGGCGCCTTGGTGCCGGTCCTCGGCGCCTGCCCGCGGGCCGCCGCGTCCGCCCACGCGAGGAGCAGTTCCTGCTCGTACGGATCGGTCACGTCGTCCACGGACAGCGAGCCGGACGGTCCGGCCTTGGCGCCGGGGGTGCGGAACGCGTCGCCGTAGAAAGCGACGTCCACGTCCTCGACCGCCGGCACCGTGTCCGCGGGCACGTCCCCGGCGTTCGCCGCCGTCTCGACGCCGTCCGCGAGCGCGGCGGCGACGGGCGCCTGGAGGGTCCTGCGACCCAGATACTCCTGACCCACCCCGTGCACGACCACGACTCGCGCCATCACGGCCCCCTGTCCCCGTTGTCCGTACAGCCATGATCTCCCCAAGTGGGCTCCCGGGGCAGCCCGTTCACGTACTCAGCCCCTCCGTGAGGTACTCAGTCCGGTGGGGCTCGCGGCCAAGCCCTTACCGAAAGATCACGTTCGGTCAGCGCATGACCGAGGTCCGCCAGGTTCGATCAGGACCGGTCTCCGGCCCGGCCCGACCCGACATGGCGGTGTCTCTGAATGATCACCGTCGGCGGATCACGATGTCGTGATACGTCGTCGTGAACTGTCCGATGCCGAGCGGGAGTTCGTCCGGCCGCTGCTGCCCGAGTCATTGCGTTCGAGAGGTTGGTGAAGGTGGTACGGGAGCGTGGAGGGAACGGTCCCCGCGGCGGCCGCCCGTGGTGCCTACCGCTGGCGGACCGGGTCCTGCTGGTGGCCGTCCGCCGGCGCGCCAACCTCACGGCGCGGCAGCTCGCCCCGCTGTTCGGGATCTCCTCGGCCGCTGCCTGAAGGATCATCCAGCGCCCGCGGCCGCTCCTGTGTCCAGCTCGTCGAGGTGGGCGTCCCGGTAGCTCCGCGCGTCATCGAACGAGTCGTGATGCAGAGCGAGGCCGATGCCGCCGCGGACAGGACGACCGGGGTCGCGGCAAGTGCGAAGCACACGGGCAGGGGAAGACGGCCCACCAAGAGCCCTGTGGCAGCTGTCGCGCCTGCCGAACCGGCGTTGAAGGAAGTGTTGACCCACGCACTCGCCCTGGTGCGGCCGGTTGGATCGGCGCACTCATCTGCGATCAAGTAGGCGGTGGTGAGGGCCGGAGCGACGAACAGTCCGCCGATCGCCGCCCACCCGATGAGCATGCAGGGATGAGGGGAGAGCCCCATCGCGGCCAGGGTCAGCCCCATGGCCGCCGCGAGGAGCGCCAGGCGCAGCCTGATCGGGGCCCGCCATGGGACGGCTCCGTAGACAAGGCCGCCGATCGCGCTGCCTCCGGACAGCGCGGCCAGTACCCAGGCGACCAGGGAAGGAGTCTTGTGTTCGTCTGCGAAGGCGATCACCAGAAGATCGAAGGCTCCCAGACACATGCCCACAGCCGCGGAGACCGTGATCGCCTGGCGCATCTCCGGGTCCCCGTGCAGCAGCCATCGGCGCAACGGGGAGAATCGCGCACCGGAGACGAGGCCCTCCGGCGACGTCGGCCCGACGGGGGGCTTCTCCCGGCCGGACCAGCCCCGGACCGCCGGAGACGAGTTCAGGGCGAGTGAGCCGATCAGTACGAGTGCGGCGCTCGCCGCAAGGCCGACCGATGGTGCCGCGACGTGCACCAGCAGTCCGACCAGCAGCGGTCCTGTGACAAAGAGGATTTCCTCGGCGACCGCGTCCAGGCTGTACGCACGCTGCAACAACCGCCGGTCGGGAACCAAATCGCTCCACAACGTGCGCATCACCGGGCCGAGTGGCGGCGTACACGCCCCCGTGGGCACCGCCAGGATCCCCAGCAGGATTCCTGATGTGTCCGGCCACGCGGTCGCGAAGGCCAGTCCGGTCAGCAACAACGCATAGGCGGCCGCCATGGGGCACAGAGCTCGGCGTGGCCCGTACCGGTCGACCAGGCCCGCACGGGCCGGCGAGAGAAGGACACTGGTCAGCGCGAAAAGCGCCATGACGGCGCCGGCTACGGCATAGGAGTCGGTGGCTTCTTTGATCGCCAGAACCAGCGAAAAAGAGACCATTCCATAGGAAAGCCGACCCACCAACGAAGCACCGAACGTGCGACAGGCATAGCGAGTACGGAGCACAGCCGCGTATGAAGGGGCCACGGAAGGCGAAGACATGATCATGTTCCTCTGAGACAGCGCCGGAACGATGGCGCTCACACGTGCATGGGCAGCGAGAACTGCGCCCGGTGGGCGCGGTCATCACTGGCCCCTAGACACGAAGGAAGAACATCCGGGCACCGTAGCAGAACTCGAGAACGAGCCGCCTCCCCTGTCTCGCGTCTGCCGGCAAGCGATGGCGAGCTCAAGCGGTCAGCGCATCACCGCTGTTCGGAAGGTCGGCGCAGGCCTCTGCCGGAGTCCGGTAGCCGTTGGGTTTTCCGTGGACGGTGGTTGAGCTCGTGGGCGATGGCGTCCAGGCCGGCCCGACTGGACGTGCGGAGGTCGCGGACATCAGCGTCACGCTCCCGGCCGCTCCCCGGTGGTGCGAGGCGTCAGGCTCCGGCAACGCCAACCCTGCGCCCCCCTTCCCGGTTCGGGGCGCTCCGGTTTCCCATGATCACCGAAGCCGTGGTCGCCGACCAGCCCGGACAGTCACTGTCCAGCAGCCAGGGGACGGCTCGTTCACCCAGACCTCACCGACAGGCCGCACTCCGACCCGGGACAGCCCTGCCCCGACCGTCATCGACTTCACCGTTCGGCTCCCAGCACCCCCCTTGCATCCATGGCCACTCGGTCTGTTCTGGCGGCTCAAGGACTCGTAAGCTACGCGCATAGAATTGGCGCAGGCATGTCAAGTCGCGGATGTCCTGACGTGGTCGCGCGCGTTCCATCCAGCTCTCGCTCCTGTCGGCCTGTCAGACCCCTCCTCCAGAAGGGACACCACCCATGCTCTCCAAGCTGTCCGTGAGAACCAGCGTCGCCGCCCTCGCCGCCCTCGGCCTGCTCTCCGCCGCACCCTCGGCGACAGCGGCCTTCCGCGACTCGGCCGCAACGCCCGCAGGGGCCCCCGCAACCCCCGCCCAGCCGCCTTCCCTCGATGTCACCGTGAAAATGCCGTCTGCGGTGGGCAACCGCCTCGGCACCGGCCGGCAGGCGCTGATCGACGCCGTCTCCACAGACGTCCTCTCCCGGTCCTACGACGCAAAGGGACTCACCCCGAAAGCCGCCGTCAGCAAACTCGCCGGCGAGAACCGCAAGGTAGTCGTCGATGTCCGTACCGTCTCGGCCGACTGGGCTCGTGGCGTCGCGTACATCGAAGCACCCCGCACCCACCACGGCGAGCCGGAAGGCTGGCTCTACATCGCTCACCGCAAGGCCGGGCAATGGATCTCGGGTCTCGAGGGCGACCGCGACTTCGCCGATCACGTGGCCAAGTCTCCGCTGGTCGGCAAGGCGGAGCGGCGGACCATGACGGCATACGCTCAGCGCAGGGCGAACCCGCAGCAGGAAGCGTCGGCGGCGGGAACCACGGCTGCCAACACAGCCGGATTACTGCTGCCCTGGATGCCCGACCACTACATGACCCTCACCGGCGGAGCGCACTCCCACACCGGCTCGACGGACTACTGGAGCAGCCTCGACTTCGCGGGAGGCAACGCCAGCGGACGGGTCCGCTCGTCCCGGGAGGGAACGGCGACCTCGATGTGCGGTGCCGGAGGCGGCTGGACCAGAGTAATCCACCCCGGCGGCTTCTCGACGGACTACTACCACATGTGGAACACCACCTACTACAACGCAACATCGATCGCCCGCAGCGCCCTGCTCGGAACCATCGGCACCGACACCTGCGCCGGCGGAGCCGCGACCGGTGCCCACGTGCACTGGAGCCTGCGCACGTACGACGCCAACTACAACGGCCAGTACACCTGGCTCAACGGCCGCACCATCGGCGGCTGGGCCTGATGGAACGGCTCCGGCCAATACACCGGGTGCGCAACCCGTTCGGGTGTCACCGCCTGCCCCGGCACAGCGATCTACAACCGCACCAGCTGACCACCGCCCTGTGCCTTCGCCCCGGGACAGGACCCCCGGGGCGAAGGCACAGGGGGCCGGCATCGCATCCCCTGATCGGCTCCCTCGATCCTGTCACCAGCCCACTGACACGAGCCGATCCGGGATCGGCAACGGGGCGCCGCCCAACTACGGGACAGCTCTTGGCCGGCAGGCCATCAGTAATTGGTCTGTACCTGTCGGGGCAGAAGAGCGAGATGAGCGACGACACCATCTCGATCACAGTCGAACTGCACGGCGGACCACTGGACGGGCAAACCACCTCCGTGACCCTCACAGATGAGGACCCGTGGGTTGCGCTTCCCAACAACGGCTGCACCTTCCCGGGCGGCAGCAGCATCTATGCGCCCGACACCAACGGCCGCTGGGTGTGGCAGGACGACCAGCCGGCCGATACCCCGTGACCCCGCCCGCATCCCCCGGCCCCACGGCAGCACCCGGAGGGAAAGATGGTGAACCGCATGCGCATGACAGCTACGTGGCCGGCTGACCTCGCGGCAGCTTTACTGTGCAGGGAAGAGGAGGTACTCCTCGGAGTCCTTCAGCAACCCGACTATCCCGCGCTCGTGTCATGTCCGATCTGCGATGAGCGCCCGGAAAGCGTCGTGTCATGTGTCGAGGACCCAACTATCCACGGGCGCTCGGTGGTTCTCGTGGACTTCAAGCCCTGTCGGCATGGAATCCGGGTGCCCACCGACGAATAGCAGACCTCCGGAACGTTCGACCACGACGCTTCCCCATGCCCATACGCGGCGAGGATCTTCTTCTCGTCCCGCATTTCGTAGCCAGTGTCCGGGCAGTCAACGACGTTGCGACCCAACCGGTCCACCGCAGCTGCGACGAGACCGTCGTACGGTCCCTCCTCGTCACGCAGCCAAGGACCCGGTTCTGGGCGGGTCACGGGATCGGTGCGCCCGAGACTTCCCAGTCATCCGCCCAGCCGATGATGGGCGCGCCCACGGACGCGGCCGGGGTCAGCACGTTCTCCCGCCGGCGTTCAGGGGAAGGCGTCGCCGGCTTCACGCGCGACAGTCGCCGCACTCCGAGCAGGCATGTGCCGCATCCGTCACAGGGACGCCCGATCGCATGGGGATCCGTACCGTGCCTCTGTTCCTCCAGCCTCCTCCGCCACCGCTCGACGAGCTTGGCTTCCGTGGCGGGCAGGGGTCGGGTGAGTTGATCGCGACAGGTCCCGATCTCCTCGATCAGCCGCAGCAGGTCCTGGGCGGGCCGCTGCCGGAGGGTCGGTCCACCTCACCGAGCAGGCGTCGGATCTTCCTGATGTTCGAATCCTTCTTCTCCACCGGCTGCGGCTTGGGGGCCTTGGCCGCCCGCGGGTCGGGAGCGGCGGTCCGATGCTCCGTCCTTGCCGGGGCGACGGTGACAGGACGGCCGATCAGACGAGTCCGCCGCTCCCCCGCAGTTTCGAATGAAACCGACACCGACCGGCCCGCCGTATCGCTTCGCCGCGCTGTCGCGTCGACGGCGATCACGCGGTCACGCCCATCGGCATCGGCACGCGTCATCTGCGACCCACACCACTCGCCTCACCAAGTGATTCGGGCGCGCCTACGCGGGCAGGGCAGGGAAGACAACCACCGAGCCGTCCCTGTTGCGGGCGATCTCGATCGTCACGTCCGTGGCGCGGCTGTTGACCGTCACATTCTCGCCCAGCCGGTTGATCCGGTGTGCCGCACGCATCAGGCGATCGACTTCACCGGGCGTGAAGACGGGCCGCAATCCGTTCGGGCGAGCCAGCTCGAGCGCCGACAGGCGTAGCAGAACCTCGGCGATGCCCGACTCCATTTCGTCGAGGCGCTGCTGGTCCCGCTTGAGTTCACGCGTGAAGCTCTCGAACACGTTGCCAGGGTTGTTCTGCGCATGCTCGACCGCTTGCAGGACAACGACCCGCCGCTTCAACGCAACCGCCAGCGAGGCGAGTTCGAGGTGGGCACGGAATTCGCCACCCTGGTCGTCGACGCCGGGGAACGACTTGGTCAGTGTGCCGATCTCGACGGCCTCGCCATCGGGCAGCGCATCAAGTGTGTTCTGCCACCGGGTGAGGCGGCGGCCGGCCTTGCCCAGCGCCGTGTCGATGGCATACACCGCCGAGTCCAGTCCCAGCGAGACACCGAGCTTGCCCTGGTCGAGCAGAATCGCGGTGGCCTTTTCGATGGCACCTCGGCAGCCGTCGAGGGCACTGTGCTCGTCTTCGAGCTTCTCCTCGTGCAGTCGCTCCAGCAGTTCCGTGATGTGTTCGATGGCCTGCTGACGCTGCTGGTCGGCATGCGCACTCACCCCCACCGCCACGGCCATGAGCACGAGCGGCGCGGCCACGGTGAGCGCCGTGCCGCCGGCGGCCGCGATGCCGGCCGTCGCACCTGCTCCACCGGCTGCGCCCGCTGCCGCCGCCTTACCGACCGGAACATACGTCGCCTGGGCGACGATGCGGCCCATGGGATCCACGAGTGGACTACGGACGCCACCGGCCACCGCCCTCGATGCCATCTGGCGGACCATGCCCTGACCGACCTGGGCTGCGACCTTCGCCGGAATCACGATGCGATACAGGTTCTCGCCGGCGGCGGTCGCCGTGGCCGCAGCGGAGGAGTTCCGTGCTGTCTGCGTGACGAGCTGCGACAGGTGCTGTGCCAGGGGACTCACAGCATCGAGCGGGAGGCCTCGGCTGCGGTCGAGCTCGTGGGGCAACGGATGTACCTCGAGAGTGGCGATCGGCTCGTCGGCCAGGACGGCCAGCACGCCGCGCAACTCACCCAGGCGCTCAGCCGTCATCGGCCCGTCCCCGACCACTGCGGGCACCCGGACGTCACCGGTCGCGAGCGTCCATACCGGAACGGCTGTTGCCTTGCGGTAGTCAATCATCGTCTCCCCTTGCGTTCCCACAACAGCCTACGGCGTCGGGGGTAGTCAGGGTGATCGGCGTAAGGTGACGCGAGGTCGAGCAGGTCATCGCAGGGCCAGGTCTCGCCGTCGTACTGGCAGTCATCGCGGTTGTCCCACGGCAGTTCGGGGTCGCCCGTGGCTGGACTGAGCACATGGCGGGCGAGCACGCGTCGCTTGGCCTCGACCTCCCGCAGGACGCGAGCCGGGTCGTGCAGCGCGACGTGCAGGGCGATCGTGGGATGGAAGCTGGACAGTTCTCCCTGGCAGAAGTCGACCGTGTGCCCATGAGCGGTCCACTCCCCGCAACCGTCACCGTCGCAGCGTCGGGCCAGGACGGCCTCCTCATCCAGCCGTGCGTGGAGGAACATCACCAGGTCTTGCCTCATGAGGTCATCCTGGACGATGCGCCAGGCCTGGTCGCCTGATTTCCATGCTGCGGGCAGGACCGGTCTTGGACGAGATCGGCGCTGATCCGGCGCCCGGCCAGGGCCAGCTCCGCCGCGAGCGTACGGGTCCATTTCACCGTCCACCGAAGCGGCGACATCGGGTCGCCTCTGTCGTCGGGCTCGACCAGGGCCAGTCGTGCCGGTCGCAGCCCCCTGATCCAGATCGGCGACCCGTCAGCGTCCTCCGCCGGGACGCCGGACCCGCCCCAACGGCTGGACGGCGTTGACGGTGGACCAGCACAGGTCGGCTGTGTCGAAGTCCGCGCTGTGCTCGGCTCGCTTCTCGGCAAGCGGGTGGACCAGACTGCGGTAGGTTCGCAAAAGTTCCGAAGCCGTTTTCGCGTCTTTGCCGATCCACCCGTTCACGTGGGCGTGCTGAACAGGATCCTGCATGCCAGCCGCGCGCCCGACGTGTCCTGCCGGTTGAACGCGGTGTCCACAGGCCGGTGCACAAGGGGGCGGGAGGCGTGGGGGCCGCTCCGGGCCGGAACGGCCCCCGAAGGTTCGAGCCGATCAGCTGTAGACGCCGAACTCGTGCAGTGAGTAGCCCCAGCCCGTGCCGCGGGCGCTGAGCTGGAGCCGTACGTGGCGGGCCGTTTCGGTCAGGGCGATGGTGTCGATGTCACCGTTGCCGGTCGTCGTGGTGTGGACCGTGCGCCAGGCGTTGCCGTCGTCCGAGACCTGGACCTGGTAGGACTTGGCGTAGGCCGGGTCCCACACCAATTGCAGGGTGCGGACGGGCGTCCGCGCGCCGAGGTCGACCGCTATCCACTGCGGGTCGCTCCAGTCGCTGGCCCAGCGGGTGTCGAGCCGGCCGTCCGTGGCGCGCTCCGGCGGGCAGGGGCAGTCACCGTACGAAGCCTGCGAGCTGGACGCCGTGGTGGGCTTGCCGAGGGCCACGTTGGTGCCGGTCATCGGGGGCGCGACGACCTTGACCGACTTCGTCTCGATGCCCGCGTTGCCCTTCCCGTCCTCCGACTGGACGTAGACCTTCCACACGCCGAGCTTCTCGGGCGCGGTGACCGCGAACGTGCCGTTGCCCGTGGACCGGAACTGCGCCGGTACGAGCCGCTTGTCGCCGTTGGCGTAGTTGCCGCTGAGGAAGATCTTGTTCGTCACCGGGTCGTTCTCGGGGTCGCGGATGTCCGCCCGTACGGTGAACTCCCCACCCGCCGGGGCGGACCCGGCCGGCGTCACCGTCATGCCGCTGATGACCGGCGGCAGGTTGTCACCGGCGTTGGAGCCCGTGAACGCCTTCTTCACCGAGTAGTACGACAGACGCTTCAGGCCGTCGGGGATCAGGTTGAACCACACCCCGCCGAAGTCGTGCTCCAGGCCGTAGTGGAAGAGGGTCGCGCCCAGCGCCACGCCCTGGTGGCCCGTGGTGCAGTCCCAGGCCTTGGTGTAGCCGTCGCGCTTCTGTACGTCGGTGGGCTCGTCGGGTACGCCGTTGGCGTCGTCCGGTACCTCCCACTCACCCGCGGGGCCGGTCTCGGTGATGATGTAGGGCTTGGTGTAGCCGCCCTCCACCCAGTCCTGGCGGACGCCGCAGATGTCCCCGTAGGCGTTCATCGAGTACAGGTCGAGATCGGGGGCGTTGCGCTTGTAGTACGGCCAGGCGCCCGTCCACGCGTCGGTGGAGGTCACCGGGTGGTCGGCGTCGATGGCGTGGATCTTCTTGGCGGCGTCGTTCACGAAGGTCGTGTACGCGTTGCGCTGGGCTTCCAGTTCGGTGCCGCTGTAGCAGTTCTGGAGGCCGAGGACGGACTCGTTGCCGACGTTCCACATGAGGGTCGCGGGGTGGTTCTTGTACGTCTCGACCCACTTGGCGATCTCGGTGAGCATCGTCGACTTGTACGCGGCGTCGGTGACGTAGTTGGCACAGCCACCGCTGCCGGGGCCGCCGCCGGGCTGGAGCCAGAAGCCGTTCATGACGCGCAGGCCGTTCGCGGCCGCCGCGTCGAGAAGGGGTTTCGTGCTGGCGTCCGTGCCCCAGGTGCGGACGGTGTTGACGCCCATCGACTTCAGGTCGGGCATGTAGCGCGGAGCGTCGGCCATGGACGGGCCCCAGGTCAAGCCCTTGACGGTGTACGGCTGACCGCCGACGGTGAGCTGCCAGGCGCCCTGGCTGCCGGTGACCTTGACGGCGCCGCCGACCGGCGGCGGGGTGTCGCCCTGGGTGCCGTAGACCTGGAACTCCCAGAGGGAGTAGCCGTATCCGCCGGGGCGGGCGGTGCCGAGCATCCGGACGTAGCGGCCGGAGCCGGTGAGGGCGAGGTCGTCGGTGCCGCCATCGCCGTCGGTGACCTTCCGGATGGTGGTCCAGTCGGTGCCGTTGTCGCTGACCTGGATCTCGTACGCCTTGCCGTAGGCGCCCTCCCAGGTGAGGACGGCCCGGCTCAGGTCGGACCGCTTGCCGAGGTCGATCCGGATCCACTGCGGGTCGGACCACTGGCTGGCCCAGCGGGTGCCGGTGAGGTCGCCGTCGACGGCCTGGGCGGCGGAGAGGCCGTCGCCCTCCTGCGAGGAGGCGGTGGCGGGCTTGCCCTGGGAGATCAGGGGATCGGCGGCCCGTGCCTCGGTGGGCGCGGCGAGGACGGTGAGGGAGGAGGCGAGCAGGGCGGCGAGCATCAGGGTGAGCGCGGGTCTGCGGAGGGAGGGGCTGCGCAGGGAGGGCAGGGGAGGTCTCCGGAAGTGGGGCAACGAAGGCATTGCGGCTCCTGAAGGGGGTGAGAGTGATGAGAGAGAGATGGGCTGGGTGCGGGAACGCGGACGGCCGCCGTCGGGGAGGACGGCGGCCGTCCGTGGGAGAGAGAGCCGAAAGGGGTGAGCGGTGAGCTGCCCCCGGGCCGGGGTCAGGCCCGGCCCGGGGAGTCGTCCTCCGCGGGCCGGTGGTTCACCGCGGAGGGCGGATCAGGGGAAGGAGACCAGGGTGGAAGGCACGGTGGAGGTGCCGGCCGGGACCGTGGAGGCTCCGGTGTTGTTGATGACGTAGTTGTAGTGGCCCATTCCGCCGAGCGACACCACGAGCAGGCTGTGGAACTTCACGCCCGGCTTCACCGGGGCCTTGAAGCCGTGGTCCTGGCGGATGGTCGGATCGACGTTGTAGTTGCAGTAACTGCCCATCCCCCAGCCTTCGTGGACGTCGACCGAGTCGTCGACCCGGTAGGCGGCGAAGCCCTTCGTGTCGCCGTTCTGGATGGCGGCCTGGTCTGGTGCGTCGTACGCCTTCTCGTTCTGGTAGAAGATCGTGCGGCCGCGCTCGCCATACCACTCCACGTCGTACTTGTTGAAGTGTTCGACGAACAGGCCGGTGGCGAGCACGTCGTCGCCGTACACCCGGACCCCGTAGTCGGCGCGGTTGGTTTCCCAGCCGACGCCTTCACCGTGGTCGGCGCGCCACACCCAGGTGTGGTCGATGATCACGTCGTCGCTGTGGACGGCTATGGAGGTGGTTGCCTTCCCGGCGCCCGCGCCGCCGATGCGGACGTAGACGTCCTGGATGGAGGTGGGGTTGGCGGCGTGGTCCGCGGAGGAGTTCTGCGGGCCGAGCTCCAGCAGGGTCGGGGAGTTGACCGTGCCGGCGTCGATCAGGAAGCCGGCGAGCTTGACGCCGTCGACGTCGGCGACCTTCATCGCGGTCACGCCGTTGTCCGGGATGATCGTCGCGAGGCCGAGGCCGAGGACGACCGTGTCCGCGCGGTTGACGTTGATGGTCTGGTCGACGTGGTAAATGCCGGGCGTGAAGAGGAGGTTGAGGCCCTGGGACAGCGCCTGGTTGATCGTAGCGGCGGTGGCGCCGGGCTTGACGACGTAGAACTGGTTCAGGTCGATCGACCTGCCCTGCGGAGTGCCGTTCCACGAGACACCGCGCGCGTTGGTGCGCTTGGCCGGGACGAAGACCTTGTACGTGTTGCCGTCGAGGTGGAGGAACGGCTTCTCGCGCGAGATCGGGGTGGTCTGGAGCGTGGTGTAGCGGGGCTCCGGGAACGAAGTGGCGGGTGCGCCCTCGACGCCCGAGAAGGTCTGGTTCCAGACAGAGTTCGACCAGCCGCCGATCGAGCTCTCGCGGGTGTACCACTGCTGCTGCGAGTAGTTGCCGACCTGGCCGTCGATCTTGGAGTCGGCGATGTAGCCGCCACTGGCCCAACCGTAGCCGTTCGGGGCCAGATTGAGGCCGCCCTTGACGTGCATGCGGCGGAAGGAGGCGGCTTGCGAGACGGCCCAGCGGTTGGTGCCGCTGACCGGGTTGACGGCCAGGTTCTCGGCCGAGCGCCAGAAGTTCTGCGTCGCGTTGCCGTTGAACCAGCCGGCGTCGACGGTCACGTCACCGTTGATGGTGGTGTCGTCGGGCTTGAGGCCGAGGCCGGAGATCGAGGTGTAGAAGCCGATCTCGGCGTTGAGGTTGTTGTAGGTGCCGGGCTTGAAGAGGAACTGGTGCCGCCCGTTGCCGAAGTGTGCGGCCTCCTGCTGGTCGAACACCTCGTCCAGCTTGGCCTGGATGTTGGGCGTGGAGGGGTCGAAGACGTGCACGTTCGGGCCGAGGTCGCCGCCGCCGGGCAGCTGCGGGCCGCCGGTGCCGCCGGACTCGCCGTACACCTTGAACTCCCAGAGGGAGAAGCCGTATCCGGTACCGCGGGCGGTGCCGTACACCCGGACGTAGCGGGCTTCACCGCTGATGTTCAGGGTGTCCGTGCCGCCGTCACCGGTGGTGGTCTGATAGGCGGTCGACCAGGTGGAGCCGTTGGTCGAGAGCTCGACCCGGTAGCCCTTGCCGTACGCCGCCTCCCAGTCCAGGACGATCTGGCTGAGCTGAGTGGTCGCGCCGAGGTCGACGCGGATCCACTGCGGGTCCGAAGCGGCACTGGACCAACGGGTGGTGGTGTTCCCGTCGACGGCCGAAGTGGCCGGGGTGCCGTAGTTCTCCTCGCTGGACGCGGTGACCGGCTTGCCCTGGGAGAGCAGGACGGGCGCGGCCTCGGCCTTCGTGGCGGGGACGAAGGCGAGAAGGGTGGCGGCCAGCGCGGTGGCCATCGCGGCGACGATACCGCGGGTCACCGGTCTCGGTCTGTGGGTACGGCGGCCGGTGCCGTGGGACACCGGGGCCGCTGGGGATAGGCCGACTGTGGGCATGCGGGTGCTCCTCGAAATCAATCTGCGACGGGAGAGCGCTCTCCCGGAACCTTGCCTGCCACGCCAGTCACGGTCAAGGATCCCGGCAGTCCTTTTCTTTCATCTTTTATTAAGCCGCTACATCTGTACGGGGGTGGCGTCGGCACCCGGCCGGGTGCCGCGTGCTCGTGGATTCCCGGTCGCCCGACCGAACGGCCATCGTCCGCCCCTGCGGAAACGCGGTTCGCCCTGCTCGGGGCTCCGGCGGCCCGGGCTGTCACCGATCTCCGCCCCCATCTCCGCCTCCGGCACCGGGGAGTTGGGGTCAGACCGTCGCATCGCGGGCCGGCTTGTGAAACAGCCCGGCAGCGTCCCGGAGAAGGCGGGAAGCGGCCGGGCTGTGGGGCAGAGCCGCCTGCCGGGTTTACGGCAGGCGGTGGTCGGTGGTCAGTGCGGCACCCCGTTCGGGCCGGTAGAGATCGAAGCCGCGGGTGTCGCACTGCAGGCCGCCGACGATGCAATGGTCGACCAGGGCTTTGAGAGTGCGCTCCTCCCACGCGTTGAAGAAGTCGTAGTGGAAGGAGTAGCCGCGACCGCTCGCAAGACGTACCTGGCTCATGTCGCCGTTGACCGGCCACGCCATCTTGAACTCGATCATCGGCAGGGCGACCGGGTGGGAGGCCGGGCACATGTTGTCGTTGGTGCCGGGCTTGACGACCGGGTAGGCCATGTGGGTCTGGTGGTTCGGGGTGTCGAGGTACTTTCCGTCCCAGCAGCTGGGGGCCTGCATGCGCAGATTCAGCTGCACGTCGGGCCTGCTGGGACAGCTTGCCGGGATGTCGGTGTTGAAGAAGCTTTCACCACATTCCCAACCCTCGACGAAGCCCTTGTGGCTGCGGAACTCCTGGGCGCTCTGCATCGGGTTGCCGACGACGAACCGTAGCCCCTTGGGGAAGGGCCGCACGCTCCGGTAGTCGGTGACTCCCGCCTTGTAGTAGATGACCTGCGGTCCGACGGGCAGAATCTTCTGATCGCCCTTGTAGAGCGAGGGCATCCAGTACGCGGAGGCATCCACGGGCACCTTGCAGGAGGTGTTGCCTCCGTAGAGCGAGCCAGTGGTGCTGGCAGCGTCGGTTGTGGTGTTGCCCATGAATGTGTGGTCATGGGACTTGCCGAACTGGCCCGGGTAGACAATCGGGTCGTCCGGGGCGGTGTGGGTGACGGAGCAGCCGGCCTGGAACTCGTGATGGTAGGCCGGGGGCGGGGTAGCCGTGGACGGGACGACGCCGGTGACCTGGGGAACGGCCGGGATGTAGCCGTCCCCGTCGGTGTCATCACCTGATGCCTGGGTGGACACTGCCGCGGTGTGACCGGTGTGGTCCGCTGCGGCCGTACCGGTGGTTACGAGAGGGGTGCCGGCGTCCGTAGCGGAGGCGATGGTCCCGATACCGAGGACACTTGCTACGAGAGCTGTTCCGACGAGAAGTGCTGGAAGCCTTCTCGGACTCGATCTCATGAGGATCTCCTGCACGCGGGGTGAGGCGCGCGTGTGTACGCGGACACGCACGCGACTTCGGTGGACAGATCTGTGCGTGGTGCGCGGTGGTGCGGTCGGCTAGCCGGCTAAGGCTCCGCCGCCTGGTTCGAGGGTTGTCAACCCTGCCAGAGGCACGCCAAAACTGGGCATACCGAACATCTGCTTGAAACTGGAGAACTCGGGAGAGCGCTCTCCCGTACCATGTCGCTCGTCCTGGTCGTAGTCAATACATTGAGCGTCCCTCTCCATCCGCCGTGCGTTGACCCGTGGTTCGGGTGCCGCGAGGGTGTCTGTCGCAACGCCCGCTTCCCGTGAGGCGGAGCAAGCACAGGGAAGGGGGAACGTCGAAATCGGCCTGCTCCCGGTCGGGCTCACCTTCCGCCCCGGCGAGCAACTGCGCCTCGTCGTCAGCGGCCGGTCCCTCCTGGGCACGATGACGCCCGGAAACCACGAGTGCACCGCCCCCATGGCGGACGCCACCTCATCCACACCGGAGGCGACCGGGCCTCGTGTCCTCAGCCGCTGGTCAAGCCGCGTGACCCGGAGCGCCCGCCCGGCCCGGCGTGGCGTGCCCGGCCGTGCCTGGCGGGGCGGTCTTCACGGCGTACCCGATGAGGCCTCGAACCGGCCATGTCTTCCTGGGCCCGTCGGCGAAAGGGCGCGGCGTCGGCATCAACCTGTGGGCCGCGCTGGAAGCCAGCCGACGCCAGGCGGAGTACGTGGTGGTTCTGCACCTGCCCTGTCCGAGTAGGCACTTGGCGGCGGTTCTCGACTCGGCACGTCTCCAGCAGCCGCGTAGGGACACGTTGTCAGCGGGCGCGCCAGGGCGCGCACTGTGCGTCGTCGTTGTGCGGCGCGTACCCCAGCTCCTCCGCCATGGCCCGGGTCGAGTGCAGCAGTTCCGCCGAGAGACCGACGAGGGCCTCCTCGGTGGTGCCACGTGCCGGCATGACGAGGGTGACGACCAGCGGCAGCGACTCACCGTCGGTGAACACCGGTGCCACCAGCGAGGTGACACCGGTACGACCGTGTTCGCCCGCTACGGTGCAGCGCAAGCGACTCAACCACCGAAGAAGCTCAGCCGGACGTTACGGTCGGTATTGCTGGTGTTCGTATCCACCAAACTCCGTTAAGGCAACCGTCACGCTACCTGGTCACGTCCCCACGGATCGATCGGCGGACCCGCTCCCAGGAGTGGCCGGGCTCCCTCCGGACACGAAGGTGACCACTACGAAACTGAACCTGGACACTGCCTGGCTGCGCCCTGGTAGCGGGCTGCGTGGCAGCGCCGAGGCGCAGCCAGGCTTTGGGGAGGTAGTCAGACGCGACTGGCCGCCAGGTCATTGAGGACGGCGTTCACGGTGGACCAACACAGGTCGGCTGTGTCGAAGTCCGCGCTGTGCTTCGCTCGCTTCTCGGCGAGCGGGTGAACCAGATTGCGGTAGGTTCGCAATAGTTCCGACGCCATTTTCGCGTCTTGGTCGATCCATCCATTCACATGGGCATGCTGAACAAGGTCCTGCATGCCAGCCGCGCGCAGCGGCTTGGAAAGTGGCGTGGCGGCAGGCCTGACTTCGGCTGCGTGTACAAGCACGCCTTCGAGGAGGCTGCCGAGCATGATGACCGCAGAGGTGTAAGCGCCGTTTTCCTGACATGTGTGCGCCTCATCCAGACGCAACTGGACGGCGCGGGCCAAGTCGGGATCAGCGACGATGTCGGTGATCGTGACCTTGAGTTCGACTCGCTGTGGCCGGGGTGGGTTGTCAGGATCGTACGCAACGAGGTTGGGTCGCCCGTTGCGGTAGTCGACGCGTAGGCCTTCGAGGGCCAGGACTTCCTGGAGCCGTTCGATGACAGGTGTGTACTCACTGGCTTGTTGCTGGTACTCACGCCGGTCGGCCAGGCGCAGTGCGACACGCTCGATGTCTCCGGCGTCGTCTTCCTTACGCTCACGCAGGAGGTCCAGAAGCCATGGGTGTCGTGGGCTGCCGTCGTGATCGGGAACATCTTCCCAGCCAGCCCGGCGGAGGAAGGGCGCCAGCTCCCAGCCACCGCGACGTTTCATGCCGGCCTCATCTCCGCTGATCATGGCAGCCAGCTCTTCGAGAGTGCTTTCGTCGAAGTTTCCCATGTCAGACTGCCTCACTGTCGTCATCCAGTTCACCGTCATAGGGATCTGCCTCTTCCTCTGCGGCCTCGGCTTCAGCCAGACCGACCGGCGCCCACACCGCCAGAGGTTCTGTGCCATCTGCGACTTTGTCTGATGCGGTATCCGGGTGAATTCTGAGGTCGGTCAAGCGTTTCCACAGAGGGGCCAGGGCGTCCTCCGGCGAGAGAGCAAAGGCGCTGCTGCGCACGCGCCAAAAGGTCCAGCCTGCGCGGCGTAGTTCTCGTTCGCGCTCCGCATCGTCGTGGATCTGTTGCCTCGTGGAGTGGTGGGGACTTCCGTCACACTCGACGGCGAGGCGTCCGTGGCCCCCGGTGACGACGAGGTCGATGCGCTTGCCGTTGACTTCCCATTGCGGCACTACGTCGTAGCCACGTTCCTTGATGCGTAGGTAGACGCGTTGCTCGAAGAGCGACTCGAAGGGGGCGCATAGCTGGTCTGGGGTGACGTTGGCCGGCTGGCGGGCGTGAGTGTAGGGCGGGGGCGGGTTTTGCATGTAGGTGAGCATGGAGCGGCGCAGGTCTTTGCTGCTCAGTTGGTCGACGGTCATCGAGTGGAAGAGCCACATCTGGTCGCGAGCTCGGCTGGCTGCGACATTGAAGCGCCGTTCATGGCTGCGCCCAGTTGCCGCGATGACGTTGGCGCCGTCGACGACCATGGAGAGCAGGATGACGTCGCGTTGGTCGCCTTGGAATTCCTCAGGAGTACCGACCAGGATGTTGTGGCGCTCGCGGGCCGGCATGTCGATGCGCATGTCGACGAGGTCTTGTACGAGCCGGCTCTGGGCGCCTTGGCGCAGGATGATGACACCTAGGCTGCGGTCGGCGTAGGCCGGGTCTTGGGTGAGGCGGCAGAGCTGGTCAACGACTGCTTCTGCTTCGGGGCGGTTGATCAGCTTATCTCTGCGTCCTTCACAGTGGCCTTCTGGTACGTGGACGACTTTCAGCGGGGAGAGCCGGTCCGAGCCGTGCTGACGCAGCGGGATGAGCTCGTTGTCGGGGTAGAACTGCATGGAGGACCACTTGATGATTTCGGGCATGCAGCGAAAGTGTTCGGTGAGACGGACCACTTCGGTGAAGCGTGAGGAAAGCAGCTCGTACAGGTTGGATTTGGGGTCGAAGCCTTCGCGCTGCCAGGGTTCAAGTGCATCCATGCGTTCGTCGAAAATTTGAGTGATCCGGTCATGTTTGCTGCCGGTGTAGTAGGGCGCGCACTGGCGGTCGTCCCCGACGACGATGATCCGCGGGGCGAGCCACAGCAGCAGGAGGCCGTTCAGACCGACCTGGCTGGCTTCGTCGACGATCACAACATCGAAGGAGTCTCGTTCCGGGCTGATCGTCTCGGCTACCTGCCTGAGTGGCATGATCCATGCGGGGACCGCGCCCTGAGCTGTCTGCATGGCTGAGCGCGCGTGTCGTTGGTGGCGTTTTCCGTAGTCCGTTGTCCCTTGGCCGGCATTGGCTATGGCGCTGGCGTAAGCGGCCAGGGCTTGTTTGTGTTTCGTGGTCATGCGGCTCACGCAGTGCAAAGCCGCTCGGTCGCACACCAGGCCCTCTACAAGGTCGTGGAGTCTGCCTTCGATCTGCGCCAGCTCCCCTTCGAGCTGTTCTTCACGACCGGGGAGAAGAACGGTGTCGAGGAAGTCCTGTGCTTGCCGCCAGGCCCACGCGTGGGGGAAAGCAGCGAATCGGTCACGCCAGTGCCCTGCCAGAGGGTCGGAGGCGAACACCTGCGCCAACTCAGCGTGAGCTTCGCTCAGACGCTGGAACAGTTTTCCTGTCTCTCGGCGGTCCGCTTCACGCTGGTACGCCAGCGTCAATGCTTGCACTGCGTTGGCATAGGCCTGGGAGTCGCGGGCAGCTACGGCATCAGCTGCCTGGCGAAGCTCCTGAACGCCTTGAGCTTGTGGCTGAGGAAGGCTAGTGAGAAGCTCGTTGAGCTGGCGGTCTGCGGCTTCGACCCGTAACAGGTTCCGGGCCTGTGCAGTAGCTCGTCGGACGTTCTGCCACTGATCGATTGTGGTGACAGGTACTGGGATACCGTTGGTGAGCAGCCTCGTGTGGACTTGGCGGATTGCCGCGACGCAGCAGTCGATGGCCTGCAGCAAGGAAGCTCTGTCCAGGAGTTCGGAGAACAGTAACTCTGGTGTGTTCTTCTCGACGTCCCATCCGACCCCTGCCCAGCGGCTGCGCAAAGTACGGATATGGGAGCGCATCTCCAGATGGCGCACCACCGCGGTAACTTGCTCTCGGTTGGCGGGTGCCATGCCTTCGACTCGGCATTGTTCGAGTAGGACCCGGGCTTGTTTGAGGACAGCTGGCCGGGGCCATCTCTTGTTCAGTTGACCGTTTCCCAGGAGGTACTTCTCAACGTCTCGGCTGCTTACCAGTAGTTCTCGTTCTTCGCCTTCGGGTAGCTGGGGCACTTCCACATTCAGGAAGGAGGCGTTCGCGATCTCTTGTTGGGTCTGTTGGGCTCGCTTTGAGGCGTTGCGGATGCTGTCCCACATCTGTTGCGAGCGTCGTGCGATGCCGTCCTCAAGCGCGCGAGTGGGCCAGCTCTCCTCTTGCCACGCTGCAGGGTCTGCGGACATCCCCATGTCTTGAAGGGCCTGCTGGGCTTGCTCCAGTAGGCCTTCCGTCACCGCAAGCTCCACATCACCGTGTTCGGCCAGAGCCTGGGCGAGTGGCGTTGCGGGCTCCAATCCGAGGGCTGTGTTAGCTGCCTCTATGTCCCTGATGCGGCCTGAGACCTCTTCGGGGTCGGGCAAGGTGCCTGGATCGGGGCAGTACTGAATGTGAGCATCGAGGATCTCCGGGCCGTGCTGGGTCACCAGCAGCCATAGCCGCTGAGCCTCGTCAGTATCCAATGGTGGCAGTTGCCCTGGTTGTGCAGGCAGCGGCGGCAGCCACTGGTAATCAGCATTGCCCCGTTCGGCCGTCTGCACAATCTCGTCGAGGCGGCCGCGGTATCCCGGTGCGATCTCGGGGTGCTCATACCACTCCACTTCCCGTACCGCTCTCAGACGTTCTCGCAGCTTGGCCCGTTCAGCCAGAAGTTGGTGCCGCTGAGCCTGCTGGGTCTCGATGTGCTGCTGAAGCCGCTCAGTGTTCGTGGTCGCGCTCAGGTGGGCCAGAGCTCCGAGCGACTGGCGCAGATCGGAGCTGCCGCCCTGCCACTGATCGCGCTGGAGCACGCACATGCTGCGCAGTTTGGGCGGTAGTTGGTCGATCAGTACCTTGAGAGCTTGTCCCTTTTCGCTGGTGACCAAGACTCTCTTGCCATCCGCGAGAAGCGCCGCGATGAGATTGCTGATCGTGTGGGTCTTTCCGGTGCCTGGCGGGCCTTGGACCACCACGCTGGTGTCGTGCTGCAGTCTGTCCAGCACGTCCAGCTGGGCCGCGTTGGTGAGCATGGGGAATAGCGGTTCCGGGCCCAGTGCCGGAGGGACGGGACCCTTACTACTCCCCCAGGCGGTGCGTTGCTCGGGTTCGAGGTCGTACAGCAGCTGCGCCAGCCCCAAAGGCGCCTGCGCTCCGGGACGCTTCAAGACTCGCGCGATACTTTCGAAGAAACCGAGTACCGAGCGCTGGCCATGTTCGCGCAGGACGATCGCCGGCGCATGATGCAGTGACCGTGCCTGGGGGTCCGCGGTGAGGTCAGGGTGCCCGCTGCCGGAGTCGAACGGAAGTGTTCGCTCGACACCGAAGGCACGCTGGGCCCATGAGCGCACGGCCTCAGACGCCCGGTCTGACAAGGGGTGGAAGGCGGCTTCCTCCACCTCAGAACGTACGACCCCCAGTAGTTCCGAGGTGTAGCCATCGGACTCGCTGAGAAACTCGGTATCTTCCAGGCGACCTGACTGACCCGGCACCAGAGACACCGTGACGTTGACTGAATTCGGATCAACCGTAAGGGTGACAGGAACCGTCACAATGTGCCTGCGTACCCGAGCCGAAGCTCGCTCGGCTCCTACTTGCAGGAGGCCTACGGCCAGGATGGTTTCGAAGGCGTCACCGTCCTGTTGGATCTTCTTGGCAATCCGATACAGCTGCTGGTGCAGACGGCGGTGAGACGCAGCCGCTAGCTCTTCCCGCGCCCATCGCTTCCATCGGCCGACCCAGCCCTCGTAGGCCTTACGCACATCTGAGCTGCCGACATCCAATGCCTTCGGATCATCGGCCTCGTCAGTGACGGGGTCTGTCCGTTCACTGAACATTGCCGTGTCGTCGAGCAGCTCGGGAGGCTCCGCGGCGGCGGTCGCTGCAGCCTCGACTGATACGCGGCCCTGCAGAACTGCCGGCAACCGTGGCGCGTCCAAGGGTGGATGGTGCTTCACCACCATGATGCGGGAGTCGGCGTCCTTCACGGGCCGGACGAGTCCCTCTGGAACATCTGCAAGCCACACCGTTTCGGGGTACTTGCTGCAGTTCCTGACAGGCCGGTAAGCGCCTCGCACCAACTCCTGCAGGCAGTCGACCAACACGCGCGTGTCACGGACAGCCTTGGGATCGCTGCTGTCGCGTACTGCCGGGCGTACCATCAAATCCCCCAAACGCCCGCCACCGTGGCAAGCCTTCCAGGATCCATGAGCGCTACGACTTAGGCAATGTGGCAGACCTCAGCTACGACGTCTTTCAGACAGGCATCGGATCATTGCCCGCCCCGATCGGCCACCCCTGAGGTAGCAGGCGGGCAGCTACTTCAGGAGCACCGCCGAGCACGAACGCGAGAAGACTCACCCCGGCCCCCAAGGTCACCTCTTCTCCGGCTCCGGGCCCGTACCCGCATCCGTCCGCAGCTTCAGCACCGGCAAGTTCGCCCACTTCGCCCGCATCGCCATTCCTGTGTCATACGTGACCAACTGCGCTGCCCCGGCCGCGATCGCGTGCACGGCGAGGGCCCGGTCCACGATCTCGTCATCCTCGTCCGGCAGGCGCACATGCCCCGGGTTGTCGAAGAGCACCTCGACCTTCACCCGCCCCAGGCGCTCATTGCTATCCAGGAGCCGGTCCAGCACCGCGAGGCTGTACCCGGCCCGCCACCGGACCTGCTTATCCCTCGACTCCTTCAGGCGGTCCAGCTCGTCGACGACCACCATCGGCACCGTCACCCGAACCGCTTCAGCTCCAGCGCCCGCCAGCACAAAGAAGTCAGTGTCCTCCAGCTTCGTCTCATGCTTGATGAACACACTGGTGTCGAGCACAAGCACGGAAGTCGTAGCCGGCCAACGCAGCAT
Source organism: Streptomyces sp. McG3 (assembly GCF_018619185.1). Classification (GTDB taxonomy): domain Bacteria; phylum Actinomycetota; class Actinomycetes; order Streptomycetales; family Streptomycetaceae; genus Streptomyces. The sequence continues at coordinate 59,678 of NZ_JAAXYC010000004.1, read as the reverse complement.
CTGCCGTTGGAAGGCACCCACCGCCGCCTCCAGAGCGACTACGCGCTCCCTAACCTCGTTGGCGAGGAGCCCGTTCACCAACCGCTGCTGGTCACTGCCTGCCAGATGCCCCACACCATCCAACAGGGACTGATACATCCGAGTCCTGATCAGACGATCGATGTCGCTCGCACTGATCTGGCCGACCAACAGGCGCAGGGAATCGTTGGCCCACTCCAGGTAAGCCAGGAGACGGCCGTAGGCGGAGCTGTGGTGCTGCGAGTCCAGGTTTCCCGCGGCAACAAAGACGGATCGCAAAGCGCTGAGCACGTTGTCCCGGTGGGTTCCGGGTATCGGAGTGACGATCATCAGCGGATGATGTCAGGCCAACACGACCGCTGCAGAAATTTCCTGACATTCCCGCCCGGCATCCGGGAGCGCAGACCCGCTTTCCGGCTCTAGGCATGCTCCGCAGTTGTCTAGGTTGCTGACCCTCGACTCCACCAAACTCCGTTAAGGCAACCCGAGGATAGAGCCAGTCAACGAACCCCGCTAGTTCGGGTCGCGGTTGAACTGCGCTGTCGACCAGCGGTACCCGAGTGCGGTCAGGCCGGCGCACCAGGCGATCGTGAGCCAGCCGTTGTTACCGATCTCGGTGCCGAGGAGAAGACCGCGGAGGGTTTCGATGGCGGGGGTGAAGGGCTGGTACTCGGCGATCGGCTGGAACCATCCCGGCATGGTCGCCGCGGGGATGAAGGCGCTGGAGATGAGGGGCAGGAGGATCAGGGGCATCGCCATGTTTCCGGCCGCCTCGGGGTTGGGGCTGGCCGCGCCCATCGCGACCGCGATCCAGGTCAGTGCCAGGGCGAACAGCGTTACCAGCCCGAGTGCCGCGGCCCACTCCAGCAGGGTGGCGTCCGTGGTGCGAAAGCCGATCGCCACCCCGACCGCGCCGACCAGGACCACGCTCATCACGCACTGCAGCACGCCGCCGACGACATGCCCCACCAGCAGAGAACCCCGGTAGATCGCCATGGTGCGGAAGCGGGCGGTGAGGCCCTCGGTCATGTCCGAACAGACGGACACCGCGGCTCCGATCACGGTGCTGCCCACGGTCATCAACAGCAGACCGGGGACGATATAAGCAATGTATTCGGAGCGGTCCGCGCCACCGCCACCGATGCCCGCGCTCATCACGTCGCCGAAGATGTAGACGAAGAGCAGCAGCATCATGATGGGTGTGAGCAGCAGGTTCAGGGTCCCGGACGGGTAGCGCCAGGCGTGCAGGAGATTGCGGCGCAGCATCGTTCTCGAGTCGCGTGCAGCAAGGTAAAGGCTGCTCATCGGGCGTTCTCCTTGGGCTGGTTGTTCTGGGCCGGGACGGTGGAGGCGGTGAGGGCGAAGAAGACGTCGTCGAGGTCGGGGGTGTGGACGGTGAGTTCGTCGGCTTCGACACCGGCCGAGTCCAGCCAGTCGAGGATGGAGCGCAGTTCGCGCTGGCTGCCGTCGCTGGGGATCTGCAGCGCCAGCGCGTCGTCGTCGCGGGCGGCCTCGCCCAGGGCGGAGGCGGCGGACCGGTAGGCGCCCGGGTCGGTGAAGCGGAGCTTGACGTGTCCGCCGGGGACGATCCGCTTGAGCTCTTCGGCGGTGCCCTCGGCGGCGATCTTTCCGTCGTTGAGGACGGCGATGCGGTCGGCGAGTTCGTCGGCCTCTTCCAGGTACTGGGTGGTGAGGAAGACGGTCACACCGTCGGTGACCAGCTCGCGGATGATGCCCCACATGGTGTGGCGGGAGCGGGGGTCGAGGCCGGTGGTCGGTTCGTCGAGGAAGATGATGCGGGGCCCGCCGACCAGGGTCATGGCGATGTCGAGGCGGCGCTTCATCCCGCCGGAGTAGGTCGAGGCGGGCTTCTTGGCCGCGTCCACCAGGTCGAAGCGCTCCAGGAGTTTGGCGGTGACGCGTCGTCCTTCGGCCTTGGGCAGGTGGTGGAGGTCGGCCATGAGGAGCATGTTCTCCTCGCCGGTGATCAGCCCGTCGACGGCGGAGAACTGCCCCGTGACACCGATCGCGGCCCGCACGGACTGCGGATCGGTGGCCAGATCGTGTCCGGCGACGCTCAGTTCACCGGAGTCGGCGGTGATGAGGGTGGAGAGGATCTTGACGGCGGTGGTCTTGCCAGCGCCGTTCGGGCCGAGCAGGGCGAAGACCGTGCCCGCCGGGACGGTCAGGTCGATACCGTCCAGGACGGTCTTGTCACCGTAGGACTTGCGGAGCCCGACGGCGGAGAGTGCGGTCGGCGCCGGGTGACCGTCGCCCTTTCTTGATGCGGGCATGACAGATGAAGGCATGTGGTTTCCTGATCGGTCAGGGGAATCGGCTACGTCGGCGCACAGGATTGCGGCACCACGCGGTGGGCTCGGACCACGTCTGATCGCGTTGTTCCGAGGCTGAGGAATCACGTGCGGGGCAGGCCCGCCGGAGCGAGGCGGGGCCTACTTTTCAGTGGTGCCAGATGCCCTACTGGCGGACTCTTGATAGATGTCCGCGTAGGTACCAGAGTCCTTGATCAAGCCGTCACAGAAGGCGGCGACATCCGTGCCGATCAGTTGCAGGACCCCCTTGCCCGCAGCGACGCCCTCCTCGAAGAAATCGACGATCCCGGGGAGCAGAGGTCCGTCGGGCAGGTCGACCGGTCCGACTTTGAAGAAGTACTTCTGCATTTCCTGGTAGACGATCCGGTAGTCGGGCGGAAGTGTCATGACGCGAGCCGTGTGCGCGCGCCACTGCTTCTTGCCTTCGATGATGTCCTGGATGCCCACGTCAGCCTCCCAGCCGGTTCAGTTTCCTTGCGACGTTCCGGTTCAACTGCTCACGCCACCGGTCGCGGTAGGTTCGCGCGCCTTCGCCACCGACCAACGCCGCGCAGAATCCCTGGATATCGTCGCCGAGCACTTCCTTGGCGCTCTGCCCGTCCGCAGCTGTTTCTTCGAGGAGCCCCAGCGCGGAATCCAGGATCGGCATCACATTGCGGCCGGTGAAGTTGCCGTGGGGCAGGAGGTGGACCTTGATCTGCCCCCACGCCTCCCGGTGGTCGTCCGGCAGAGCCGCAGCCCTGACTTCGAACGCCTTCCACTCCCTCGTGAGATCGCTGCCGGTGATGGTCTCCCAGAAGTTCATCGCCCGCCCTCCTTGAGCTTGTCGATGCGTGTTGAGACGTACTGCCACTTCGCCCAGAACGTCGCGAGTTCCTCACGGCCGGCGTCGTTGAGCGCGTAGAACTTGCGCGGCGGACCGACCCCGGACGGCCGTTTCGTCACCTGGACGAGCTTGTTCCTCTCCAGCCGCAGCAGGATGGTGTACACCGTCCCCTCGATGACGTCACCGAAGCCGAGGTCGTTCAGTTGGCGAGTGATGGCGTACCCGTAGGTTTCCTCGCGGTCGATGATTTCGAGCACGCATCCTTCGAGCGTGCCCTTCAACATCTCCGTCAGGCCGTCCATGGCGGAGCCCTCCTCACCCGCTCGGTACTCCGTAGTACCGAGTACCACTACACAGTATCACCGAGTACCGGTGATACGAAGGACTCGTCTGCATCAGGGGTACTCCCGGGGGCCAAGCGGGCGGGGACGGTGCGCGGGCAGGACCGGGCCGACGCCGTGAAGATCGACGCCTGCTTCACCGCGGGCGTCATGGGCCTGTCGCTGCTGCCCCGCCTCGCCCGGGACTTCGAACATCGCGTCACCGATACCGAAGTGGAGAAATTGCGCGACGGTTCCTCCGTGACACCGCCAGCCGCACCATCCGGTTCGTCACCGACGAATCCGGCAGCAACGCCCAAACATCCAGTTCGAGTGGATCCGACGTGTCAAAGGCCACCGTGTACCGGTACATGAGGCTACTGGCTGACGGCAGCGCGCTGGAGGTCGAGGGCGAGCAGCGGGCGCCGGGAGGCTGTTGGGCGGCTCTATCGGCTGCGGCGCGAGCGGGCCGTGATCGGCGCCGACACAGCTGCCCCGGTTCCGGCCGAAGGGCACCGGCAGGTGTTCGCCGTGGCGATGGCGACCCTGCTGGCCGAGTTCATTGCCCACCTCGACCGACCTGGTGCCGATCCGGCCGCCGATCTGGTGGGCTGTCGCCGGCACCTGATGTGGCTCAGCCGGGACGAACTCACTTCGTTGATCGGCGAGATGCGTGACGTCTTGGTGCGCCGGATCACCAACGAGCCCTCGCCCGAGCGCAGCCGCTATCTGATCAGCCCGGCCCCTTTCCCCGCCGAGGAGTCCCCCGTCGCGAACAGCGAGGGACAAGGCAGGCCCTTCGGTTGCGAGCGGGCGGAATGAGAAGCGCTGCGACGGCAGATCCTAGAGGTCCGGGAGGTCCGCGGGCGCCTTCAGCAGCCGGTCCAGCTCCTGCCCGGCCCCGTCGTAACCGGCGTCCGAGATCCGCTGCAGTTCGCGCAGATCACCGCCGGCCACCGCTCGTCGGGTGAGCAGGAGACCGGCGCGCGGGGCCCCCTCGTCCAGGAGTTCGCTCAGCTCATCGAGGTCGTCGGCTGCGTCGGCGAGGTCGGCCAGACGGTCCAGGGCGATTTCGTTGCCCTCGTCGGCCAGCTCGCGCAGGGTGTCCCAGTCGAAGTTCGTGTTCGGCATGACGCCATGCTGCACCCCTGCCCCAAGGGAAGGGTCAAGTGGGACGATGGCCTGGTGATCACCATTGGACAGCTGGCCAGGTCCGTCGGGGTGTCGGTGAAGACCGTCCGCGTCTATCACGACAAGGGACTGCTCCCCGAGCCGGGGCGCGACGCGTCCGGCTACAGGCGGTACGGCGCGGACGACGCCATCGACCTGATCAAGATCCGTACGCTCGCCGAGGCCGGTGTCCCACTGGCCCGCATCCGGGACCTGCGAGCAGCGGACGATGCGTCCTTCCAGCAGGCTCTCGGGCAGATTGACGACGAGCTCACCGACCGCATCCGTGACCTGCGGGCCACTCGGGACCGTCTGCGCCGGCTCGCCGCCGGACGTCTGGCGCCGCTGCCGGAGGATGTCGGAAGTCATCTGGAGCAGCTGGCCCGCTGGGGGTTCACGCAGGCCTGGGTAGATCTGCAACGCGACCTGTGGATCCTCGCGTTCGCCACCCACCCGGACCATGCGTTCACGCTGTTCCGCGACCAGGCCGGGATGCTGGCGAACCCCGCGCTGCGGCAGCTCTTCCTTGCCTACGACCAGGCGCGCGGCCTCGACGCCGACGACCCTCGCGTCGACGACCTCGCCGACCGCATCGTCGGGGCGACCCTGGAGCGCTACGGGCCGGACGGACTGCCCGAGCTGGACGACGGGACCTCCGAGATCCCCGCCCTCATCCAGGGCACGGTCAACGCGTCGTCCCCGGCGTGGCGACGACTCGACACTCTCATCCGGGCACGACTGGGCCGATGACCCGGCGACGGGGCCGGGGCGAGTGAAGATGCCCGGACGGCGTCGAGACCCGGTCAGGCTTCGAGCCGGGCCGCCAGTCCGTCGAGGACCCGTTCGAGCCCGTACGTGAAGTCGTCGTCGCGGATCTGCCGCGGGTGCGCGTCCTGTCGGGCGGAGCTCGCTTCCCGCAGCGGGGGGGTAAGTCCGCGAGGCCTCGTCGAGCCGGGCGCACCTCCGCCACCCACTCCTACACGGACATCGGCCGTTTCCTACGGATCGCTGATGCTCCCGGCCCCCGGCCCCCGGCTCCTCGGACACCAACACCGAGCCCGGAAGCGACGAGCTTCTCACGGCATCGGAGCGCCGAGGCAGGGAGTGGCCGGCCTGGTCGGCTGCCGGCAGCATGCCGTCCGGCTCAGCCCCGGGAAACTGCGCGGAGTGAGCGGCAGAAGGCGGGAAGGACCGCCCAACGCCTGGCTCTCAAGGCCGGTAGACGAGCTCGGTGAGGAACGCGGCGATCATGGCCCAGACACCGACGCCGACCATCCACATGGTGCTCGACAGCGCACCGGCTGTGATGGCTGCCAGGCCGACGAGACCCGACACCCGCACGGCTACGAGCACGCCGCGATCCGGACCCCAGGTATCTCTCATGGGACCACCTTGTCGGCCGCCCACGGCAAACACCACGGAGCACGCGAATCACTGTCGGAATTCTGACGGCGGTGCCGTGCCCGCCTACCCGGAGGCACCGCGGCCCCCGCTCGGTCGAGTCTGGGGTGCGTGCTGGGGGTGCTACCGGGGCGATCGTCCCCCTGGACCGGCCAGGCTCGCCGACAGGGCGCGGCGCGTCCGCCGCTCCCTCCCTCCACCGTCAGTCTCACTCGGGAGTCCGCATGAATGATGCGTCACGCCATCGCGGCGCCGGCTCACGCCTCCGCGTCCACCTGGCGGAGCGCCGAACCCGCTACGGCGTCTACCTGGCCGGGTGCTTCTCCTTCTCCCTCGGCGCGGCGTTCTTCATCAACGCGGATCTGGGTACCGACCCTCTGGACGTGTTCGCGCTCGGGCTGCTGGAGCACGTTCCGCTGACCATCGGAATCGCCCAGGCCCTCGTGGCGGTGGTCTGCCTCGTGATCTGGGCCTGCTGGAACCGCAGACGGCCTCCGCTGTCGCCCTTCTTCACCTTCTTCCTCTGCGGCAGCATGATCGACGTGCTGCGCGCCACCGGACTCGCCGGCCACATACCCGTCACGGACGTCGCCCTCATGCTGGCCGGGGTCCTTCTGTGCACCTACGGATCGGCCCTGATCATCATGAGCGGGGTGGGCATCCGCGCGATGGACCTGGTGGCCATCAGCATGGTCCACCGGTGGGGCTGGCCCTTCTGGGTGGCCAAGGGAAGCCTGGAGCTGATTCTTCTGGGATCGGGATACCTCATGGGCGGGCCGACCGGGGTGGGCACGGTCTGCTTCCTGGTCCTCGTCGACACCCTCATCCAGCCCTGCATGTGGCTCAACGCCCGGCTGTTCTCGATGCAGAACCACGGGCTCGCCAAGTCCAGCGCGGTTTCCCCGGTCCACGCCTCCACCTAACGCAAAGGTTCCCGTCATGCTCTTCGACAACCTCTACCTCGCCGGGATGGGCGCCTACCTGCCCGAACGGGTCACCACCGCACAGGCCGTCGCGGACGGCCGGTACGACGCCGATGAGGCGGCCGCCCTGGGCTGGGCCTCCGTCGCGGTCGCCGGCGACGTCCCCGCGCCGGACATGGCCGTCAGGGCGGCCAAGGACGCCTTGGCGGTCTCCGGGCACGACACGCGGGACGTGGCCGTGCTGATGCACGCCACGTGCAACCACCAGGGCCCGGACATGTGGTCCCCGCAGCACTACATCCTCCGCAACACCGTGGGCGGCCATGTCCCGGCCGTGGAGATCCGCCAGGGCTGCAACGGGTTCCTGGCGGCCATGGAGCTCGCCGGGTGCTGGCTCGGGGCGTGCGGCGACCGCGTCGCGGCACTGGTCACGTCCGCGGACAACTGGGGCGACCCGCTGGTGGACCGCTGGCGCGCCACTCCGGGAGGGCTGTTCGGCGACGCCGCGACCGCCGTGGTCCTGTCACGGGAGCAGGGGTTCGCCCGGCTGCTGAATGTGCGCGCCACGTCTCTTCCGGACCTGGAGGAGCTGAACCGCGGCGGCGAACCGCTCTTCCCGCCCGGATGTACGACCGGCCGCCGGGTCGATCTGCGGGAGAGGGCTGCCACGTACCAGGGAGGACAGGACGTGGTCCGGGCCGGAGCCCTGATGGGCGAGACGCAGCGGACGCTGATCCTGGAGACGCTGGAGGAAGCGGGGCTGGGAGTCGGGGACATCACCCGGGTCGCCCACCAGTTCGTGGGGGATCGCGGTGTGTTGCAGCGGCTCCTGGAACCGTTCGGCGAGAACGCCGCCGACCTCGGGGTGTGGGACTTCGGGCGGTCCATGGGCCACACCGGGGCCAACGACCAGACGAGCGGGCTGTTCCACCTCCTCACCACCGGCCAGTTGGCGGGGGGAGACCGCGTGCTCCTGCTCGGCGCCGGCGCCGGAATCGCCTTCTCCTGTGCGATTGTCGAGATCATCGACATCCCCGCCTGGGCCGGTGGCCCCGAGCCCCACCACGCGGCATGAACGGTCCGGCGGACGGCCTCGCCGTCCGGCCGGACCGGTGGATCGTCCGGCCGGCGGTCCCGCGGAAGAATGACCGGGACCTCCGGACCGGCCCCCTGCTCCGCCTGGTCTGCGTGCCCTACGCGGGTGGTGGCGCGTCGGTCTACCGACGCTGGGGGCATGCCCTGCTCCCGGCGGTCGAGCCCTGGGCGCTGCGTCTGCCCGGCCACGACGCGCGGATGGCGGAACCTCTCGCCACCGACCTGGTGTCCGTGGCGGCCGACGCCGCTGCGGCACTGGTCGCACTCGGTCCGGGCCCGTACGCGCTCTTCGGCCACAGTCTCGGGGCGTTCCTCGCCTTCGAGATCGCCCGGGCGCTCCGGGACCGGTGGGACACGGAGCCCACGTTTCTCGCTGTCGGCGGACGCAACGCTCCACACCTCGGGGCATCCGGCGTGGCGATGAGTCATCTCCCGGACGACGAGTACCTGGACCTGCTGGACCAGAGGTTCGGTGCGATTCCGAAGGTCATCCGCGAGGACGCCCAGATGCGAGACCTGTATCTCCCGATCCTGCGGGCCGACGTCACCATGCTGGAGACGTACGCCCACCGCCCGGGAAGACCGTTGTGCTGCCCGATCCTCGCCCTCGGCGGGGAGGACGACCCCGAGACGTCCGTCGGCTCCCTGGCCGCCTGGGGCGCGCACACCACCGCCGGCTGCACCACCGTCATGCTGCCCGGGGGCCACTTCTTCCTGGAGACCCAGCGTGAACAGCTGCTCCAGCTGCTGTCCGCGGAGCTGCTGGCCACGCTCGTGCCCTGACGGCCCGGACAGCGCTCGTGTGCGGGGTGTCACTGCCACCCCGCACACGAGCGGAGCCTCAGCGGCGTTCCGCGGTGATCAGGACGTAGCCGAGGCCGGGTGTGTAGAAGGTGTTCACCTCGGGGTCGAGCAGCGCCTCGACCACGCTCTCCCCCGCTATACGCACCCACTCGTCCCGGTGAGCGAGCATTTGCGTGCGGAGCGCCGTCCGGACCTCCTCGGGCACATGGATGTGTTCGGTCACGTCCTGGACGTCCACCACGTCGAACCCCTCCGCCTCCAGGAGAGGCGTGTAGGCGTCGAGTTCGATCGCTGTGACCAGCGGGTGTATGCCGGACCAGTCGTTTCCCGGTTCGTGGAACATGTCGGCGACGGCCAGTCGGCCTCCGGGACGCAGCACCCTGGCGGTCTCCCTGAGCGCACGCGCCTTGTCGGGCATGTGGATCAGTGACTCGAAGAGCCAGGCGCCGTCGAAGGAGGCGTCCTTGTACGGCAGCTTCTGGGCGTCGGCTCGCTCGAACCGGACACGATCGTCCATTTTCCGTTCGCGCGCCGTGGCGGTGGCCCGCTCGATCTGACGGGGACTCACCGTGACACCCAGGATCTCCACGTCGAAGGCCTCGGCGAGGGTGAACGCCGGCTGGCCGATACCGCAGCCGATGTCCAGGATGCGCTGGCCCGGCGCGGGGTCGAGCCGGGCCATCATGAGTTCGGTGAGCCTCGCGGTGGCCTCCTGGAACGAACGGCGGTCGTTCTGGTCCTCCCAGTAGCCAAGGTGCAGGTTGCTGTCGTTGATACGGGCGTGGAACTCGCTGAACTCGTCGTAGAGTTCGGCGACACCGTCGATGTTGGACTCGGGATCGTTCGGCATTCGGCTCTCCGTGGTTCGGTGGTGGCGGCTCTCGCTGTCAGCCTCGGTCGTAGTACCAGCTGACGTCCCGGCGACCGCTGGCCGCCCGAGGGCCGAGGCCGGGGACTGTGGGGCGCACCTCGTGCGCCGTTCTCGCCGAGCAACGCCGGCGAAGTTCGTCCAGAGCGGGCAGGGCGTCGAGCACCGTCGGGAAGGGGAGTCCGAAGTCCACCAGGCAGGCGACCTCGTCGACTCCCGCGGCACCGAGCCGGTCGACGGTGGCGGCGCACTTGTCGACGCTGCCGAGCAGGGACCTTCGGCTGTAGTAGTCCTCGGCAATCAGCTCGGCGAGCTTGTCCTGCTCGGCGGTGTCGGTCCCCCGTGAGGTGCCGCTGACCTTGTCGTCCTGCCTCTGCTGGCTCATGAAAGAGCTGAGGTACTGCTTGACGGGACGGCGGACGAGCTCCCAGACGTCCTCGTCGCCGCTGCCCACGTAGGTGTGCATGCCGACGGTGACGACCCCGGCGGCGGGGTCGTGTCCCGCCTCCGCCCGCGCCGCCCGGTACGCGGTGACGTTCTCTTCGAGCTTCTCCCAACTCGTCAGCAGAGTCAGGATGTTGAGCCCGCGCCGACCGGCTTCCAGCCAGGTCCGGGGGTTCGACGTGTGGACGAGCCACAGCGGGAGTTCCGGCTGTCGGGGCCGGGGGAAGGTCCGCACTTCCAGTTCCCGGCCACCCGGGCCAGGGAAGGCCACCGAATCGCCCCGCCACAACCTCTTCAGGGTGTCGATGTGGCCCAGGGTGTCCTCCCGACGCGTCTCGTAACCGTCGGGGTAGAACACGAAGTCGCCCTGGTGCCAGCCGGTCGCCACGCAGACGCCGGCCCGGCCACCGGAGAGCTGGTCGACGAGGGACCACTCCTCGACCACGCGCACTGGGTGGTGGTGCGGCAGCACCACGCTGCCCGCCCGGATGTCGATGTTCTCCGTCGCCACGGCCAGGGCCGCGGACAGTACGGCCGGGTTCGGGAAGCTGCCCCCGAACTCCTGGAAGTGCCGCTCTGGCGTCCAGATCGCGGCGAAGCCCCGGGCGTCGATGAATCGGGCGACGTCAAGGATGAAGCGGTAGCGCTCCCCGAAGTCATAGCGGTCGTTGGCGGAGAAGAAGTAGACGCTCAGCTCCATGGGGTCCTCACTTCTTGCCGGGTCGCTGGGCCGGGTACAGCGAGGCCGGGAACATCCCGACCGGAGCGCCGGCCACGTCCAGAAGGGGCGAGAGCGTGCGCGCGATCCGGGCGAGGTTGTCGTTGTGGGCGATGGTGTGGTGGTCGGCCGTCATCTCGTGGATGGTCATGCGGTCGCCCACGAAGGCGGCGAACCCGTTGGACGTGTCCTTGCTCGTCCGGGGCACGGCGGGAAGGTGGTTGTCGTTGCCCGGGGCCAGAAATCCCTCCGTGGCGTGGAAGAGCGTGGTGGGGACCGAGGTGGTCAGCGGCTCGGGCCGGTACTCCTGCAACAGGTCGCCGTTGCGGAGCATCACCTCGTGCCGGACCAGGATCTGGCGTTTGATCAGCTCCTGGTCCGGCCCGGAAGCGGCGCGCAGGTGGATGTGCCGGGCCACGAAGGAGAGCTGGGCGTCCAGGTCGAGGCCGTGGAGATCGGACAGGGTGACCTGCTCCGTGACTCCGTACCTCTGGCACATCGCGTTCCCGAGCATGACCAGGGAGAACGACTCGGCCTCGACCTCGGTGACCGTTCCCCAGTCGACGCTGTCCCACGACTCCGTGCCCGGCATGATCGGGTCGATGACGATCAGGTGCGACACCGCTTCGCCGGCCTTCTGCAACTGGGCGGCCATCTCGTAGGCGAGCACGCCCCCGAACGAGCAGCCTCCCAGCAGATAGGGCTCCCCGGGGAACTGCTCCCGCAGTTCGGAGACGTAGTGGGCGGCCATCTCCTTCACCGAGGAGTAGTTCCCCGACCCCGCGGAGCCGTGGGGCCCGACGCCCAGTTGCTCCAGCCCGATCAAGGGAGTGTGCGAGCCGAGGTGGCGGGAGAGGTAGATGGCGTAGCTCACCTCGCCGTACAGGTTGTGGGCCCAGAAGGAGCGCCTGCCGTTGCCGTAGCGGTTGATGGACACGAGCGGTGACGGCTGTTCGCCGTCGCCGGACCGTGGGGCGGGGCGGGTTTCGGCGATCTCACGGGCGACGTCCTCGGAGACGAGGTCCCAGGGGGCGCGGTCGAGTTCGCGCAGGGCCGGAGGCGGCGCGATCCACCGGTCGAAGTCGCCGAGTTCCCCTTCGACTCCCTGGACACCGCGGATCACCTGCGCCCTGCCGACGCCCGAGAGCGGGCTCGGCCGGTACCGGGCGGCCGTGTCGGCCAGGGCACGGCGCCACCGGACCGCGTTCGGCAGCCATCGGTGCAACGCCTTCGCGGGCATGGGCGCGTACGGCTCCAGCAGCCGTGCCGCCGCCTCCGTGCGGGCGTCGAGGTCCGCAGCGGGGACCGTCGCGTCGAGGGCCGGGCGGGCACCCGCACCCCAGACGGCGGCGAGGGTCTCCGCGACGGCGGCGACGGAGGCGGCGGGCGACTCCGCCGCAGGCACGAGTCCGGGCTCCGGAGTGCCCAGAAGGAAGAGTTCGGCGACGTCCACACCGGCGTCCAGGAGCAGCCTCGCCGTCTCGGCGGCGACGAAGCCGCACAGGCCGTGCCCGACCACGCGGCAGGGCCCCTCACCATGGCGTGCCAGAACGGCTTCGGCACAGAATCGCGCCAGGTCGGCGATGTCTCCTACCGGTTCGGCGTGGTCGCCGAAGCCGGGGGCTTCGAGGCCCAGGACCGGTCCCGCCGCGGCGAGTCCTTCGGACAGATGGAGCAGCCAGGTCAGTTCTCCGGTGTCGCCGAACAGGCAGTAGGCGGGGACGCCCGTCTCCGTCTCCGTGAAGGGGATCCAGACGGGCTGGGCGGTGAGGCGAGGCGCCGCGCCGCTGACCGGGGCGGCCGTGTCCGGCAGCATCGGCGCGGCCGTGTCGGGTATCTCGTCGGGCAGCACATAACTGCGTCCGAGGTGGGCTGCGAGCCGGTCGACGCTGGGGTGTTCGAGGATCGCCGCCATCGGGATGTGATCGCCGTAGCGCGCCTGGATGGTCTGCATGATGCGCATGGCGCCGATCGAATCGACACCGTACGAGGCGAACTCCCGTGCCGGGTCCACGTCGGTGGGGCGTATCCCGATGCCGTCGGCGATGGCCTCGCGGACGTACGCCCACAGCGGAGCGGGCCTGCCGGACGAGTCCGGGGCCGCCGACGGCGGCGAAAGGAGCGGGGCTGCGGCGACGGGTGTGCGGGCCGCGGAGGGTACCGGGACGTCCCGGTATCCATCCGCCGAGGCGGCAGGCGTGGAGCTGGGCTGCCGGGGGCCCGGTGAGGGCGCGGGCAGCCAGTGGCTGGTGGGCGCGAACGGATAGGCCGGCAGGGTCACCCGCCCGCGCCCCCCGGCCGGATGCAGTGCACGCCAGTCGACGGCGGCACCGCCCGCCCACAGGGCGGCAAGCCTCCGCGCGTCGCCCCGGCGGGCTCGGTCGAGTGCGGCGGCGATGTCGTCGGCGTCCCACCCAGGGCCGGACTCCGCCCCGGCCGGGGTGGAGGCGTGCAGCCTCTGGTCGGGAGTTCCCGCCACGTGGTTCCGCAGCACGTCCGCCAGCTCGTCAAGTGAGGTGGCCGTCACCGCGAGGCGGGCGGCGAAGGGGCGACGCCCGACCTGCAGGGTGTACGCGATCTCGGCGGCGGTCGGCCTGTGCGGTCCGCCGCTCGTGACAAGGCGGTCCAGATGTGCCATCAGCCCCCGAGCGTGGGCATCGAGCCGTTCGGGGGTGCGCGCGCTGAGTACGAAGAGGTGCGGCGCAGCTGTGTCCGGGGTGGTGTCCGGCTCGGTCGCGGGAGGCTCCTCGACGACGATGTGCGCGTTCATCCCGCCGAATCCGAAAGAGCTGACACCGGCTCGCCGGGGCGCCGGCGAGCCGGTGGCCCGGTCGATCGGCCGCTGCCACGGCCGTACGGAAGTGACGAGGTGGAAGGAGGAACCGGACAGCCGCACACCGGGGTTGACCCGCTCCACGTGGAGCGTCGGCGGAAGTACGCCGTGCCGGAGGGCGAGCAGCACTTTGATGAGTCCCGCGATGCCGGCGGCGGTCTCCAGATGCCCCACGTTGGTCTTGACCGTGCCGAGCCCGCAGTGCTGGAGACCAGCGCCCTCCGGAGCTCCCTCGCGCTCGAACGCGGTCCGGAGTCCGGTGACCTCGATCGGATCGCCCAGCGCCGTCCCCGTACCGTGCGCCTCAACGTAGCTGATCTGCTCCGGGCCGACCCCGGCGTCCTCCTGGGCACGGGTGATCACCGCTGCCTGGGCAGCGGGGTTCGGGGCGGTCAGCGAGGCGGCGCGTCCTCCGTGGTTGGTGGCGCTCCCGGTGATGAGGCCGTGGATGTGGTCCCCGTCGGCCCGTGCGCGGCTGAGCGGCTTGAGGAGAACGGCCCCGACTCCCTCGCCCCGTACGTATCCGTCCGCCCGGTGGTCGAAGGCCTTGCAGCGGCCGTCGGCGGCGAGCATGCCCGACGTGGTGAAGGCGTCGAATCCGGTGGTGGACAGGATGATGTTGACTCCACCGGCGATCGCGAGGTCGCACTCGCCGCTCCGGATGGCGCTGACGGCCCGGTGGATCGCGACCAGGGAGCTGGAGCAGGCGGTGTCGACGGGCTCGCTGGGACCGCGCAGGTCGAGCAGGAACGAGATCCGGTTGGCCAGCACGCTGTGGTCGTTGCCGGTGATGAGCTGGCCGTCCACGCTCGCGCCGCGTTCGCGGGCCAGTTCTCCGTACTCGGAGGAGGCCACACCAACGTAAAGCCCGCACCGGGTGCCCGCGAGGTCCGCCGGGTCGTGTCCCGCCTCCTCGATCGCGGCCCACACCGTCTGCAGGAACAGGCGGTGCTGGGGGTCCATGACCCGGGCCTCGCGTGGCGATATCTGGAAGAACTCGGCGTCGAAACGGTCGACGCCGTCGAGGAATCCGCCCTGGGGGCGCCGGGCCGCGTCGATTCCGGGGAAGCGGTCGGACGGTGCGTCACCGACGAGGTCGCGGCCTGCCGCCAGATGGTTCCAGAAGCTGTCCAGATCCGGTGAGCCCGGGAAGGCGCCCGCCATGCCGACGACGGCCACGGGTTCGTTCACCCACGGGTGGGGGTCGTCAGCGGCCTCGGCCCGGCTCGGCGCCTCCCGCACCGGCGGCTCCGTGGGGCCGCTCGCCAAATCGGGGCTCCCGGCCGGCGGGGCGGTCAGGAGATCCACCACCGCGGCGACGTCACGGCACCCGTAGAGGATCGCGGGGCTGACGTCGAGGTCGAACTCGGCACCCAGCCGGTCGGCCAGTCTCACCATGGTCACCGAGTCGAAGCCGAAGTCGCTGAGGTGGTCGGCCAGGTCGATGTCGGAGCGTGAGACGCCCAGGAGTTCGCAGATCAGCCCGACCAGGGTCTCCTGAGCGGCGTCCGGGCCCGGCCGGTCGGCCGCCCTGGTGGATTCCTCGGTGTCGGGGGTCGACGGGTACTGGGTCACGGGAAGCTCCTCGGACGGGAACGCGGGCCCGTCGTCGACGGCGGGGCTCCGGTCCGGCAGATCCAGCCAGTACCGGTTGCCCGCGAAGGGATAGGAAGGCAACGAGACGATCCGGCCGCGACCGCCGTCCTCGTTCGGGTGGGCTACGCCGGCGAGGCCGTCCACCCACGCGCGCGCAGCCGGGTATCCGCCCGCGGGCCACGCGCCCGCTGCGGGACTCCCGGCCGTGTCGGCGGAGCCGCCCGCCCGCGCGTTCGTCAGCAGATGCGGCGACGACCGTCCGTTCGCGTACGCGTCGAGCACGTCCACCGCGTCGGCCAGGCTGCGCACGGGTGCGGCCAGGCGAGCGGGCAGGGGTTCCCGCCCGAGGCGCAGGGTGTGGGCGACATCGGCGAGTCTCAGTTCGGCGCCGGTTTCCCGCAGATGGTCACCGATGCGGATCGCGTGCGCGCGGAGTTGTCCGGCGGTGCGCGCCGACAGGAACAGCACCTCGCCGACCGGCCCGGCGGGGTCGGGTTCCGGCAGTCGGCGGGGAGGCGCCTCCTCCAGGATGACGTGGGCGTTGGCACCTCCCGCCCCGAAGCTGCTGACGGCGGCCCGGCGTGGGGCGCCGGCCGGCCGGGTCGGCCAGGGCGTGGGTTCCCGGGGCACCTGGAATCCGTCCGCGGTGAGCGGCCCGTCCGCTCCGAGGGTGGGAGCCAGGACTCCGTGGCGGAGCTGCATCAGAGCCTTCGTCAGCTGCGCCATTCCCGATGCCGCTTCCAGATGGCCGATGTTGGGCTTGAGGGAGCCCACGGCCAGGGACGTCCGACCGCCGGCGGTCAGGTACGTGCGGCGCAGCGCTTCCAGCTCGACCGGATCGCCCACGGGTGATCCGGTGGCCTGGGCCTCCACGTACTGCACGGAGGCGGCGTCGATTCCCGCCGCACGCAGCGCGTCCTCGATCAGCTCGACCTGTGCGTCGGCGCTGGGCACCCCGTAGCGGTCCGCCGTCCCGTCGGAGTTGGCGGCCGAACCGAGGACGCAGGCGTCTATGCGGTCGCCGTCCCTGACGGCGTCCGACAGTCTCTTCACGACGACCGCTCCGACGCCTTCGCCGGTGACCATGCCGTCGGCCTCGCTGTCGAAGACCCGACTCCGGCCGTCGCGGGAGAGCATTCCGGCCGTCGCGAGGTCGAGATGGTGGCTCGGATGCAGGATGAGGTTGACTCCGCCCACCAGCGCGGTGGTGCACTCCCCCGCCCGTACGCTCGCCGACGCCAGGTGCAGGGCGGTCAGGGAGGAGGAGCAGGCGGTGTCGACGGTCATGCTGGGACCGGCGAATCCGAAGGTGTGGGAGACGCGGTTGGCGAGGGACCAGGACGACGCAGGCGCCTGGAGCCGGTTGCCCCGCCCCCATTCCTCGGTGGCGAGGAGCTGGTACTGCCCGTGATGCATCATCCCGACGAAGACGCCGACCCGGGCGCGTCCGGTCTCTCCGGCCCGCGATCGCAGCCGCGAGGGCGGCCACCCGGCGTCCTCCAGCGCCTCCCACGCGGTCTGCAGGAACAGGCGTTCCGCCGGGTCCATCCGCTCCGCCTCCCGCGGCGAGATCCGGAAGAGCAGCGGGTCGAACCGGTCGATGTCCTCCAGGAACGCTCCCCAGCGGTGGTAGGAGCGTCCCGCTGCCCTGCCCGTGGGGTCGTCGTGGTCGGTCAGCGGCCACCGTGTCCCGGGGATCTCCCCGATGGCGTCGTCACCGTGCAGCAGCAAGCTCCAGAGGGTCTCGGGATCGCGGGCTCCGGGGTAGCGTCCCGCCAGACCGACGATGGCGACGGGCTCCACGGCCTCGTGGCGGGGGGTGCGGGCGGAGACGGCGGAATTCCGCGCGCGAGGGGCCGGATCGCGGTGAGCCGGCGTCGCGCCTCCGTCGTGCCCGTCGGCAGCGGGTGATTCCGGGGTAGCCGCGACGTCGTCCACGGGATCGGGGGATCCACCGGCCACAGCTGCCGCCAGCCGTGGCCCGCAGGCGTCGATGAGCCATCGGGCGATGTCCGTCACGGACTCCCCCGTGGTGAGGACTTCCCGGGGCAGCGGCCCGAGGCTGCGCTCCAGGATCTCGCGTGCCTCCATGGTGGTCAGCGAGTCCGTCCCATAGGCGATCAGAGGTGTTCCGGCCTCCAGTTCGCCCTTCTCCATGCGCAGCAGTCCGGTGTATGTCTCCGTGAGCAGGGCGACGGTCCGTTCGAGGAGGTCGTCGCTCCCGGGCGAATGCGCAGGGGTCTCGCTGTCGGTGACCGTCGGAGGGGGTGTCGTCGCCCGCTCCGCGCGCGGGGAGACGGAGGGGTCCGGGACCCACGGGCCGCGCTCGGCGATGAAGAGCCGCTGACCGCACTGCTCCGGCGTCCAGCCCTCGACGCCGAAATGCCGGACGCCTCTCATTCCCGCCTCGGTCATCAGGCCGCGCCAGGCGCCGGGGGCGAGCAGGGGCGAGTGCGGCAGCCGCAGTTCCTCGTCCCGGGCATGCCACCAGCCGTCCGTGAGGCCGAAGACCGGGGTGACGCTGTCGAGTACGCGGGTCGCCTCGTTCACCACGAGCAGCGCACCCGGCCTCATCAGACGGGCCACATGCCCCAGGGCCGCGCGCACGTCAGGGACCGCGTGCAGGACGTTCGTGGCGACGACGAGGTCGTAGCGGTCCTCGGCAAAACCCTGTCCGGCCGGGTTCGCGGCGATGTCGAGCGGGCGGAACACGGCGTAAGGGCGGCCGGCGCCGAACCTCCGCTCCGCTCCGAGCAGCAGGCTCGGCGCGATGTCGGTGATGTCGTAGCGGACCCGGTCGGCGA
The DNA here is from genome assembly GCF_018619185.1 of Streptomyces sp. McG3. Classification (GTDB taxonomy): domain Bacteria; phylum Actinomycetota; class Actinomycetes; order Streptomycetales; family Streptomycetaceae; genus Streptomyces. Next base: position 41,525 of record NZ_JAAXYC010000004.1, on the reverse strand, counting down.
ACCGGTCGAGGACGTCCAGCACCTGCCGGGTGGTGCCGCCGGTGCCCGCCCCAATCTCCAGGACGCGCAGCGGAGCCGTTGCGGTGGCCGTGCCCAGAAGAGCCGACCGGGTACGGACCGCCTCCGCGACCGCCGCCGCGCACAGAGCGTTGAAGTGCCGGGTACGGGGATCGTCGTGGTAGAGGGCGGCCAGACGGCGGTCGTCGCCTCCGGGAAAGAGCACGTCGAGGCCGCGCCGGGCACCCGTGAGGATCTCGGGGAGCGCGGCGACGCACTCCTCCATCAGGTCCAGGGTCGGGCCGAGGTGGGGGAACCGCCGCAGGAGGGCTTCCCGCCGGTGGCTGTCGTCGGGCTTCCCCTGGGGACGTTGGAAAGGATGAGCGCTGTCCAGTGCGGCGCGGAGCGCGTCGAAGAGGCGGTGCTGCGCGGGTACGACTCCGAGGGCGGACCTGAGGCCGTCCGAGGACGGGCTGTCCCCGGCCGGATCCGGCAGCCCCATGGCGGTGAGCTTTTCCCGGACGAGCTGTCGTACGTACTCGTCCACGGTGTCCAGGTAGTCCGGAGCGAACGGCTCCCCCGCTGCGCGCACCGCCGCACGGGTCGCGGCGAGGACCGGGCCGAGCGTGGCGGGCGTGGCCGACGGTTCCAGGGTGTGGTGCTCGCTCGTGGCGACGGGCGTCACCTCCGCCAGGGCGTCGGAGACCTTGAACGGCACCACGTGGGAGGTGTCCGCGGTCAGTGCCTGCCGGAGGTAGCGCCAGCCTTCGTCGGACGAGATGGGCTGTACGCCCCACTCCGCGAGGCGGCTGCGGTGCTCATCGGTCGCGACGGCCCCCTGGTCCCCCCAGAAGCCCCAGTCGAGAACGGTCACCGGCCAGTGCAGCGCGTTCGCCAGGTGCAGCCCGTAGGCGTCCTGGAACGTGGAGCCGGCGGCGTAGTTGGACTGGCCCGGGTTGCCGGTGTGGGCGATGGCCGAGGAGAAGAAGGCGAGGAAGTCTAGGGGTTCCGCCGCCAGGGCGTCGCACAGGGCGACGGTCCCCCGCACCTTGGGGCCGAGAGCGTCGGTGAAGGAGACGTCGTCGGCACGGGCGATCGTCCGGTCCGACAGGACGAAGGCGGAGTGAATCACTCCGTCCACGCCGCCGAACCGTTCCCGCATCCGGCTCACGACGTTCCTCATCGCCGACGGATCGGTCACGTCCGCCGCCGCGTAGTCGACCGACGCGGCGCCCGCCAGGCGCAGCCCGGCCAGCAGCCCCTCGGGCAGGTCGGCTTCGGGGCGCCTGCCCACGATCAGCAGTCGGGCCCCGAAATCCCGGGCCAGCCGCTCGCTGATCGCCGCTCCGAGACCACCCGCACCCCCGACGACGAGATACCGGCCGCCCGCCCTGAACGGTGAACGGGTCCTCTCCCCTTCGGGCATCCGGACCGGCATCAGCCGCTTCGTCAGGCGGGCCCCGTCGCGCAGGACCACTTCCTCGTGGGGGAGCCCACCCGGCTCGGCGTCGATCCGCGCGAGCAAGGTGTCCCAGGTGTCCGCCGCGGAGCAGTGGGCGAGTTCCGCCCCCGCCACGTCGACGCCGACCACCGTCAGGAACGGCATCTCGCGGGCGAGGGTCCGGGTCAGGCCGTGCAGGGAGGCAGCGAACGGATTGGCGGTCGGAAGTGCGTCGTCGGTCTGCTGGCTGTCGTTGGTGACGACGGTCAGACGGGTGCCCTGGGGGCGGAGTTCGGCGATGCTCCGAGCGAGGTGGAAGAGCGCCAGGCAGCCGTGGCGCTGGGAGAGTTCCAGGTGGTCCAGGTCGGTCGGCGAGTAGCGCCGCCGCTCCACACCGCCCAGGAAGTAGACGTGCCCGAGCGTGGGCAGCTCGCGAAGAATCCGGCCGAACGCCTCCGCGGAGGCGAGGGCGGTGATGTCGACCAGCCGGGCGTCTGCTCCGGCTCGGCGGACGATCGCGGCACCGAGGCCGTGGTCCCGTTCCGTGGTGAACACGAGGGTCGTCCCGGAGCGGTCGCCGGGCGTTTCCCATACGGGCCCGGTCAGCCGCCACACCGGCCGGTAGGCGGGCAGGGAACCGGTCCGGGCCGGTCGGACAGCCGTCAGGCCGGCGAAGCGTACGAGCGGTCGGCCGTCCTCGTCGTACAGGTCCACGTCGCAGCGCACCGTGCCGCGTGCCGGATCGGCCTCCACCAGCCGCGCGTGGGCGTAGCGGGCCTGCCCCGAGGGAGCCACGAGGTCCACCCGTGCCACGGAGACCGGAAGGGTCGCCGGTTCGTCCCAGAAGGGCACCGCCCCGTGGAGCGTGTGCAGGGCCGCGTCGGTCGCGCCGGGCTCCAGCCACCAGTCGCTGCCCCCTCGCGGGGTGGCGGACAGTTCGGCAAAGGCTTCTCCGTCCCCGCGGTACATCCGGCGGACGAGACGGTAGGCGGGCCCGAACGCGAGCCCTTGTTCCGCCGCGCGTCCGTAGAAGGAGTTCGCGGACTCCTCCCGCGTACAGCGGGAGCGGAGCGCCGCCGGGTCAGCGCGTCCGGCCGGCTCCCCCGGTACTGTCGACGCGGTCATGGTCGCGTGGACGGTGGTGCCGTCCGGGCCGCGCGTGATGACCTGTCCGCGGACGGTGTCGCCCTCGGCGGTCAGCAGGACCGTCGGCGCACCCGTGTCCAGATCGAGAGGGGCACGCCAGCGTACGTCGGTCAGCGCGGCGACGCCGTGGCCGGTCAGCCGGGCCGCGGCGGCCCGGACGAGTTCCAGATGGGCCACGCCGGCCAGGACCGGTCGGCCGTCGACCACATGGTCCGCGATCACCGGATCGGTGGGAGGCAGGTCGAGTGCGAACTCGGCTGCTCCGTCGCTGTTCCCGACCTCCACGAGCGGTGCTCCCCCACGGGCGCCGACGGCCTCGTCGGAGACCGACCCCGGCCGGACCGCCGGGCGGACCGACGGCCAGTGGGACGGCCCGGCGAAGGGGTATCCGGGGAGCGGGACGATGCTCGGCCGCGGGGACGTCCCCGGTGCCGCGGTCCAGTCGATGTCGGCGCCACGGGCCCAGAGGTCGCCCAACTCGCGCCAACGCAGGGCGCGGAGCAGTTCGTCTGTGCTTCGGCGTGAGGTGCCGGCCGGTCCGTCCCCCGGTGCCGTGGCGATGTGCTGCGGCTCGTACGGCTCGTGCGGCTGCCGAAGACGCTCGACGAGTTCGTCGACCGAGGCGACCACCAGCGCCCGGCGGTACGCGAACGGCTCGCGGCCGACGCGCAGCGTGTGCGCGATGTCGCGAAGCGGCCGGGGAGCGTCGGGCCGGGTGAGCGCCCTCGCCAGGCGTTCGGCCATGGCCGTCAGCCGGTCCGGGGTCCGGGCCGAGAGCAGGATCAGATGTTCCTTGCCCTCCTCCCCAGCGCCGGGAAGGGACCCCTCGCGGTCCCCGAACTCCTCGACGATCAGGTGTGCGTTCGCACCGCCGGCCCCGAAGGAGCTGACCGCCGCCCGCCGGGGAGTGCCGCCCCGCGTCACGTGCCAGGGCTCCAGGGATCGCTGGAGCCGGAAGGGTGTCGCGGCGAAGTCGATCAGCGGATTGGGCGGGTCGCTGTGCAGAGTGGGGGCGAGCTTCCGGTGCCGGAGCTGGAGCAGTACTTTGGTCAGACCGGCGATGCCGGCGGCCGCTTCGGCGTGGCCGATGTTCCCCTTGACCGAGCCAATGGAGCAGAACCCGCGGTCGGGTGTGTACTCCCGGAAGGCGCGCTCCAGGCCGTCGATCTCGATGGGGTCGCCCAGTTCGGTCCCGGTGCCGTGCGCCTCGACGTAGCCGATCGTGCGGGGGTCAACCCCGGCCCTGCGCAGTGCCGACCGGATCACGGCGGCGTGCCCCTTCGGAGAGGGCACGGTGTAGCCGTTGGTCCGTCCGCCGTGGCTGATCGAGGTGGAGCGGATGACCGCGTGGACGTGGTCGCCGTCGGCGAGCGCGGCGGACAGGGGCTTGAGCACGACCGCGCCGACGCCCTCGCCCGGGACGAAGCCGTTGCCGCCCTCGCCGAACGGGCGGCACACGCCGTCGGGCGACATCATCCGCTGCTCCGAGAGCATCGCGTACTTGAGGGGGTGCAGGTTGAGGTAGGCGCCCCCGGCGACGGCCATCCGGGATTCGCCGCGCCGCAGGCTCTCGCAGGCCAGGTGCAGGGCCGTCAGGGAGGCCGAGCACGCCGTGTCGACGGACATGCTGGGTCCGTGGGCGTCGAGGAAGTAGGACAGCCGGTTGGCGAGCGAGAACTCCATGGAGTGGGCCGAGACGGGGTTGCCCTTGCCCCATTCCTCGGCGCCGACCAGTCCGTAGGCCAGTCCCGTGGTGCCGACGAACACGCCCAGGGCGTGGCCCTCCTCGGTCCGGGTGGCACGGTGCAGCCGGGCCCGTGTGTATCCGGCGTCCTCCAGGGCGGACCAGGCGACTTCGAGGAACAGCCGTTCGGCCGGGTCCATCCGCCGGGCCTCACGCGGCGCTATGGAGAAGAACAGGGAGTCGAAGCGGGTGACGCCGGAGAGGAAGCCGCCCCAACGTCCGTAGCTGGAGCCGGGCCTGCGGTCCCCGGTGTCGTGCCACAGGTCCTTGTCCCAGCGGTCCGCGGGGATCTCGCCCGTGCTGTCACGGCCGCCGCTGAGCAGTTCCCACAGGTCGCCGACGTCGTCGGCTCCGGGGTAGCGGCCGGCCAGTCCGACGATGGCGACGGCCTCGTCGGCGCTCGCGCCTTCCGGGGCAGGGGGCGCGGGCGCGGCATCCGGTGCGAAGGCCGTCGACGAGCCGGTCGTGAGCGGGTCCGGGCGGTGGAGCGCTGAACGCAGCGGCTCCTCGAAGGCCGTGGCGAGGTGTCGGGCCAGCTCGTTCACGGTGCGGTGCTCGAACAGGAGCGTCACCGGCATCGGGCATCCCAGGAAGTCCTCCAGCGACACGGAGAGACGCTTGATCATGACCGAGTCGATGCCGAGCGCCGAGAACTCCTGGTCGGGGACGAGTTGTCCCGGACGCATCCGGGCGAGACCTGACACGACTTCGACGAGGTGCGCGCTCGCCGCCCGGACAAGGTCGTCGTCCTCGGACCTCACGGCCGCGGGGGTGACGGACGGCGCGACGGCCCCGGAGGTGCGGCCGGAGGCGAGGCGGTCCGCCACGAAGCGGTCGATGCGCCGGCCGTCCCCGTACACCACGACGGTCTCCGGGCGGTCGGCCCGCAGCGCGGCGGACATGACCGCGAGACCGGTCTCGGCGGGCATCGCGGTCATGCCCTGCAGCGTCGCGACGGCCAGTTCGTCGCTCGCGCTCAGCCGCATCCCGCCGCCGTCCCACAGCGGCCAGCCGATGGCGACCGTGGTGCCGGACCGGTGGCCCCCGGCGACCTGGGCGGCCCGGCGCGCGGCGAAGCCGCCGAGCGCCCGTCCGGCCGCGGCGTAGTCGCTCTGCCCGGGATGGCCGAGGTAGGCGGCCATGGAGGAGAAGAGCACGAAGGACGTGAGAGGTTCGTCGCGGGTCGCCTCGTCGAGGTTTCGCGCCCCCATCACCTTGGGGTCCAGGACGCCGTGGTGCGCCGAGGGCGCCTTGTTGGCGATGTAGGAGTCGGCGTTGACGCCGGCGAGATGCAGCACTCCGGTGAGCGGGCCGAACTCCTCGCGGGCCACCGCGACCGCGGCCCGGACGTCGTCCAGCCTGGTCACGTCCCCGCTGACGTACCGTGCCCGGCCACCGACCCGCTGGATGCGTGCGAGAGCGGCAGGCGGGATGTCCGCTTCCCCCGTGCGGCCCATGAGGACGCATCGCGCCCGGAAGCGGCTCGCCAGCAGCTCCGCGAGAGCCAGTCCGATTCCGCCCGCGCCCCCCGTGACGAGGTAGACGCCCTCGTCGGCCAGTTCTGCCTCCTTGTCCCAGGCGAGCTCCACCGACGGCATCACCCGGACCCAGCGTCCCCCGCCGTCGTACCGCACCTGCGAGAGGGGCTGGTCCGTGCGTGCCAGCTCTCCCAGGGCCAGGGTCGCGAGGTCCGCCGACGGGTCGACCGACAGGGAGACCATGCGCAGCCGGCGGTCCTCCTGGGCGGCGATACCGCAGAAGCCGCCGAGCGCGTCGGCGGAGAGGTCCCGGTCGTCGCCCACGGCGACGCAGGCCACGGCGAGACGGTCATGGACCCGCTCGCGGACGAGTGTCGCGAGTGCGGGGTACACCGCGTCCAGACAGCGCTCGGGACCGGATGTTGTGATGATCACGATCCGTTCCGGGGCGGGGCCGTTCAGGCCGGTCTCCCGCCACAGGCGTGCCCATGCCGATTCGTCCCGCGCTCCGACCCAGTAGGTGGAGTCGTCCTCGCGGTGGAGGCCGGCGTCGTGCGTCGCGTGGACGAGGACGGCGCCCGTGGGCGGGACGAAGGTGGGAAGCCCGCCGCCGGTCCGGTCGAGGACGAACACGGTCCCGGCTCTGGTCCCGGCCACGGACACGGCGGATCGGTCGCCCTGCTCCCATCCCGGGGCGAAGCACCGCACCGTGGGAAGCGTCCCGTGGCCGGCGTCCTCCCGGGGCGCGGCGCCAACGGCGATGAGGGCGGCTGCCTCGGCCGCCGGAAGCTCACCGCTCCGGACCAGTTCGAGGATGCGCCGTCTCGACATCTGCTCTTTCACAACACACCTTCCATGAACTGTTCCACGTGCTCGACCGAGACACGGCCCTCGCTGAGTGCTTGCAGGACGTCGGGCAGCGTCTCCTCCCCGCCATCACCCGACGCGGCGGCGGGAGGCGGATTCCCGGACGCTGCCGTCTCCGTGGGACCGGCCCAGTGGCGTTGGGGCTCGAACGGGTAGGTGGGCAGCGGTGTCCGACGGCCCGGGGGCGGCGGCGGGAGCATCCCGCCGGTCACCCAGGTGACCGCGTCCGCGAGGACCGCGGACCGCGGAACGGAGCCGGGGCTCCTCCCGTCCGCTTCCCCGGTACCGGCGCTCGTCCCGGTGATCACCCGCGGGTCCGGCACTCCGTCCAGGTGCGCCCGGAGCGCGGCGGTCAACTCCTGCGCGGTGGTCGCGACGACGGCCAGACGACTGGCCATCGGGTCCCTTCCCACGGTCAGGGTGTAGGCGATGTCCGTCAGGGGCGGCAGGGCCGCTCCGTCCTCACGCAGGTCCTCAAGGAAGTCGTGGAGCTCGCCGGCGTAGGCCGTGAGGCGCTCGTCGGTACGGGCCGACAGCGGGACGACACAGGGGCGTACCGGCGCTGCGTCCACGGCAGGCGAGGATTGCGGGTAGTCCTCCAGCAGCACATGCGCGTTGGTGCCCCCGAGTCCGAAGGCACTCACGCCGGCACGTCGTGGAAGGCCGCTCGGCGGTTGCCACGGGGTGAGCCGGTCCACGACACGGAAGGGGCTGCCTTCCAGGTCGAGCAGCGGGTTGGCCTCGGTGAAGTGGAGCGTCGGCGGGAGCGCGCCGGCCCGCATGGCGAGGACGGTCTTGACCACTCCGGTGAGACCGGCCGCCGCCTCCGTGTGCCCCACGTTGGACTTGACGGTGCCGAGGGCGCACCAGGATTCCGTCCGTTCGTCCTCGGCCGTGCCGGTCCCCGCGGCGAACGCCTTGCGCAGACCGCGTACCTCGATCGGGTCGCCGACCTCGGTACCGGTGCCGTGGGCCTCGATGTAGGTGATGGTGCGCGGGTCCACCGCCGCGTCGCGGTGGACGGAGGCGATCAGCTCCGCCTGTGCCGTGGGGTTGGGCATCATCAGGGAGTCCCGCCGGTCTCCGCCGCCGTGGGAGACCCCGCTGCCCCGGATCAGCGCGTGGACGGTGTCGCCGTCCGCGAGCGCCCGGGAGAGGGGTTTGATCACGACGGCGACGGCGCCTTCGCCGCGCACCATCCCGTTGGCACGGCGGTCGAAGGCGGCGCACCGCCCGTCCGGCGAGATGATGCCCAACTGGCCGAGCGCGACGAAGAGATCGGGGGTGAGGAAGAGGTGCACGCCGCCGACGATCGCGCTGTCGCACTCTCCGCCGCGTACGGCACGCACCGCGCGATGGAGGGCGGTGAGGGAGCTGGAGCACGCCGTGTCGACGGCCTCGCTCGGTCCGCGCAGGTCGAGTTGGTGGGACACCCGGTTGGCGATGAGGCAGTGTCCGCTGCCGCTGACGACATGGCCCTCACGATGACGGCCCGCGCGGTGCAGGAGCCAGTCGTAGTCGCGCGAGGTCGCGCCGACGAACACACCCGTCCGGCTGCCGCGGATCTCCGACGGGCGGTGGCCGGAGTCCTCGACCGCCTTCCACGCCGTCTCCAGCATGATCCGCTGCTGCGGGTCCATGAGCTCCGCCTCCAGCGGGGTCATGGCGAAGAAGTCGGCGTCGAACCGGTCGACCCCCTCGATGAAGGACCCCCAGCGGCTGTTCACCTTCCCCTCGTCGCGGTGCGGATCGCCGAAGAACTCCCGCCAGTCGAAGCGTTCCGCCGGGATCTCCGACACCAGGTGCACGCCGTCCCGGAGATGACGCCACCATGTCGCCAGGTCAGGCGACCGGGCGAAGCGGCCGGCCATGCCGACGATGGCGAGGGGCTCGGCAGCCGGACGGCTCTCCGCCCGTGCCCCGGCCCTGGGCGCGGGCCCAGCGGTCAGCTCCTCATTGGCCGGCCGCTCCGCCGACTCCCGCGTCTCCTTGTCGGGCGTCGCTTCGGGACCGGTGGCGTGGCGGGCCAGGTGTTCGGCGAGGGAGTCGATCGTCGCGTGCTCGTACAGCAGGACTTTGGGGAGCTTGCCGAAATCGGGCTCCAGGGTGCGGACCAGTTGGATGGCGCTGAGCGAGTCCATGCCGAAGGCGTCGAACGAGGCCCCGGAGTCCACGTCCTCTTCCGCCATCCCGAAGAAGCGGGCGAAGACGGCGCGCAGCAGGGTGCGGACCGCGTCGACGTCCCGTTCGGGGGTGGCGGCCACCGCGTTGCCCTCGACGGTGGCGGGGGGCACGGGCTCCGATGCGTGTCGGGGCCTCAAGGGATCGGCCTCCGGTCGCGGGCTCTCAGCCACGGTCGGGACGGGGGCGGTGGCCGCGCGCGGATGCTGCGGCTCCGCCGGTACCTCACCGATCATGACCGCGTTGTCGAACTCGGCCTCTGCGAGATCCGGTGCGCCGAGGGCCCAGGTGGCCGAGAACCCCTGCTCCCGCATGGCCCGCCGCCACCCGGCCACATCCAGGAACGGGGAGTGCGGGAGCCGTACGTCCGCGTCGACGCTGGACCAGTAGCCGGGCAGGGCACCGATCATGGCGGTCATGCAGTCCCGGTTGCGGACCAGTTCCTCCAGGACGAGAAGTCCGCCCGGAGCGAGCAGCCGCCGGACGCGCGCCAGGCTGTCGGCGATGCTCCGGGTGGCGTGGACCGAGTTGGCCGCTATCACGATGTCCGCGGCCGCCTGGCCGAAGCCCTGTGCCTCCGGTTCGCTGTCGAGGTCCAGGACCCGGCACTCGAAGGCGACCGCCCCGCCGGCAAAGCGTCTGCGGGCAGCGGGCAGGAACCCGGGTGAGACGTCCGTGAAGACGAAGCTGACGTTCGTCCCGACGTCGCCGAGCGCGTCGAGCAGTCGTCGGGTGGTCCCGCCGGTGCCTCCTCCGATCTCCAGAAGGCGCACCGGGCGCCCGGGGCGTCGTGCGAGCAGTGCCCGCACCTGTCCGGCCACGGTCCGGGCCACTATCTCGTTGTGGTGGTCGGCCACCGCGTTGCCGTCGTAGACGCGCAGCAGCAGGTCGGGCTGGGCCTCGGCGAAGTAGACCTCCAAGGGGTCGGCCTCACCGGCCAGAATGTCCGGGAGCCGGGGCACGCATCCGGTCACCACGTCGACCCAGGGCCGGAGCTCCGGATGGTCGTCGGCGAGCGCGGCCGCCTCGGCGGAGAGCCAGGCAGACTCCTCGGGCGTACCGGGGCGGCTGTGCGGCGTGGCCGGGGCGCGGGCGATCATGAGAGCCAGCGCGTCCGCCAGTCGTCCGTACCGGGTCTCGTCGGCGAGGCGTGTGCGCAGACTCCGCGGCGTGGGCGCGCCGGAGTCGCCCGCGCCGCCGAGTAGATGGCGGCTCCAGCGGCGCAGCAGGGCGTCCAGGCGGTCCATGCCCCGGGACGCCTGTACGCCACGGAACCCGCTGCGGGAGACGAACGTGTCCACGGCGGCGATGACGGATGCGGTGGTCGTCTCGTCACGAGGCGGTGTGCGCGGGGCGGCCGTCGTGGCCTCGTCGAACCAGTACGTGTCCCCCGCGAAGGGGTAGGTCGGCAGGGAGAGCCGGGGCAGTGCCTCCACCGCGGGCGCCGTCGGCAGCGTCGCGTTGCCGCGAGCCCACTCGGCCGCTGCCCGCACGGTTTCCGGGTCGCTCGCCCGTACGCGTTCCTCTCCCAGGACCCGGTCGTGCGGGTGCGTCGCGTCCGCGTAGGCGCCCAGCCGGCGAAGCAGGTCGGACATCGAGTCCGCGAAGACCGCGAGGCGGCAGGGCAGGTGTTCCCTTCCTCGGCGCAGGGTCGCGGCGACGCGGTCGAGCCGAGTGTCGGGGCGTTCGGCGAGGAAGTCCCGGTGTCTGCGGACCAGTTCGCGCAGGGCGGTCTCGTCCTTCGCCGCGAAGGGCAGGAGGACCGGACCGGCCGTGGGCCGGGGCACGGACCGTGCGGGAGCCTCCTCGATCACCGCGTGCGCGTAGGCCCCGCCGAACCCGAAGGAGCTCACCCCGGCACGGCGCGGTGTTCCGGCTGCCTGCTTCCACTCCAGGGGCTCGCGGTTGACGAACAGCGGGCCGGCGTCGACGTGGCAGCCGGGGTTGGGGGTCTCGAAGGCGGGCATGGCGGGGATGAGTTCGTTGCGCAGCGAGAGGATGGTCTTCACCACTCCGACGAGGCCGGCGGCGGCCTCGGTGTGGCCCAGGTGGGCCTTGGCGGAGCCGACCGCGCAGACTGCTCTCTCGTCCGTGTGCGGCCTCAGCGCCGTCGAGGCCGCCTCGAACTCGACCGGGTCGCCGAGGGCGGTGCCGGTGCCGTGGGCCTCCAGGTAGCTCAGGGTGCCGGGGGCGATGCCCGCCTGCTGCCACGCAGCTGCCAACAGCTCGCTCTGCCTGGCCGGTTGGGGTGCTGTGACAGACGCGGCGTTGCCCCCGTGGCTGACGGCGACGGCCTTGATCACGGCGTGGACGGGGTCACCGTCCTCGATCGCCCGGTCGAGCGGCTTGAGCAGTACGGCGGTGACGGCCTCCCCGGGTACGTAACCGTCGGCACGGGCGTCGAAGGTGTGGCAGCGCCCGGACGGGGACAGGGCGCCCAGCGCCGAACTGCGCAGATAGTGCTGGGGGCTGAGGATCAGGTTCGTCCCGGCCGCGTACGCCATGGCGCACTGACCCGAGCGCAGCGCGTTGACGGCCAGGTGCAGGGCGTACAGCGACGACGAACAGGCGGTGTCGACGACCATGCTGGGGCCGGACAGGTCGAAGGCGTAGGACGCGCGGTTGGCCGCCATGGACACGGAGGTGCCGGTGACGTCGAAGGCGCCCGGCGCCCCGCCCCGGCGGGCCATCTCCTCTTCGTAGTCGCTGAAGCACCGGCCGACGAACATGCCGGTCGCCGTGCCTCTCAGCGTTCCGGCGACACCCGCGTCCTCGGCCGCCTCGTAGAGGACCTCCAGCAACAGACGGGACTGCGGGTCCATGCCCCGGGCCTCGGCGTCCCGGACGCCGAAGAAGGCGGCGTCGAACCGGGTGACGTCGTCGAGAAAGGCACCGTGGCCGCAGTCGGTACCGGAGGCGAGTGTCCCGGTGGGGTCGTGGTGCTCCCGGTGGTCCCAGCGGTCGGCGGGGACCTCGCTCACCAGGTCGTGCCCCTGGACGAGCCGGTCCCAGAGCTGGGACGGGTTCGCGGCGCCGGGGAAGCGCCCTGCCATGCCGATGACGGCGATGGGCTGCTCCGTGGGCCGGAGGTCGTCGGAGGCAGTGGCGCGGGGCCGGGCCCCGGCTCGCTCGGGTACCGCCGTCGCGCCGCGATCCGCGCCACCGGCCGTCTCCCCCCGGGCCGGGCGAAGTTCACGTACCGCGTCGGGGTGCGTGTCGGTCAGGTACCGGGCGAGGCTGGAGACGTTGCTGTGCCGGAACAGCAGGGTCGGCTGGAGGTCGACGCCGAGCCGCTCGGAGAGCCGGCGCACCAGGTCGACGACCTGGACGGAGGACAGGCCCAGTTCCATGAACCCGGTGTCACCGAGGGACCGGTGCCCGGGGCCGGCCCCGGTGGGGACCAGGCCGAGGACCAGTTCCTCCAGCGACGACTCCGCGGTCACGAGCAGTTCCTCCCACGTGACGTCGCGCCCCGGTTGGGTCCTCGACGCGGTGACACCGAGTCGGCGCTCCAGCAGCTCCCGGTCGCCGCAGAGGACCACGACCCGGCTCTCGTCGGCGGCGAGAGCCCTTTCCAGCGCGACCAGGCCTTCCAACGTCTCCAAGGGACGTGCTCCGATGCGGGCCAGCACCTTGTCCTGCATCGACGGGTCGACGCGCATGCCACCGTCCCGCCAGAGCGGCCAGTTGACCGCCAGCGTCCGGCCCGCGCGTCGGCCGGAGCGCCGTAGGTCCTCCCGCCAGTCCGCGAACGCGTCCAGGTAGCGGTTGGCGGCCGCGTAGTCACTCGCGCCCGCGTTGCCCACGACCGACGCGACGGACGAGTAGAGGAGGAAGTAGTCGAGGTCCTGGTCCTCGGTGGCGGCGTCGAGCAGGACGGTGCCGGTGATCTTGGGAGCGAGAACTCTGCGGAAGGACTCGGCCGTCTTGTTGACCAGCAGGGCGTCCTCCACGACGCCCGCCGCGTGGATGACCCCGGTGAGCCGTCCGAAGCGTTCGGTGATCTCACGGACCAGGACCCTCGCCGCGTCCCGGTCCGTCAGGTCGCAGGAGAGATACGCGGCGCGAGCGCCGAGCCCCTCCAGTTCGGCGACCGCCGCCTCGGTTCCCGGGCCGGAGGGCGAGCGTCCCGTCAGAACGATCGCCACCCCGGGCGTCCGCGCCAGGAACCGCGCGGTGTGCAGGCCGAGCGCGCCCGCCCCGCCGCTGATCATGTAGGTGCCGCCGGTACGGGCGAGCACCGGGCGGTCCGTGCGCCGGTCGCCGGACGCGGTCGCGCTCACCGGCACGAACCCGGTGACGGTGCGCTCGCCCCCGGCGTACCGGACCTCGGCGTCGCTCTCCGTCTCACGCCCGGGCCGGTCCGCCAGGGCGTCGGCCGCCTCCCTCAAAAGGGTCTCCATGTCGACCCGTCCGCCGCCGAAGCCGACCGTCCGCAGGGCCAGCTTGGGCTGCTCCAGCCGTACGCTGCGGGCGAATCCGCCGACGGCCGCGTCCGGGGGGTTCTCCTGCGCGCAGGGGTAGGCGTAGATCAGGGCGAGCGGGGCCGTCCGGCCGAGGGCCCAGGCGCGGCACACCGGGAACAGGGAGAGGAGCCCGCCGACGTCCTGGGCGCGGGGTGCCTCGCCCCTCCCCCATGCCCACAGGTGGAGGAGCGCCGAGGGCTCGGCGCCCTCCGCCCTCAGGTCGGCGGCGAGGGCGAAGGCGTGCTCCTCGTCGCCCGGCCGGACCTCGAAACTGTCCGGTCCCGTGCGCGCGTACGCCATGCCGGGCTGTACCCGCACCACGCGCCGGCATCGGGTGCGCAGTTCCGCCACCCGCGCGTCGTCGGTGTCGAGGGCGATGACGACCGCGTCGGCGAAGGCGCCGGAGCCGGATTCCGCGGGCAGCGGCTCGGGCAGCCGGCGCGGCGCGTACAGCAGGGGGGTGTCGGTGGCCGACGGGACCGCGTCGGCGGAGGGGGCGGGTGCGACAGGGGCCGTCGACGTGTCCCGGGGGGCGAGCCAGTAGCGGCGGAGCGTGAAGGGATAGGTGGGCAGGGGCACCCGGCCGGCTCCTTCGATCACGGGCCACGCTGCGAGCTCTCCGCCGACCCAGAGTCCGGCCAGAGCGGCCTCGTCGGGTGCGGCGACGCCGTGGCCGCTCCGGCCGGGGCGCACCCGGCCGGTGTGGAGCGGCGACCCGGGCGCCCGCCCGTCGGCGAAGTCCTGGAGGCTCGCGGCGAGTTCGTCGAGGTCTCGCACCACGACCGCCAGTCGGTGCTCCATCGGCCGGCGGCCGGCCCGGAGAGTGTGCGCCACGTCGTCGAGGCACGGTCCGGCAGCGGCCCGGAGGTGCACCGCCAGTCGGTGCGCCTGTCGACGCAGCTCGTCCTCGGTCCGCGCGGACAGCGGTACGGTGCGGGGTTGACCGGCCCCGTGGGCCGGTGGCGGGGGCGCGGCCTGGGTGAACTCCTCGACGACGAGGTGGACATTGGCTCCGCCCGCGCCGAAGGTGCTGAGCGCGGCCCGCCTGGGGCCCACGGCGCCGGTCGCCGGGTCGACCGGGGCGGCCCATGGCTCCTCGTGCGCGGGCAGGCGGAACGGAGTTCCGTCGAAGGAGATCCCGGGGTTGGGGCGGCCGATGCCGGGCCCCGCCGGGATCGTCCGGTGCCGCAGGGCCAGAAGTACCTTGGCCAGCGCGGCCATCCCCGAGGCGGCCTCCAGGTGCCCGATGGTGCCTTTGGCCGATCCGATGGCGCAGGCGCCGGGGGTGACGGCACCGTGCTGCCGGTAGGCGGAGGTGAGCGCCTCCACCTCGATCCGGTCGCCCAGCGTCGTGCTGCTCGCATGCGCCTCCACGTAGCCGACGGTGTCGGCCGTGGCGTCCGCGTCGGTGAGGGCAGCGGAGATCACCTTGGCCTGTGCGTCGGGGCTGGGCACGGTGTAGCCACCGGTCCGCCCGCTGTGCCGGAGCGCGGAGCCCCGGACGATCCCGAGGACGCGATCCCCGGAGGCGAGTGCGTCGGCGAGCGGCCGGAGGACGACGACGCCGACCCCTTCTCCGGGGACGTAGCCGTCGGCTTCAGCGTCGAAGGGACGGCACCGACCGCTCTCGGAGAGCAGCCCGAGTTCCCCGAGCCGCAGGTACTTGTACGGGTGCAGCGAGAGGTTCACGCCTCCCGCCAAAGCGGCCCGGCACTCGCCGCGCCGGATGCTCTGGACCGCGAGGTGCAGTGCGGCGAGCGACGCGGAACACGCGGTGTCCACGGTCACGCTGGGCCCTTCGAAGTCGAAGGCGTAGGAGATCCGGTTGGTGAGGGCGGAGGACCACGATCCGACGATCTCGCCCCCTCCACCACGCCACCGGTCGAGCCCCGTCAGCTGGTAGTCGTTCCACATCGCCCCGGCGAACACCCCGACCGCTCCGCCGGTCTGTTCCGCCAGTCCCTCGGGGGTGTGTCCGGCGTTCTCCAGCGCTTCCCACGCGGTCTGGAGGAGGAGGCGTTCGTGCGGATCCATCGTCAGCGCCTGCTCGGCGGACAGATGGAAGAAGGATGCGTCGAAGTCGGCCACGCCCGCACAGAAGGCCCCGGTCTGGGCGGTGTCATCCCAGCGCTCACGGGGGACGCCGGTGACCTGGTCGACGCCGTCGCGCAGCACCTCCCAGAGGTCCTCGGCCGTCGCGGCCCCCGGGTAGCGGCCCGCCATGCCCACGATCGCGACGGGTTCGCGGTGCCCTTCCTCCCCGGCCGGCGAAGCCGCCGACGGCCGGCGTGCGGGCGGGGGCGCCGTCACCGGGGCAGTCGGCGCGGTCTCCTCCTGGACCGGCGCTCCGAGGCCGATCCCGCCGAGGTGGTCGACGAGGGAGCGCACGGTCGGGTACTCGAAGAGCAGCGTCGGGTAGAGCTCCGTGCTCAGCCCGTCCTCCAGAGCGTCGGCGATGCCCAGCAGGTCGAGGGAGTTCAGTCCGAGGTCGTAGAAGCCGCGGTCGGGGTCGATCTCGTCCGGGTCGAGCCCGAGCTTGGCCGCCACCAGCGCTTCCACGGTCTCGCGAAGACCCCCGGCACGGGGGCGGGGCGTGTCGGCGGCGGCGTGCGAGGGAGTGGTCGCCCCATCGCGCTGCTTCCCGGTCTGCGGGGGCCGGTGGGTGATCAGATCCGCGGAGCGTACCCGCTTGGCCCGGAAGCCACCGAGTCGTGCGACGACGGTTCCGTCGAGTGAGCACACCTCCAGGTCCGCCTCGAACAGTTCGCCGTCCAGCCGCCCTGTCACCGGCCCCGGCACGTGGACGAGGTTCTCCGCCCCGACGCCGCTGGTGGCGTGGAAGGAATCGACGTAGATGGGAATGAAGGCGTGATCGGCGTCGGCGCGCCGGTCCTGTCGGAGGAGCAGCATCGGCACCAGGGTGGCGAAGTCGAGCACCGCCGGGTGGGCGTGGAACCGCTCCAGATAGGGCTCGGCCTCGGCAGCGACACGCATACGGGCCAGGGCGTGGTCCCGGCCCACGTGCACCAGACCGGTCGCCTTCATGAATCCGCGGTGCCGGATCTCGATCCGCCGTGCGAGACCGTAGAGGTCCTCGACATCGACGACCTCGGTGCCCGCGGCTTCCAGCACGACGTGATCGACGCGCCCCGGCCGGGGTTCGCGGGCTGCGGGGTGGATCTCGGCGCGGCAGTTGGTCTCCCAGGCCCCGTCGGAGCCGGCGGGCCTGCTGCGCACGGTGACGGGCAGCCGCCCCGTGCCGCCGGGACCGATCTCCACGTCGATCCGGCGTCCTTCGGCGGTGCCAAGGACGGGAGCGAGGAAGGTGACGCGCCGCAGTTGCACGGCCGCGGGGTCGACTCCGGCCCGGCCCACCAGGCGGAGCACGAGGTCGAGGAGGAAGACGCCGGGCAGCACGGGAACGTCGTGCACCAAGTGATCGCGCACGGCCGCGTCCTCGGCGTCGATCGTCGTCGTCGCGCGTCGGCCCGCCAGGGTGCTCAGGAGGTCCTCGGTGTACTCGGGACTCAGGTTGTCCGCCATGGCTAGATCAGTTCCTCCAGCTGGAGCAAAGGACGGGGGTCGTCCACGGGCAGGGGAGCGGGCGTCGCGGACCGTTCGATCCAGTGCCGCGTCCGGCGGAACACCGGAGTAGGCAGCGGACTGCGCGGGGTGGTGCGGGCGGCGCGTTCGGAATCGGTCAGCCCCCGCAGGACCACATGGCAGTTGGTGCCGCCGAATCCGAAGGCGCTGATGCCCGCCCGCCGGATTCCGTTCCGGGGGGTCCACGGCTGCAGCTCGCGCTGGAGCCGGAACGGGGACGCTTCGAAGGCGAACCGCGGATTGGGGTGCTCGCAGTGCAGGGTGGGCGGAAGGGCCTCGTTCCGGAGGGAGAGGAGCACCTTGTGCAGGCCGGCCATTCCGGCCGCCATCAGCAGGTGCCCGACGTTGGACTTCACACTGCCCACGGCGCAGAATCCGCGCTCGGCCGTGGCCTCGTCGAACACCCCGGTCAGCGCCTTCAGCTCGATCGGATCGCCGATCATGGTGCCGGTGCCGTGCGCTTCCACGTACGACAGCGTCGAGGCGTCCGTGCCCGCCTGCCGCAGGGCGTCCCGCACCACAGCCTGCTGTGCTTGCGGGTTCGGCGTGGTCAGACCCATGGTGCGGCCGTCGTTGTTCATGGCCGTGGCCTCGATGACGCCGTAGATCCGGTCGCCGTCGGCCAGAGCCCTGTCCAGGGGCTTGAGGAGGACGGCTCCCACGCCCTCTCCCGGCACGAACCCGTCCGCTCGGGCGTCGAAGACCCGGCAGACGCCGTTCGGCGACAGGGCGCGTGCCGCGCTGAGCGAGAGGTAGGGACTTTCGTCCAGGATCAGGTCGGCGCCGCCGACCAGAGCCGTCTCGCACTCCCCGAGCTGCAGCGCCTGGCGGGCCAGGTGCAGGCTGGTGAGCGAGGACGAACACGCTGTGTCGACCACCAGGTTGGGGCCGCGCAGATCGCGGAAGTGCGCCAGGTGGGCTCCGATGAAGTTCGGGTTGAGTCCCGTGGCGGTGGCCCGGTGCGGGACGGTGATCCTGCCGCCGTAGCTGCTCGTGCCCGAGCCGACGAAGACGCCGACGCGTCCGGCGGCCAGTTCCTCTCCTCGGTATCCGGCGTCCGCGAACGTCTGCTCGGCGACCTCCAGGAACAGGCGTGTCAGCGGGTCCATGTGGGCGGCGTGCTCCCGCGCCACCCCGAAGTAGTCGGCGTCGAACTCCTCGATCCCGTCGAGGAACCCGCCCCACTTGCTGATGCTCCGGCCTTCGGCGTGTTCCGGGGCGTACAGCGTCGCCACGTCCCAGCGGGACCGGGGCACTTCCGTCACCCCTGAACCGCCTCGGCGCAGCAGGTCCCAGAACCGTTCCGTGTCGGGGGCGCCCGGGAAGCGGCCCGCCATGCCGATGACCGCGAGCGGCATCGCGGTGGCCGTGCTCGGCGGCGTGGCCGGTACGGGCGGGACCGGGTCCGAAGCGGACTGGGTGCGGTCGCGTCCGGCCCAGCGGGCGACTCCCTCGGGGTGGCTGAGGCAGAGGTGTTCGGCGAGCCGGGAAACGCTGGGGTGTTCGAGGACGACCGAGGGCTCCAGGGGAGCGCCCGCCAGCGGTTCGAGGGCCCTCACGATGCCGGCGATCAGGATCGAATCGACACCCAGGTCCGCGAATCCGCTGTCCGGCCGGACACGGTCCCGGTCGAGGAGCAGCGTCGCGGCGAGGGTCTCGGTGATATGGGCCGAGCACCGCGCCTTCAGCTCGTCGAAGTCGTCCCGGCCGCTGGTGTCCATCGGCGTGCCCGGCACCGGCAGGTCCGGTTTCGTGGTCGTGGTCCCGGGCGACCGGCGCGCGGCGTCGACGGGTTCGGGCCGGTGGAGCGTCCTGGCCGCGTCGGGTTCGCCCACCACCGCCAGCAGTTGGGGATGTCCCGTCACGGACAGCGCGGCGTCGAGCAGCCCGAGACCCTGTTCCGGTGTCATCGCCGAGAGCCCGAGGCCGCGGTAGCGGGGGCCGGTGACTTCGCCCATTCCCGTTCCCGACCAGCTCCCCCAGCCGATGGAGACCCAGTGGGTGCGCGACCCGCGAGCGGCTGCGCGTCGCGCGGCGTACCCGGCGTACGCGTCGAGCGCGGCGTTGGCTCCCGCGTAGTCACTGAGTCCCGCGCCCAGCGCGGGCACGGCGGCGGAGAGTGACGAGTACAGGACGACGAAGTCCGGCTCGTCCTCGGTGAGCGCCCGGTCCAGTTCGGCCAGCCCGCTCCCCTTCGGTTCCCAGCACGACAGGATCTCGTCCAACGGCTTGCGGACGAACGCCGGCGTCGGGGCGACTGATCCGGCGCAGTGGAGCACACCGGCGGGTCGGCCCATCCGCTGTCGTACGTCGGCCAGCAGGCGTGCCGTCTCCGTGCCGCCGCGGAGCGGGCCGCTATGCAGCAGGATGTCGGCGCCCGCGGCTTCCAGGCGGCGCAGGGCCGCGACCCGGTCCGCCCACCAGGCGTTCTCCGGCGTCTCGGACCAGAGCTGACGCGGAGGCAGTTCCCGGCGTCCGGTGAGGACCAGCTTCCTGGCTCCGCGCGCCACCAGCAGCTCAGCCGCCGCCAGCCCCAGACCGCCGGTACCGCCGGTGATGAGGTAGGGCCTTTCCGCGCTCAGGGTGAACGCGCCGAGGGCACCGGGCCGCGCGGCGGCTTCGGGGGCCACCCGCGAGAACCGGGCCACCTCCCGTACCCCGCCGCGCCGGCGGACCTCGGGCTCCTGCCCCGCGGTGCCCAACTCCCGCAGCGCTCGGTCCAGTCCGGCGGCCAGGTCGCCCCCGTCAGTCTCGACCGTGACGGCTCGAACGGCGGAGTGCTCGGCCCCGACCGCACGCACCAGACCGGCCAGCCTGGCTCCGCCCACCCCGGTGTCCGGCTGCCCCTCGCTCGTCACCGAACCGGCCGTCCGGCGCAGGTGCACCAGGCGCAGCTCAGCCGTGCGACCGTCGTCCAGCAAGCCCTTCAGCAGCCCCAGACGGGCGTTCTCCCGGTCGGGGACCATCCCGCCCGTGGCGTCGACCAGGTCGACCAGACAGAAAGGCCCCGGGTGGGAGGCAAGGATGTCAGCCGCCGCCCGCTGTCCGGCCCCGTGGTCGTCGAACTCCATCTCGTACTGGTCGGCCGAGAGGGCCGGAAGCCTGGACGGTTCGCGTACGACGATCCAGTGCATCGCGTCGTATCCGGCGAGGGCCTCGGCGAAGGACGCCTCCGCTTCCCGGCCGATCACCAGAACACAGGAAGGGCGGCGAGGGTCGGTCTCCGGGGCCGGGGCGGGCTGCGGAATCCAGCGCCGTGCCAGCAACTGCGGTACGGGGGCGGCGAGCGGGTTGTCGGTGTGCTCGCTCGGTGCGGCCGGTCGTCCGTCCGGGTCGGCTTCCGCCATCGGTCCGTGCTCCGTGGTGTGGTCGAAGGGGTAGAGCGGGAACGGCACACGGCGACGGGCCGGATCGGGTGTGCGGTCGATGTCCGCCCCGGTCACCCAGGCGACGGCCTCACGGCGGACGCCCTGGGACGGTGCTGCCTCCGGCGCGCTGTCACCGGTGAACAGCCCGTCGGCGTCCTCGCCGGCGAGGTAGGCGTCCAGCAGCGTGAGCAGGTGGTCGTGGTCGACGGCCGCGGCCGCCAGCCGTACCGGCAGCGCGTCCCGGGCGACCCGGGAGGTGTAGGCGAGATCCGCCAGCGGGACTGTCGCCCGCGCGACGCTGTCCCGCAGCAGCCGGGCATACTCCCCCAGCCGCACGGTGTCCGTCGCGGAGAGCACAACCAGGTGGCCGTCCCGGTCCCGAGTCGTCCGGTCCGCCTCGGGTGCGCGGCGTGTCGGCGGCTCCTCGACCACCACATGGGCGTTGGCTCCTCCGAACCCGAAGGCGCTCACGCCGGCCCGGAGCGGGAGCGGCGTGCCGGAGTCGTCCGCGGGACGCCAGGCCCGCGGTTCGGTGAGCACCTCGAACGGCCCGTCCGCGAGGCGCAGATGAGGGTTGGGGCGATCGCCGACCGCGTTGGGCGCAAGGGTGCGGTGTCGCAGCGCCAGGAGAACCTTCAGCAGACCGGCCATGCCGGCCGCCGACTCCAGATGGCCGAGGTTTCCCTTCACCGCCCCGAGGTGACACCACGGTGCGGGCGCGGGGCCGCCGAACGCCTTGGTGAGCCCGGCGGCCTCGATCGGATCGCCGAGCTTCGTCCCCGTTCCGTGGGTCTCGACGTACGAAACGGAACGGGGCGCGAGGCCGGCCCGCTTCAGCGCGGTGGCGACGACGTCCGCCTGGGCCTCCGGGTTGGGGGCGGTGAGGGAGTGAGCCCTGCCTCCGTGGTTGACCGCGCTTCCCCTGATGACCGCCCGGATCTCGTCCCCGTCCCTGAGGGCCGCGTCCAGGGGTTTGAGAACGACGACCCCGACGCCTTCGCCCCGGACGAATCCGTCGGCCCGCTCGTCGAAGGCCCAGCACCGTCCGCTGGCCGACAGCATGCCCGCCGCGTCCAGGGAGGTGAACCACTGCGGGGAGAACAGGACGTTGACACCGCCGGCCACGGCCAGGTCGCACTCGCCCGCCGCCAGGGCGTTGAGGGCCCGGTGCAGAGCGGTCAGCGAGCTGGAGCAGGCTGTGTCGACCACCTCGCTCGGGCCACGCAGGTCGAGCAGGTACGACAGCCGGTTGGCGATGATGCTCTGGACGTGTCCGGTGACGCTGTGGGCGGCCACCTCCTCGGCGGACCGGTGGAGAAGCTCGGCGTAGTCGGACAGAGTCGCGCCGACGAACACGCCGGTCCGGCTCCCGGCCAGGGAGCGGGGAGCCGTGCCCGCGTCCTCGATGGCGTGCCAGGCTTCCTCCAGGAACAGCCGCTGCTGGGGGTCCATCAGCCGTGCCTCACGCGGGGAGACCCCGAAGAACCCGGCGTCGAAGGCCAGTACCCGGTCCAGGAATCCGCCGACGGGCCGCAGTTCGCCGAACCGGCCGGCCGCGGCACGCCCGACGAGGTTCCGGCCCGCCAGGAGATGGGACCAGTACGCGTCCAGGTCCGACGCGCCCGGAAAGCGTCCGGCCATCCCGATCACCGCGACCGCGGGTGAGGAGGGCCGCTCGTCCTTCAGTGACGGCGTCCGGGAGCCCGTGTGCGGCGAGGCGACGTCGGATGTGGCCCGCGATGCGGGCTGCTCGTGGTCGGCGGTGAACGACGCGCCATGACGGCACGTCAGTTCTCCGGCCAGCGCGTCGATCGTCGGGGCCTCGTAGAACACGACAGGGGTCAGGGCCAGCCGGAACCTTGCGTTGATGCGGTTGGTGAAGTCGGTGAACAGGAGGGAGTTGAATCCGTACGCGCCGAAATCGGCTGCCGTGTCGACCTGTTCGGCGGGGACACCGGCCAAAGCCGCGGCCTCGCTCCGGAGCCACCCACGGAGCACGTCCCGGTCCGACGCGTCGCTCTCTCGCGCCGGGGCCGCCGGACCCACCACGGCATCGGGCGCCGGCTCCAGGGCGGTGAGGGCCGCGGTGACCCTGTCGGGCGTGCCCCGGCCGATGAGCACCACGGGCGCTCCCAGCGTTACGACGTCTTCGAAGGCGGCCAGCGCCGTGGGGGTGTCGATCGGTTCCAGACCCACGGTCACGGCGGTCAACTGCCGCACGGCGGGCGGCATCTCCATGCCGCCCTGCTCCCACAGCGGCCAGATCGCCGATATCGACCGGCCGTGCCGCTCGCCTCGGACCGCCCTGGCCGCGCGGTGTTCGGCGAACGCGTCGAGATAGCGGTTGCCCGCGCAGTAGGCGGCCTGTCCCCTGTTGCCGAACGTGCCGACGAACGAGGACATGACGAGGAAGAAGTCGAGCTCGTCCCCGGAGGTCGCCTCGTCGAGCAGCCGTGTGCCCCGGACCTTCGGGGCCAGGACCGCCGAGGTCTCCTCGTCGGTCGTGTCCCTCACCGCTCCGTCACGCAGGACACCGGCCGCGTGGATGACGCCCCGGACGGGCCCGTGCTGCTCACGCGCGGCCCGCAGGGCCCGCTCCAGCGAACGGGCGTCGCAGACGTCGGCCCGCAGCCGCAGAACGCTGCCTCCTACGGCCGGCTCCGCGGGGCGGGGCCCGTCGGTACCGGGCTGTGCCTCCGTGCGCGCGAGCAGGGTCACCGATGCCCCGAACCGGGTCGTGAGGTGCTCGGTCAGGAGCCGCGCGATACCGCCGTCTCCCCCCGTGATCAGGTAGTGGCCTCCCGCTGCGAAGGGAGCCTCGGCGGTGACGGCCCGGGCGACCCGCTGCCATCTGCGGACCCGGCGCTCCCCGTCGTACAGCACCTCGGCGGTGCCGCGAGCCACCTCGTCGAGAACGGCCGGGAGAGTCGGCGGCTGCGCTGTCCCGGACACTTCGACGCGCAGGGTCCGGATGTGCGGACTCTCCTGTGCGAGCGCACGGCCGAAGCCGGGGACCAGCGCGCTGCCGGGGTCACGCCGGCCGGTTCGGTCCACGCAGACGTAGGTCACCTGACGCCCGTCGTCGGCCATCCGGGCCAGGAGCCGGAGGGTCTCGATCTCACGGGGCAGCTCAGCCGGGGTGTCGCCGCCCGCTGCGTCGAGTCCACGTCGGTCGACGACGACCAGGGGGGTTCCGGGCTCGGTCGTGTGCCCGAGCAGGTCGGAGGCGTCGGCGACCCGTCCGTCGGCCTCCCGTGTCCAGGGGCCGTCGGCTCCGAGGACGATCACGTGCCGTCCGGTGCGGGCGGGAGTCGGCCCGTCGGACTCGGGGGCCCAGTGCGGGGCGTAGTACGTCACTGCTGCGGCCTCGCCGGAAGGTTCCGCCGGGCGTCGGCCGGGCGTCGGCTCGGCCCGCGGCAGCCAGTGGCGGGTGCGCCGGAACGGGAACCCGGGCAGCGAGACCCGGCGGCGGTCCTCCGCCCCGAGGAGCGCCTGCCAGTCGACAGCCGCCCCCTGGCACCAGAGTCGGCCGAGGGCGGCGAGGTCGCCGCGCTCTGCCAGGCCGCGCAGCACCTCGGTCATGTCGGGGCTGCCGTCGAAGACATCGGCCAGGCTCTGCCCGGGGGTCACCCGGCCGAGGCTTCCGCCGGCCTCGCCCACCGCTTCGGCGAGATCCGCGGCCGGGTCGGCCAGCCGGTCGAGGCACTCCACGAACGCCTGGTGACCGCTGACCGGGACGGCCAGACGAGCATCGAATTCGGCTCGGCCCACACGCAGTGTGTGCGTGATGTCAGCCAGGGATGTGCGCCGGCCCGCGGCCCGCGCCCAGGAGCCGAGCCGCCCGGCCATCAGCCGCAGCCGCTCCTCGTCCGGTGCGGAGAGGAGGAGCAGGTCGCTTCCCGGGTGGGCCGCTGCGTCGGCCCGCCGGGGGCTGGGCGCCTCCTCCAGGATCATGTGGACGTTGACTCCGCCGGCGCCGAAGGAGCTGAGCGCCGCGCGCCGCGGCGCATCGTGCCTGCCGGTGCTCCAGTCGGCGACGGTCTGCTGGACGTGGAAGGGCGTCGCCGCGAAGTCGATGACCGGATTCGGCGCGGCCGCGTGCAACGAGGGCACCAGGGTGCGGTGCTCGAACTGGAGCAGGGTCTTGGTGAGCCCGGCGACAGCGGCCGTCGCCTCGGTGTGGCCGATGTTCCCCTTGACGCTCCCGATCGGTATGGACGCCCGGGGCAGCTCCGTACCGAAGGCCGTGGTGAGTCCCCGGATCTCGATGGGGTCGCCCAGCGGTGTCCCGGTGCCGTGCGCCTCCACGTAGCCGATCGTCGCGGGGTCGACGTCCGCGCGGCGGAGCGCACTGGCGATGAGCGCCGCCTGCGCGTCGGGGCTGGGTACGGTGAATCCGCCCGTCCGGCCACCGCTGTTGGTCTCCACCGACCTGATGACGCCGTAGATGTGATCGCCGTCGGCCAACGCGGCGCTCAACGGCCGGAGCAGGACGGCGCCGACGCCTTCGCTGGTGACCATGCCGTCGGCGCCCTCGCCGAACGGCCGGCACCGGCCGGTCGGGGAGATCATGCCCAGTTCCGTGTACTGGAGGCGGCGTGCCGGGTGCAGGATGAGGTTGACGCCGCCGGCGATGGCGGCCGACGCGCTGCCCGACCGCAGCGTGTCGCAGGCGAGCTTGAGCGCGACGCCGGAGCCGGAGCAGGCGGTGTCAACGGCAATGCTCGGACCGGTGAAGTCGAAGAAGTAGGAGACACGGTTGGCGAGTTGGTACAGATCGCTGTTCGGATACCTGCTGCCGCCGCGCAGTGCGGCATCGGCATTGAGCACGGCGTAGTCGGGCCCCATGGAGGCCACATGGACGGAGACGTTCCGCCCCAGGGTGCGTGGGGTGTGCCCGGCGTCCTCCATGGCGTGGTAGGCCGTCTGGAGGAAGAGCCGCTGCTGCGGATCCATGGTCGCCGCTTCGCTCGGTGCGATGGAGAAGAACAGGGAGTCGAACGCGTCGACCCCGTCGATGAGTCCGCCGGACGTGCGGCGGTCGGCGGCGACGCGCGCGGCGGCCGTACCGAGCCGGTCCCAGCGCTCGGCGATGTCGCCGAGCGAGTCGGTGCCCTGGACCAGGTTGTCCCAGAGCTGGGTGATGTCCTCGGCTCCCGGATAGCGGCCGGCGATGCCGACGACGGCAATGGCGTCGGTGTCCGGCGGCAGCGTGGTCGCAGCCGGTACGCGGACGCCGGAGGGGCCGGCGCCGGCCGGGGTCCGGTGGGCGGCGCGGGCCGGAGCGATGGCATCCGCCAGGGCCCCCAGGGTGCGGTGTTCGAAGAAGAGGGTTCCCGGCAGGCGTCCGAACCGCTTCTCCAGGGCCACGGTGGCATCGACGATCTGGAGGGATTCCAGCCGCAGGGATTCCATCGTGCTGTCCCGGCGCAGCTGGGATCGCGGGACGTGCAGCAACGCGCTGAGGACGTCCCGCACCGCGTCGAGCGCGACGTGGGCCGACTTCCGGGAACGGAGCGGGGCCGGGCCGGTGATCACGTCCGGGTCACCCGTCACCGATCGGTGAAGCGCCGCGGAATCCGTGAGGTCGACCGCGAGTGCGGTCAGGGCCGCGATGCGCTGCGCGTCCGCCGTCCCGTGCGGGGCGTCCGCCGGTGAGGCGTCCGGTACGGGAGACGCGACACCGGTGTCCGCTCCGTCGTCGGGCCGGAAGGTGAGTCCGGTGAGCACGCCGAGATCCGCCCGGTGGACGATCTCCCCGTCGACGGCCCCGGGCCGGGATGTTCCCGCTCCCATCGCCTGGTCGAAGAACATCCGGGCCGGACGATTCTTCGCCGTCGGCCGCTGCACGGCCTCCAGCGTGGTCGCCTTCCCCTCCCCCGCTTCCTCGGCGGCGACCGCGGCCAGAAACGCGTGTTCGACGCCGCGTCCCAGGACACGGCAGCTGAGCAGGAAGGTGTCCAGGTTCACCACCTGCGCGCCCGGCCGTGTGATGGCCGCGCCGACGAGCCCGTACTCTCCGAAGCGGTCGCTGACCTCGACCACGCGGCAGCGTGCCCCGGCGTCCAGCAGTTCGCGCAGAGCGGGCTCGGACCGACGCACCGTACTGAGGTTGAACTGGTTCGTGCGCTGGGTGAGCTGGGCGACGCGGGCAAGCTCGTCCGGACGGGCTTCGTGTACGTCGATCCGCAGCTCCAGTCCGGCCACGAACTCCGCGAGGGTCGTGGTGGAGGCGCGCAACGTCTCCCTGGACCTCCCCTCGCGGTACATCGCGCCGCGCCGGCGGTCCTCGTCGGTGACCCGGCCCCGGTCGAAGGCCCACAACCGGTCGAGAAAGCCGGGAAGGTCCTGCTCGTCCGCCGGCAGGGTCAGGGCGAGCACGCCGGGGCAGGCCGCCCGGACGGCGGCGGTCTCGACGGGGTTGTCGTCCAGGAAGACCATGCTGTCGAGGCCGAGCCCGAGTTCGCGTGCGAGCTCCCGGAGGTTGTCCGGCTTCGGGTCCCAGTTCACACGGCGCGCGGTGATGTGTTCCGGCCTCAGGAGCAGGTCGTCACGCTGCCGGAAGACGGCGTCGACGTCCTCCTCCTCGTTCTTGCTGGCCAGGCAGATGAGCACACCGTTGTCGTGCTGGGTCAGCGCCCATTCCTGGAGCCGTCGTCGCGCGGGCCCGATGGTGATCCCGCGCGCCCCGTCCTCCCCGCAGACTCCGCTCCAGAGGGTGTTGTCGCAGTCCAGGACCAGCACTTTGTACGGCGGGGAGACAAGCGCGTGGACCGTGCGGACGACCGACGTGCCGAGCGCTGTCCAGGCGGCCGGGGTGTAGGGAATGTGGGCGTGCTCCTCCCGTGCGGCGTCGTGGTGGTCCACCACCGGGTAGGCCCCGCTCCACTCGGCACTGGGGATGAGGTGGAGTCCCGCGCGGTCACCCAGCACAGCGGACAGCCGGTCCTCCCACTCCGCCAGTTCGGGACCGCGAAGCGCCCGAGCTCCCGGAGAGGGCGGGCACAGGGCGACGACCAGCGGAACGGCCCCCCGTGCGGCGGCCTCGGACGCCGCCTCACCGAACTCGTCGACGGTACGCCGCCCCGCCGCACCCGAAGGCCAGTCCTCCAGCCGGATCAACGCGACGTTGCACCCACGGCGGTTCGAGGCGAAGGAGCTCCGGGGATCGAGGAGCTCCTGGAAAACCTGGTTGTAGGACTCGAGATGCACATCGAGGTCGAGCCCCAGGCGCTCGACCCAGTGGGACAGCACCGGTCGCAGCGGATCCGTCGTGAACGTCGCGGCCACGACCAGGAGTCCGTCCGCCCGGGATACGGCGGAGGCGTCCGGCCCGGGGGCCCCGGCGGGCGACGGGCCGAGGCCGGCGAACTCCTCCAGCACCTCCACGGAGCCCGGTGCGCACCCGGCCACATGCCGCAGGATCGCGCCGGCGACGGGTTCGACGGACAGCGCCTCCTCCGCCCCGGTGACGCTGTCGGCGAAGGTGGTGGCCAGTCTGGGCGGCCTGACGATGGAGACCCCGAGGCCGGGGCACTCCACGGCGCTCGCCCGCACGAGCCCTTCCCAGGCGCTCTTCGCCGCCACGTAGTGACCGAAGCCGCGACGTGGGGAGGTGACGTAGGACGACGACACGGCGATCACCCGGCCCTGCCGGTGAGCCAGGCCCTCCGCGAAGGCGCTGAGCGGGGCCTGGGCGAGCTGCATGCCGTTGCTGACATGGTCGCGTGCACGGGCGGCCGTCGCCGGATGGAGGCCGAGCGAGTTCGCTGCCGGTCCCGCGTTCAGGAAGACGTAGTCGACGGGGCCGTACTCCGACTCGATGGCCCGCCCTGTCCGCAGGCACCAGTCGGCGTCGGCCGCGTCCCCCTGGTGCAGGCGGACCCTCTCACCGTCCCGCCCGAGAGCCGTGACGAGGGCCTCCGCCTCGGTCCTGCTCTCGCGGAACATCGCGTGGACCGTGCAGCCCGCGACGGCCAGAGCCTGGACCAGGGCGGCGCCGAGCCCTCGGCTTCCGCCCGTGACGAGGGCGGACCGGCCTGCCAGCTGCCGCCCGTCGACCAGATCCGCCACCTCTCGGCGTACGTCCTCGGCCGACGGCGCCGCAGCCTCACGCCGCACGACGACACGCACCTCGACCTCGGCCGCGGTCCGTCCGGCGTTCGCCTCCCCGGTCAGCCGGACCGTGCGGAAACGGTCGTCGAGGTCGGTGACCTCCGCCTGTCCCCTGAACCCCCGTGGTTTCGGAGCCTCCAGGAAGACCAGGTCCAGACCGCTGATCATGGCCGCGCGCCCTGGCACCTCCATGCCCGCGACGTGGCTGACCCAGCCCAGGACGGCGGTGTGTTCGACTCCGACACCGTGGTCCGGCAAGCGGAGACCGGACACCAGCGCCTCCAGCGCCTTCCAGTCCGGGCGGTAGTCGCCGCCCGCCAGATCTCCCGGGGAGATGTCCTCGAAAGCGGCCACCGTGGCCCGGGCCGCAGCTCTGGGGCGGGCGGCGCGCGCCGGAGCCGGCCGCACCTCGCCGCCGGTGAAGGTGGCTTCCCCTTCGATGACGGTCCTGTCGCCGTCGAGCACCTGGAAGTCGACTCGCACGTCGCCGTCGTCCGAGACGGTCTCCCGTGCTGTGCACCGGTAGTCCTGCCCGGGAAGCACCGGAGCCGCGAACCGGGAGCGCAGAGCGGCCAGCGTCCGGCCCTGTGGCACGCGAGCCCGCGTCAGCACTTTCAGCAGGCACAGCAGTCCGTGGGCCACGGGCTCACCGAAAGGCGTGCGCCGAGCGTATGCGGCGTCCAGGTGCAGCGGGCTGCGGTCGCCGGTGGCCTCGGCGAAGGCCAGGACCTCCTGGGGGGTGACATGCAGACTTCCGGTGGCGGACGAGGAGTCCATGATTCGCCGTTGTTCCTCTCCACGGAGGCGCGGGGCCCTTGCGGCCGGACGCGGCTATGCGGTGACGACCGATGCACGCAGTGACGCCTGGATGCGCCGGGTCAACCCGGTGAGCGTGTTGCCGGGCCCGATCTCACGGAACTCCGGGTCGGGCAGCCCGAGCAGGTGGACGACCGTGTCGCTCCAGCGGACAGGCAAGTGGAGCTGGCGGCACAGGGTGCCCGCGATGTCGTCGTCGTAAGGGCGCCCGGTGGTGTTCGCGATGACGGGAATCTTCAGCCGGGCCAGCACGTAGCCGTCGAGGAACGACGCGAACTCACGGGCGGCCGGTGCCATGGAGCGGGAGTGGAAGGCGCCGCTGACCCGGAGCGGAACGACGGTCTGGGCGTGCCCGGACATCAGGGCCGGCACCTCCCCTACGGCTTCACGCGGCCCCGAGACCACGATCTGGTCCGGAGCGTTGAGGTTGGCGATGTCGACGGGGAGCCCGGAGGAGTCCAGGAGGGCCCGGACGCGGTCCTCGCCCAGCCCGATGACGGCCGACATCGCGCCGGGGCCCGCGTCCGCCATCAACTCCGCGCGCTTGGCGACGATCTCGAGACCGGTACGGAAGTCGAAGACGCCGGCGGCGAAGAGTGCCGCGTACTCCCCGAGGCTGTGCCCGGCCAGCGCCTCCGGGATCCGGCCGCTGGTCCGCACGGAATCGATGTACGCCAAAGCGTCGACGACATACACCGCGCACTGTGTGTAGCGCGTGTCCGCGAGGCGCTCGGCGGGTCCATCGAGGCAGAGTTCGGCGACCGAGTACCCCAGGACGGAGTCCGCCTGCCGGACGAGGTTGGGATAGGCGGCGAGCAGATCCCTTCCCATGCCGACGCGTTGGGAGCCCTGACCGGCGAAGAGGTGGATGAGTGTCACGGGCGCTGCCCCCGATGGATGTTCGCGGACGTCAGAGCTTCGAACCGTTCGCTGAGTATCGAGGCGGCGCCCCGCATGATCATCTCTCCTAGGTCGTCCACGTGCCGGTCGCGCCAGTTCTCGCGGTCCGTGCCGCGCACGAGCTCGTTGAAGGCTCCGAGCGCCGGTCCGCAGTTGATCTGGTAGTCCACCTGGTGGGCTTCGGAGCCGCTCATGGCCAGCCGGATGGACTGCACGAAGTAGGCCTTGAAGACCAGGAGCATCTTGTGCTTCGGGTCGCTCTCCGCCAGGGCGAGGGCCTTGGGGTTGGCGCGCCGGTAGTAGGTGCGCGTCTCCTCCCAGACCTCGTCGAAACTCCTCCGGAAGTAACGGCGTTGCAGCTGCTCGGCGGTCCGCGGGTCCAGGTCCTCCAGGGAGTCGTGGCGCCGGTAGAGCTCGTACAGCTTGTTGGCCCGGGCCGGATAGAACAGACCGCGCCGGAGTACCTGGGCGCGCGCACCGGTCTCCAGCATGTCGCCGGCGGGCACGATCGCCATGTCGTGGGCCTCGGCCCGCTGGAGCATGTCCTTGACGCGATCGCTGGTGCCGCACTCCGCCGTGCACTGGTTGATGCTGCCGGTGAGCACGAAGTCGGCACCGAGCACGAACGCCGCGGCGGCCGCGCGGGGAACCCCGATACCTCCTGCCGCGCCGACCCGGATCCGGGCGGCGGCGGGAAACCTCCGGGCTGTCCGGTCCCGCAGGGCGATGAGTTCGGGGAGCAGGATGACCAGTTGGCGCTGGTCGGTGTGGCCTCCCGAATCGGCCTCGGCGACGATGTCGTCCGCGAGAGGCACCCGGTCGGCGAGTTCGGCCTCCGCCGCGGTGATGCGCCCTTCCGCCAGGAGCCCGTCGACCAGTTCCCTGGGCGCGGGTCCGAGGAAGCCGTCGGCGACCTCGGGCCTGGACACCTTCGCCATGACCCGGCTGGGGACGCACACCCTGCCGTCGCGCCCCTGGCTCACCCCGGAGAGCCGGTACCGGACCAGATCGGCGGTCGGACGCAGGAAGGAGGCGGCCTCCACCCGGCGAACCCGGTGGCGGAGGAGCAGGTCGACCTGCTCCTCCTCCTTCGCCGGGTTCTCCAGGCTCGCGAGCAGGTTCAGTCCCCAGGGGCCGTCACCCAGTTCCCGCTGGAAGCGCCGTACCGCGGCGGCGGTCCGCTCCTGGTTCAGCCCTCCCGCGCCGAAGTACGACAGGAGTCCGGCCCTGCCCATGCGGACGACCATGTCCTCCGACGCGACGGCCTTGTACATGGAGCCGGCCACGTAGGCGTAGCGCACCTGGTGGTCCGCTCGGAACTCCTCGCTTCCCAGAGCCTCCGGGGGGATGTCCACGGCTGCTCTGCGGCGCTGACTCACGGGCCCGATCTCCGTCACCGACACCGTCGTCTCCTTTCCGCTCCTCGGCGTGCCCCTGTCGCGGATCAGGCGTTCCCGGACGACCGGTTCTTCTCGTAGCGTTCGAGGATCACGGGCATCTCCGAGCTGACGAATCCGAGGAAGCGCTCCATGTTGGCCAGCCGCCGCAGCCGCTCGTCGGACGCGCCCTCCGCGCGCAGCTCTCGCAGGCCGGTGGCCGCGATCCGGTGGAAGTCGGGGAACTCCGAGAAGATGCCCCGTACCTTCGGCGCCCAGCTGTTCTCGCGCAGGCGCAGCGTGTAGTTCTCGCTGAGAGCGCCGGTTCGTTCGAAGACGCTCACCGGGTCGTTCTCGGGGGTGAGCTGGTCGACGATACGGTCGATCGCCGCACGCTCCACGCCGAGCATCAGGGCGATCTCGTCCGCGGTCTGTGCCGCCGGATCACAGATCATCATGTAGCCGACGACACGGCCTCGTTCATGGGGCATGCCGTCGTTCTCGTAGTAGTACTGCGCGACCTTCTCCACGAAGATCTTCTCGCTCTCCGTGAGAGCGGTGGGGGCGGTTTCCGTGGCCATGGCGGGGTCTCCTCGTTGCGCGGGTCGGGGGTCAGACGGAGGCGTTCTCGCGGTGCTGCTCCCAGCGCCGCGACATGTCGGCGAGGTCGCCGACGATGTGCCCGAAGAGCTCCTCGATCTCCGCTATGCGCCTGCGGCGTTCCGCGCTGGCATCCTTCAGCGCCTCCAGTCCGTACTGGAAGATGCCCCGGTACTCCGGCCAGCTCGCGAAGGTGTCGGACACCGCCTTCGGGTATCCGTCGTCGACGAGCCGGTAGCGCGTCTCCGCTCCCTGAGTCTCGATGCGCTGATACAGGCCTGCCAGAACGAGTTGCTCGATGAGCTGCTCGATCTGGTCGGGGGTGGCGTCGACGGCCGCGCAGATCTGGGGCAGGGTCTGCTCGACCGGATCACTGATGATCATCCAGGCCATGACGCGGCCTTTCTCCCACGTCACCCCGTGTGCCTCGTGGTAATGCCGCGCGACCGCGTCGACGAAGGAACGCTCGGCGTCGGACAGTTCCTCGTGCCGCTTCTCGCCAGTGCTGTGCACTGATCCCGCCTTTCCGTCGAGGGAAGAGGTTCCGGGGGCGAGCGGTGTTCGCTCACCCCCGGTGAACTGTCGGCAAGCCTCGCCGAGCAGCGCCGTCTCCGCCCCAGGTACAGCCCCAGCAGAGACCCCAGTCCGCGGAGTCCATGAGAGCCGGGGGACGGAATCAGGCGGACCTGGCGGTGTTTTCGGCGTCGGAGGCCGGGTCCAGCACGTCCGGCAGCTCGGACCGTCTGCCGATGCCGAGCTTGGCGTAGGTCTGGCTCAGGTGCCATTCGACGGTCTTGACGGTGACGAAGAGCGCCTGGGCGATTTCGCGGTTGCTCAGCCCCTTGGCCGCCTGCCAGGCGACGCGTTCCTCTGCCGGAGTCAGGGGAACAGGGGCAGACACCTCACCGCGAACGGATCGTGATCCCGCGAGCCGCAGCTCCTGTCGGGCCTCGTTCTCGAGATCCACGGCCCCGATGCTCCCGGCCAGGTTCATGCCAGCGGTGAGCCGTCGGCGGGCCTCGCTGCGCTGTCCGGCGCGACGCCTCGCGGCTCCCAGCGCTATCAACGTGCGGGCGTGTTCGAGGGTGTCGGGGAGCCCGGCCAGCATGCTCTGGGCCTGTTCGATGAGGGCGAGGCCTCCCGCTCCGCCCTGCAGCTCCCCATAGGTACGCAGGGTCACAGCCAGAGGCCTGGCGGCACCGAAGGCCCGTGCTCGGGCCAGTTCGTCGGTGACCAGGTCGATCGCCTGCTCCGATCCGTCGGAGCGGACCACGGCGCGAACGCCGTCAGACAGGTAGTCGCAGACGGCGGAGGGGTGCCACCACCCATGCCGGGCGGCGAGTTCACGATAACTGCGAATGTCGGCGAGACCGTCGTCGAAGCGGTCGAGTCTGATCCGCAACCGGCCCCGGGCGGCGCGCAGGGGAAGGAACATGGCGGCTTCGGGCAGCTCCCCGCTCAACCCCGTCTTCCCCAGGAAGGCCTCGGCCTCATCGGGCCGGCAGGTGTCGACCAGGCAGTGCACAAGGACGGCGGCCGCCAGGGGCACGGACAGGGGGCGCAGGGAAGTCGCGCGCTGATGCCGGAGTACGGAACGTGCGGCGGCTTCGGCCTCGGCAAGTCGTCCGCTGCTGTAGAGGACCCGGGCCCGCAAACTCCTGACCGTGTCCACGGTCAGGAGCTGTCCCGCCCGCGTCGCCCGGCGCAGCTGATCGTCCAGCGCCCTTTCCGCGCCGTCCAGTTCGTCGCATTCGGAGAGCGCCCACGCGGCGATGGAGCCCGGGGTGAGGCCGGTGTCGTGCAAGGCCTCTCGCTCACCGGCCGACAGCGCGGCGGAGGCCAGTCGGCGGACGCGCCGCAGCGGCGCGCACCGCAGGAGAGCCTCGACAGCGGCGCGAGACCGCGTTCCCCCGCTGGGCACGAAGGAGGGGTGCGTACGCTCGGACATCGACGGGGCAAGCCGGGACAGCACCGCCGCGAACGCGCGTGTGTCCTCGGGCATCTGCTCCCGGTCCTGGCCGAGAAGGATCAGAGCCTCCTCGTACCGGGCCGAAGCGGCGAGTGCAACGCCCAGTTCGGTACGGACTAATCTCCGCCCCTCCGGCTCCCCCCCGCGTGTCTTCACCTCCCGCAGACGCTCTATGGCCGACGGGTCGTGGGCACGCAGTTCCGCAGAACCGAGCCGCGCCAGCGTGGCCAGTTCACGCTCCTCGGAGAGAGGCTCCGCGAGGGCGTGCCGGAGATAGCGGATCGCCGCGTTCGGGTCGCCCTCCTTCATCGCCCCGGAGGAAGCGGAGTGCAGCACGGACACGCTCCACGTGTCACCGAGCGGATCGGTGCGGACCAGATGCTCCGCGACCTCACGCGCCGAGGCTCCTGCGGCTTGGAGCGTTCGAGCCGATCTGCGGTGGACGCTGCCGCGATCCCGCGGAGACATCTGTGTGTAGGTGACCTGCCTGACCACAGGGTGCCGGAATCTGTACGGTGTTCCCGGTCTGAGCACGTCGGCGTCTCTGAGGCATCCTGCCGCGTCGAGCAGCTCCGCCTCGCCCAGCCCGGTCACTCCGACGCAGTGCCGCGGCTCGGCCTGGTCGTCGAGCACGGCGATGGCCTCCGCCAACACGGTCGCGTTGGCGGGAAGTTTCCGGAGCCGGCTCCCGACATTCCACGAGATGCGTACGGGAGTGATCAGGGAGATCTCCGCAACCGCCGCCTCATCGGGCTCCAGCCCCTGCCCGACAATCTCGTCGAGGAGCTCGGCCAGGTGGAGCGGGTTGCCCTCCGTGAGTTCGAAGCAGGTTCGCAGGACACTCTCGGGCACCTCGCGGCCGACCCGTTCCACGATCTGTCGCCGTGCGCCTTCCCTGGTCAGCGGCGACAGCCGGTGGTAGGACGCCGACGCCGAGGCGCTCGCCGTCATAAGCAGATCCGAAATCGGTCCGCGTTTCGCACAGGTCGCCGTGAGAACGATCAGTATGCCGTAGTCCTCGATGCGGTTCGCCAGGTATGCAAGGAAACGCATGGATTCGACGTCACCCCACTGGGCCTCGTCGATGATGAGTAGCAACGGCTCAGCGGCAGATATCTCGCGACATGTACCGAACATGCTCCGAAAAGCGGGGTGGAGATCTGTCGCGACGGGCCCCGTCGCACCCTCTCCCGCCCCGCAGCCGGAGAGAACCTTCTCGATCGAGGCCGCCCCGAAATTCCGGTATGCCCCTTCTGACCGCTCCCCATCAGCCGCATCACAGAAGAGCTGCCTCAGAACAGCCCAGGAAAAATCGCTCTCGAACTCACTTCCGCATGCGCGAAGCACGCGAAATCCTCTTTCCTCCGCCGCAGTGCGCAGAGCGTGCAAGAGACTTGTCTTGCCAGAACCTTGTTCACCCTCTATAAGGACCAGACGGCCCTTGCCGTCCCGCGCTCGACGCAAGGAGTCATCCAGCAGATCGATCTCACGTTCGCGCTCCAGAAGCCCGCAGTCACGCCACATTCGCCACACCCCCTGAAGAGGAACCCGGTAAGGCTCCAGAACCTGCCGACGAACGAACAGGGGGAAGCTATGGGCGATTGACGCCGGAAGAAAAGGAACGCAGCCAAAATTAACGCAGGCTTGTCGCTGTCGGCTGCACCCCGCGCCTCCCCGACTCACCACCCGACAGCATGGGGGTGCTCGGAGCTGTCATGCCTCCGAGCACCCTCATGCGAGCCTGTCAGGCTCTGCGCAGCGTGACCGGCAGCTTCTCGAAGCCGACCATCTGCGGCGGGATGGCCCAGACGAGGTCGCCGTCACGTTCGACCGTGATTTCTTTGAAACGATCGAAGAGCACGCCGAGGACCAGCCTCGCCTCAAGCCTACCCAGAGCATTGCCAATGCAATGGTGCGTCCCGAAGCCGAACCCGAAGTGGCGCCCCTCGCTGTTCCGGTGGATGTCGTACGTTTCCGGATCGGGGAATTGTCGTTCGTCCCGGTTGGCGGAGCAGAAGCTGGCAGCGACATGCTGGTGTGCCGGGATCGTGACGCCGGCAACCTCGACATCCTTGGTCGATGCACGCAGCCCGGTCGTGATCGGAGGCCGATGTCGGAGCACCTCCTCGACCGCCGGACCTATCAGCTTCCGGTCAGCCCGCACGTCGGCCTGCGCCTGCGGGTTCAGATCAAGAAGATCCACCGAGTTGGCGATGGTCATCGTCGTACTGATGTGGCCGCCGGCGAACATCACGTTCGCGAAGTTGACCGTTTCGTCCTCGGTGAGTCGATCACCGTCGAGTTCGGCGTTGGCGAGCCGCGTCAGCATGTCGTCGCCGGTCTTGTTCTTGCGTGAGCGGACCTTCTCCCGAAGGTAGGTGATCGCTTCCTGCTGCAGCTCGCCCAGGGCCTCCAGGTATCCCTCCTGCGCCATCTCCTCGGGCGTTACGCTCATGACCTTGCGAGCCCAGTTGTAGAAGAGATGGCGGTCCTCGGCCGGCAGGCCGAGGATCTCCAGAATGACCGCGATGGGCACGGTGTACGCCAGATCAGCGACGAGGTCGATTTCATCCCGGTCGGAGAGGTCGTCGAGTATCTCGTTGGTGATCCGAACGATCTGGGGCTCGTACGCCGCGATGGAACTGGGCGTGAAAGTGGTACCAAGAATCCTCCGGACGCGCGTGTGCCGGGGCGGATCCATCTGCGGAAGACTCTCCAGCCCCGACTCGGGGAACCCCATCCGATGCATTTCGGAAGAGAACGTGCCCGGATTGGTCAGGACATTGCGCGCGTCGGCGTAACGGTAGACCACCCACCATCCGGTACCCGGATCCTGGTGCACCGGATGGTTGTCCCGCATCATGCGATACCAGTCGTAGATCGCCGGATCGTTCACGTTGGGTTGCGGCGCAATCCCGCTGTCGACGGTGGACACCCCATCACCTTCCCACTCCGATAAGTCGGGTCGTTGCCGGAAAGTCTGGCTCCCACCCATCGATCAGTGCATCAGGGTGCCCCCCAGAGTCGACCCCAGCAATGGTGGGAGTGCCCTTGCGGCGGAGCCTCAGCTGTTGATGTCTCGACGGTTGAAACGAGCGAGACCGGCCGCGACGAAGATCGCCGAGGCGATGACGAGCACAGCGGCATCACCCCATTGGAAACCGTTCCGCAGCGGCTCTCCACCGATGTAGTAGTGGAAGGGTGACAGGTGGGCGATCCAGTCGGCGCCGATCTGCGTGGCGAAGGTGCTGGCGGTGTACGAGAGCACCCCCACGATGGCCACGACGACCAGGGCCACCGCGCGTCGGCCCACAGCGGCTCCGACCCCGACGGCGAGAGCACCGAAGGTGATCGCAAGGAGAGCCAGGTTGAAGCACTGGGCCAGGAACTGGAGGGGGCTGACGCTGGTCAGCTCGGCGCTGCCGCGCACGGCTAGGACCGCGAGCCAGACTAGGGCGGAGATGCCCAGCGCTCCGGCCACCAGAGCGCCGAACCGCTGAAGGACCAGCTGGGTCCGTGTGATGGGGTGCGCGAGCAGCAGATCGAGCTGCCCTGATTCCTCATCTCCGGCGATGGCCCTCGCCCCCATGGTCACGCCGTAGATCATCGCGAGGAGCGGGACAATGATGCCGAACACGGAGGCCTGCAGATAGCCGGCAGCCGTGCCGTCGACGTTGAGGCTCTGACGAAGGGCCTCGGGGATGCTGTCCACGTTCTCGCGCTGGGAGGGGTAGGTGCTGGCGTACACCATCCCCACCAGTGCTGTGCCGACAGACCAGCCGATCAGACCTCGACGGCTGTCCGACAGCGTCTTGGTGAGGATTGCGGCGGCGCTCATGGGGGTGGATCCTTTCCGTACCGGTGTGGTGGAGCTGCGAGAGTGCCGAGTCAGGCGAGAGTGGTCGAGTCGGTGCGCGGCGCCGCTTCGGCCCCGTCGTAGTACGCGTGGAAGACCTCGTCGAGAGCGGGCTCGGTGGCGCGCAGGCCGGTGACGGAGAAGTGGGCCAGAGCCTTGATGAAGGCGTCCGGCGGCCCCGAGATCTGACCGGTGAGCCGCGTGCCCGCCTCGTCGAGGTGGAGTCGGCCCACACCGGGCAGCCCCTCGAAGGCGCTCACCGGGACGCTTGCCTCGAAGGTGATCTCGACATCACAGATCGCTCCGGTGCGGAGGTTCGCCACGGTGTCCAGGGCGACCAGGCTCCCGTCGCGGATGATGCCGACCCGGTCGGCGACGGCCTCCACCTCGCTCATGATGTGACTGGACATGAACACCGTCTGGCCGCCCGCGGCGGCCTCCGTCACCATGTCGAGGAACGCCTGCTGGACCAGTGGGTCAAGTCCGGAGCTCGGCTCGTCGAGGATGAGCAGTTCCGGGGTGTGCATGAACGCCTGCACGAGTCCGACCTTCTGCCGGTTGCCCTTCGACAGCTTCTTGATCTTCGTCGACTGGTCCAGGCCGAGCCGGTCGGCCAGAGCGTCGATACGGGTCTGCGGGACACCTCCCCGCAACTCCGCCAGGAACCGCAGGTAGGCCCGGACGTTCTGGCGCCCGTCGCACACGAAGTCACCGGCCAGATATCCGACACGACGGCGCAACTGGACGCCGTCGCCCCGCGGGTCGAGCCCGAGGACGGTAGCCCGGCCGGCCGTGGGCCGGATGAGGTCCAGCAGCAGCCGGATCGTGGTGGACTTCCCGGCGCCGTTCGGACCGAGGAAGCCGAACACCTCACCCTGGACCACATCGAGGGTGAGGCCGGTGAGACCGCGCCGCGTGCCGTACGTCTTGGTGAGGTCGCGGAGCTCAATCACGTTTTCCATACCCGAAACATAGCCTAGTTTCAGAGATCTTTGAACGCTCAGAGCGTTAAGGTTTGTATGTATCCTGGGGATCCGGCTCAGGAGGAGGCTCGGCATGCATGACACGGAGGACGTGGACCAGGAACTGCGCGAACACGCAGAGAAGCTGGCGCTGACCCTCTCCCAAGGCGGCATGCAGAAGACCACGGCACGGGTGATGACGGCACTGCTGTTCAGCCAGCACGAG
The DNA here is from genome assembly GCF_018619185.1 of Streptomyces sp. McG3. Classification (GTDB taxonomy): domain Bacteria; phylum Actinomycetota; class Actinomycetes; order Streptomycetales; family Streptomycetaceae; genus Streptomyces. Next base: position 2,414 of record NZ_JAAXYC010000004.1, on the reverse strand, counting down.
ACCATGACCGCCGGCGAACTCTGCGAGTCGCTGCGCATCAGTTCGGGTGCAGTGTCAGGGGCGGTGAACCAGCTGATTCCGACCGGCATGATCGAGCGCGTACCCGCCCCCGGGAGCCGTCGCGATCACTACCGCTTCCGCAAGCACGCCTGGTCGACCCTGATGGGCAACCAGAACACGCTGCTGGCCAGCATGTGGGACGCCGCTGCGGGCGGCATCAAGATCGCGGGCAGGGAAAGCGTCGTGGGTCTGCGCCTGGACGAGATGCAGGACTTCTACGGTTTCATGCAGCGGGAGATGGCGGCGCTGATCGATCGTTGGCGGGAACAGTACGACGGCGGCCAGGCCTGACCTCCGCAGTCACCCCACCCGCCCGTCTCACCCTCCGCCTGCCGTGGCGCCTTGCGCCAGGAACGCGGTGATCAGCTGTTCGATGCGGTTCCGATCGGGGCCGAACCACACGAAATGACCGGCCGCCTCGCTGTCCACCAGCTCGGCCCGGGGCAGGATCCGCGCGAGTTCGACCGCATGGCCGTAAGCAACGGAACCATCGCGCCTCGATGCGATGACGAGCGCCGGCTGCGCGACGCGCCCCTCCCAGGACTTCCGTCCCCCACCGAGCTGAGCCAGGTCGTTCACGAATCCTCGGCCGGAACGCATCGACGACAGCAGCGCGGTCACTTCGGCCCGGTGCTCCCCGGACAGCTGGTCGAGGACATCCTGGGGGCGCCCCGTGGTCAGCTCCGCGAGCAACATGCGCAACGCTGCCTCCGGGCGTCGCTCGAGCAAGCACCGGGTCAGCCGCCAGACCGCGCCTTCGGACCGGGGCGAGAACACGACACGTCCGAGCCTTCTCGTTCCCGCTCCCGGCCAGGAGAGCGGTCCGACAGCGGATTCCAGGACCAGCCGGCGGACCAGGTCGGGATGCCGGGCAGCCAGGGCCACGGCGGTCGGACCCCCCGCCGACACCCCGGCGCACGCCTTGACCTGATCGATCCCCAGAAGCCCGCAGAGGGCGGCCACGGCGTCGGCGAAGTCCTCAGGAGCCGCCCCGACCGACAGGTCCGTGGCGCCGTAGCCGGGCCGCGAGGGAACCAGCAGCGAGTATCCCGCCGCACGGTAGACCTTCTCCCCCAGTGACAGCCCGGCCCGCATATGGCCCCCGTGCAGCACGACGATCACCGGACCATCACGTGGCTCCCACCGGTATTCCAGGGAACCGGATGCGGTCCTGATGACGTTCGTCGGAAGATCCGCAGTCGTACCGTCGCCTCGTACAGCCACCGTGAGCCCCTAATCGATCCCGGACGACCGGAAGACCGACCGCGCCGCTTCCTCGTCCATCCGGCGGGCGAGCCGGTCGAGACAGGCCGTACCCCGTACGAGGCTGCCACACCGGCGTGACTCGCGGGCATCGGCCTCCAGTTGGAGCCAGAGAGACGGGTTGGCGCGCAGCAGGCAGAAGTCCAGTTGGGCCCGGGTGCCGCGGACATCGGTCAGGACCACGCGCTCGGACACGTCGGCAGGCCATTGGAGAGCGGACAGCCGGTCCGTGTGGACGACTCTCGTGGTGAACAGCCCCCGGACGAGCAGTCGTCCGGGGGCCAGACTGATCCTCGGCGGGAAGAGAACCAGGAGCAGCACCGCCGCCAGACAGCCCCAGCACGCCGTGCGGGCCAGGGTGACACCGGGGCCGACCGCGTCGATGAGCAGAGCGGCCACGAGGAACGCCGTTCCGATGACGGCGGCCGGGCGCGCTTCCGGACGCCACAGAACGTCCTCGTGCCCGTCGGCCCCTGCGGGCGCGGGAGTTGGATCGTGCATCCCGGTCACGTTAGGAAACACCGGGAAGGGCGCGGCACCCCCATACGTAAGTCATACGCGCTCACGCCGGATTCTGACGGATGCCTGATGGCAGGCCCACGCCGTACTCGACGAACTCACGCTCCAGACGGAGTCCAGCGTTCCATGCCAGCAGGCTCCTGGGCGGTCGTGCGATGCGCAGGACAGGATGGCTCGGTGCCCGCGGGCGCCGACATCAGCCGTGTGGGCGATGAGACACGCGAGGGTCAAACGCCAGAGCCGCTCGTGGTTACGTGCTCAAGAACCGCTCCGCATGTCTTTACGGGCACCTTACCGAGAGCCGGTGGTGAAGTTTAGTGACCAACCAGATTGCACGGAGAGAGCTCAAGCAGGCCTGCGTGACAGGTTCGGGCACGGCCCGAGCATCCGGTTGGTGCGGCCGGACTTACCGCCTATCGTGCAACCAGATCGGCTCACCCGCCGAAGAAGCTCAACCGAACCTGACGGTTGGTATTGCTCGTGTTTGTGTCCACCAGGCAGACCGACTGCCAGGTGCCCAGCTCCAGCCTGCCGCCGATCACCGGCAGCGTGGCGTGGGGCGGGACCAGGGC
>NZ_JAAXYC010000049.1 GCF_018619185.1 Streptomyces sp. McG3 | reverse complement strand
GCCCGGCCCCCGGCCCTCCGGACCACCGCGCTCCGCTCCCCGGCCCTCCGGACCACCGCTCACGCCCCGTACCGCCGGACGGCGGGCCGCCTCCTCCCTGACCACGTGGTCGAGACGGACCGCCTCGCGCTCGTCCGCGGCCAGTCCCCGTTCGCTGCGGGCCAGCACGAGCAGCCCCTCGATGAGCCGCTCGCTGCGCCGGTTGGTGTCCAGCAGGGTCTGCCGGGTGCGCACGAGGTCCTCGGCGGACGGATCGTCCAGGCCGATCTGGATCGCGGCGCGCTGGGTGGCCAGCGGGGTCCTGAGCTCGTGCGAGGCGTTCGCGATGAATCTCTGCTGGCTGTCGAACGCCTTCTCCAGCCGGGCCAGCAGCGCGTCCAGCGTCTCGCCCAGTTCCTTGAGCTCGTCGTCGGGCCCGGTGGGCGCCATGCGCTCGTGCAGGGTGTGCGCGGAGAGCCGGCGGGCCTTCTCGGTCATGTCGTGGACGGGGCGCAGCACCCGCCCGGCGGTCCACCAGCCCACCGCGACCGCGCAGCCCGTCATCACGAGCAGGGCGGCGATCGACCAGTACAGGAGCTGTTGCCCCGCCGCGTTGCTGACGTTGTCGGTGAGGTCGTAGACGGTGGGCGGCCCCAGGTGCCGGCGGGAGATCAGCGGACCGTTCACCGCGTAGCCGGGCTGGGCGACGGCGGCGGACGAGGCGATGGACCGCGCCTCGGTCTCCGTACCGGCGCGGGAGGCCAGGTTGACGGTGGCCAGCAGGGCGGTGCCGAGCACCAGGAAGACACCGCCGTACACCAGGGCGATCCGGGTCCGGATCGTCGAGTGCGGCAGCTTCGAGGCGTCCACCAGCCGCCGCAGGGACGGCCGCTTCACAGGGCGTACCCGACGCCCTGCACGGTGCGGATCAGCGCGGGCTCGCCGAGCTTGGCGCGGAGCTTGCTCATACAGACGCGTACGGCGCCCGTGAACGGGTCGGCGTTGGCGTCCCAGGCCCGCTCCAGCAGCTCTTCCGCGCTGACGGTGCCGCCGTCGGCCTCCAGGAGCAGTTGCAGCACGGTGAACTCCTTCGGCGAGAGGTCCAGATCCCGGCCGTCGCGGAGCGCGGAGCGCCGTACGGTGTCGAGCCGGATGCCGTGGCGCTCCAGCTGGGGCGGTACGGGTCTGGCGCTGCGCCGGCGCAGGGCGCGCACCCGGGAGACCAGCTCGGGGAACTCGAACGGCTTGGCCACGTAGTCGTCGGCCCCCAGATCGAGCCCGGCGACCCGGTCCTCCATGGTGCCGGAGGCGGTGAGCATCAGGATCCGGGTGCGGGAGCCGGAGGCGACCAGCCGGCGGGCCACGTCGTCGCCGTGCACCCGGGGGAGGTCGCGGTCGAGCACGACGACGTCGTAGTCGTGCAGGCCGAGGTAGGCGAGGGCCGCGTCCCCGCTGTACACCGTGTCGACGGCGAAGCCGGCCCGGCGCAGTCCGGTGGCGACCAGTTCCGCGAGGATCTCCTCGTCCTCGGCGACCAGTACCCGCATGGTGATGTCCCCTGCCTCGTGCACGCTTGTCCGCTCCCTCCCAGGATGCGACTTTCCTACGGGAACCATTACGGCAACGGATGTTTCGCAAAGCTCTCCACCGGAGGCCGCCGCTCCGCCCGCACGGGGTCCCCCGTTTATCGATGTGAGTGGATCTTGATCTGGCCGTTAGGATTTCGACCATGGCGGCCACTGGATCCGAGAAGCAGGGGGCGACGGCGTACTACGTCTCGACCCCCATCTACTACGTCAACGACGCTCCTCACCTGGGCCACGCCTACACGACCGTCGCAGGCGACGTGCTCACGCGCTGGCATCGCCAGCGCGGCGAGAAGGTGTGGTACCTCACCGGCACGGACGAGCACGGTCAGAAGATCATGCGCACGGCCGAGGCGAACAACGTCACGCCGCAGGCCTGGTGCGACAAGCTCGTCGAGGAGGCGTGGAAGCCCCTCTGGGAGCATCTGAACATCGCCAACGACGACTTCATCCGGACGACGGAGAAGCGGCACACCGACCGTGTGCAGGAGTTCGTGCAGGACCTGTACGACAAGGGCGAGATCTACAAGGGCGGTTACGAGGGCCCGTACTGCGTGGGCTGCGAGGAGTACAAGCTCCCCGGCGATCTGATCGACGGCGAGGGCGAGTTCGCCGGGCAGAAGCTCTGCCCGATCCACAAGAAGCCGGTGGAGCTCCTCAAGGAGGAGAACTACTTCTTCAAGCTGAGCGAGTACGGCCCGAAGCTGCTGGAGTTCTACGCGGCGAACCCCGGTTTCATCCAGCCCGAGTCGGCGCGCAACGAGGTCGTGAACTTCGTCGAGCAGGGGCTCCAGGACCTGTCGATCTCGCGCTCGACGTTCGACTGGGGCGTCCCGGTGCCGTGGGACGACAAGCACGTCATCTACGTCTGGATCGACGCGCTCCTCAACTACGCGACGGCCGTGGGATACGGCGCCAACCAGGAGAAGTTCGACGGTACGTTCCCGGCGAACGTCCACCTGATCGGCAAGGACATCCTCCGCTTCCACTCGGTGATCTGGCCCGCGATGCTGATGGCGCAGGGTCTGCCGCTGCCCGGCAAGGTCGTCGCCAACGGCTGGCTGATGGTCGGCGGCGAGAAGATGTCCAAGTCCAACCTGACCGGCATCAAGCCGCAGGACCTGACCTCGCACTTCGGCGTGGACGCGTACCGCTGGTACTTCCTGCGGGCCATCGCGTACGGCAGCGACGGGTCGTTCTCGTGGGAGGACTTCACCGCCCGCTACACCTCCGAGCTGGCCAACGACTACGGCAACCTCGCCTCGCGGGTCGCGGCGATGGTCGGCAAGTACTTCGGCGGTGCGCTGCCGGAGGCGACGGCCGTCGGTGACGCCGAGCTGGCCGTGCGGGAGGGCCTGGCGAAGGCCGTGGCGACCGCCGACCGGAAGATCGGTGAGGAGCTGGACTTCCAGTCCGGCATCCTGGCGGTCTTCGACTTCGTGAAGCAGGTCAACGGCTACATCACGGAGCAGGAGCCGTGGAAGGTGGCCAAGGACACCAGCCCGGAGGGCCAGGCCCGCCTGGCGACCGTCCTGTACACGGCCGCCGAGTCCCTGCGCGGGGTCGCGGTCCTGCTCAACCCGGTGATGCCGGAGACCTCGCAGCAGCTCTGGGAGTCCCTGGGCGCCGAGGAGTCCCTGGGCGCGCTGGCCGACCAGAAGGTCCAGGACGCGGGCGCCTGGGGCGTACTGCCCGGGGGCGCGACGGTGACGAAGGGCGCGGTGCTGTTCCCGCGCCTGGAGGAGAAGCCGGCGTAACGCCTCCGTACGCACGATGAGCCCGGGACCGTGAACAGCGGTCCCGGGCTCATCGCGTTCCGGCTCCGGGTCAGCGCACCCAGCTCTTGAGCGGTTCGGTGGCCAGCTCGATCCCGACCGGGTCGGGGAGGGTGACGGTCTTGCCGTACGGCACGGTGACGACCTGCTCGTAGCGGACGCCGTCGGGTCCCGAGTGGACCTTCACCTCACAGCTGTCCCGGTCGATCAACAGATAGACGGGGATACCGGTCTCGGCGTACGCGCGCGGCTTCTCGACGCGGTCGCGGCGGTCGGTGTCCTCGTCGTACGAGGTGACCTCGACGACCATGAGGACGTCGTCGGGGCTGGCCCATTCGCCCTGGCCGACGAAGGCATCGATGGGAGCCAGGCTCGCATCGGGACGGGCGTTGCCCTTGCGGTAGGACTCGATACGAAGGCCTTGTTCGCCGAAGAGCCAGCGGCTCGGATCCGACTGCATACAGATCTGCGTCAGCCAGGCGATGATCCGCCCGTGGTCCCCGTCCGGCACAGCCTTGACCCCCAGTTTCCCGTTCACGAACTCCAGTCGCAGTGCCTCCTCCGCGCGTATGGCGCTACGGGCCAGCTCTTCGAAGACGTCCTGCGTCAGGACGCGGTCCTCGACCACGCTCACAACGACCTCCTCCTGCACCGGGCCACCGGGTCACTTGTACCGGGGAACATTCTCAGCGTACGGGCAAGGGCCCCCGCCCGTACGCCCGATCACCGCCCCAGCGTCGCCGCGTCCCCCATCACGATCACCGGGTTCATGGCCGGGTCCAGGGTGCGCAGGAGTTCCTCCATGTGTTCCTCGGGCACGGAGACGCAGCCCTGGGTGGGGCCGCCGTGGTCGACGTGGACCCAGATGCCGCCGCCGCGTCCGAGGCCGAGCGGGCGGGTGCGGTCCAGAGGGCTGACGCCCGCCGTGCGGTTGTAGTTGATCGCGACGACGTAGTCGAAGGAGCCCTCCAGCGGCTCGCCGAAGAAGCCCTCGCCGTCCACCGCGAACCGGGGGTGCTCGTCGTACGGCAGCAGCGCTCCCGGGTCGGGGAGCCGGCCGCCCGCGTCGGTGAGCGGGTAGACGCCGGTGGGGGACCTCAGGTCGCCCGCCACATGGTGGTCCGTCCACCCCTCCATGCCGTTGTGCGCCGGCCAGGGCCCCAGGATCGGCTGCCAGCTCTCCGCCGCGTCCTCGCGGCTGTACAGGACCGCGCCGGACTGGTGGGAGTCGGTCTCCTCGCCGGTCACGACGAACACCTGCCGGGCCTCGGCGGGGACCTGGGCCAGGGTCTCCGGTCCCAGGCCGGGGATCCCGGCGGGGCTCGGCGTGGGGTCCGGGCTCGGCGATGCCCGGCGTACGGAGGCGGCGTCGGACTCCGGGCCCGCGGCGCCCAGCCCCGGAGCTCCCACGGGAGCCTTCGCGGGAGCGGCGTCGGAGGCGCAGCCAGTGAGCAGCAGGGCCAGGACGAGGAGCGGTGCGGCGAGCAGGGCCGGCGGGCGGCGCGGGACGGACACGGTGGCGGGCTCCTCGGATGACGGCGGGCGGCGTGGCCGGACGGCACGCGGTGCGATAGGGGTGCCTCGGTGCCAGTCTTTGCCGGGCCCGGCCCGGCCGAACCCGATCCGGGGCCATCCGGCTGTACCGCGTCGCCCTGACCGCGTAGCCCTGTCGTCATCGGCTCTCCGCCGCACGCAACGAAACAGCCCCCGATCGGGTGATCGGGGGCTGTTTCACGTGAAACATCCGCGGAGCGGGAGGAGCCGCGAGGGCTGCTTCTCCGGAACTACTTCTCCGTGGCCTTCTCCGACGCGCCCGCGCCCTTCGCGGCGACCGGCTTGCGCAGCTGGATGTTCAGCTCGCGCAGGCGGGTCTCGTCCAGCTCGGTCGGGGCGCCCATCATCAGGTCCTGGGCGTTGCCGTTGAGCGGGAAGGCGATCGTCTCCCGGATGTTGGGCTCGTCGGCGAGCAGCATCACGATGCGGTCGACGCCCGGGGCGATGCCACCGTGCGGCGGGGCGCCGAGACGGAACGCGCGGAGCATGCCCGCGAACTCGTGCTCGACGGTCTCGCGGTCGTAACCGGCGATCTCGAAGGCCTTGAGCATCAGCTCGGGCTCGTGGTTACGGATGGCGCCCGAGGACAGCTCGATGCCGTTGCAGACGATGTCGTACTGCCAGGCGAGGATGGAGAGCGGGTCCTTCTCCTCCAGGTCGGCGAGGCCGCCCTGGGGCATCGAGAAGGGGTTGTGCGAGAAGTCGATCTTGCCGGTCTCCTCGTCCTTCTCGTACATCGGGAAGTCGACGATCCAGCAGAACCGGAAGACGCCCTCCTCGAAGTGGCCGGCGCGCTTGGCGGCCTCGACCCGGACGGCCGACATGATCTTGGAGACCTCGTCGAACTCGCCCGCGCCGAAGAAGACGGCGTGGCCCGGGACCAGCGAGAGGCGCTCGGTGAGCGTCTTGACGTCGGTCTCGGTGAGGAACTTGGCGATCGGTCCGGCCAGCGCCCCGTCCTCGCCCACGCGCACCCAGGCAAGGCCCTTGGCGCCGTGCTCGACGGCGTACTCGCCGAGGCCGTCGAAGAACTTCCGGGACTGGCCCGCGGTGTCCGGGACCGGCAGCGCGCGGACGTGCTTGCCGGCGAACGCCTTGAACCCGGAGTCGGCGAAGACGTCCGAGATGTCGACGAGCTCCAGCTTGGCACGCAGGTCCGGCTTGTCGTTGCCGTACTTCAGCATCGACTCGCGGAACGGGATGCGCGGGAACGGCGAGGTGACCTCGCGGCCGTTGCCGAACTCGGTGAAGAGCTCGGTCATCAGCTTCTCGATCGGCTGGAAGACGTCCTCCTGCTCGACGAAGGACATCTCGACGTCGAGCTGGTAGAACTCGCCCGGGGAGCGGTCCGCGCGGGCGTCCTCGTCGCGGAAACAGGGCGCGATCTGGAAGTAGCGGTCGAAGCCCGAGATCATCAGCAGCTGCTTGAACTGCTGCGGGGCCTGCGGCAGCGCGTAGAACTTGCCGGGGTTCAGCCGGGACGGGACGACGAAGTCACGGGCGCCCTCGGGGGAGGTCGCGGTGAGGATCGGGGTCGCCATCTCGTTGAAGCCGAGGGCCACCATCTTGGAGCGGATGGAGGCGATCACGGCCGAGCGCAGCAGGATGTTGCGGTGCATGCGCTCGCGGCGCAGGTCGAGGAAGCGGTACTCCAGGCGCCGCTCCTCGTTGACGCCGTCCTCGGTGTTGATCGTGAAGGGCAGCGGGCCGGCCTCGCCGAGCACCTCGACCTCGGTGACCTCGATCTCGATCTCGCCGGTCGGCAGCTCCGGGTTGACGTTGTCGGCTCCGCGCGCGGAGACCTTGCCGTCGATCCGGACGACGGTCTCCTTGGTGAGCTTCGCCAGGGCCTCGTTGCCGGGGGTGCCGGGGCGGGCGACGAGCTGCACCAGACCGTAGTGGTCGCGCAGATCGATGAAGAGGATGCCACCCAGGTCTCGGCGATTGTGCAGCCAGCCGCTCAGCCGGACGTCGGTGCCGACGTCAGAGGCGCGGAGCTCGCCGCAGGTGTGGGACCTGTACCGATGCATCGTCGTTCATCCAGTCTTCGCGGTTGGGGGTGGATCGGAGCCTCCCCAGGCTACCGCCCGGGACCGGGACGGTTCATTTCCCTTTACGTCGCCGTACCCGCCGGCCCCGGGGCAGGTGGCGGCCCCTCGGTGGCGTCCGCCGAGCACATCTTCCTAAAGTGGGGCAATGCGCACCGAGGAAGTCCTGGCCGCGATCGCGACGGGCCTGTGGCGCTGGGACAACGCAGCCGGCACGGTCACGCTCGACGCGGAGGCGGCCCGGCTGCTCGGTCTGCCCGCCGAGCCGGGCAGCTACCGGGAATCCGCGGTGCGCTCCCGTTTCCACCCGGTCGACTGGAACGAGATCTACGGGGTGGTGAACCTCGCGGTCACCGAGGGCACCCTCGCCGAGGCGCGGCTGCGGATCGTGGACGAGCGCGGCCGGGTCCTCCGTACGGTGCGCAGCCGCTCCAAGCCGGTCGTCCCGCCGGACCAGGACGCCGGGAACTACGTCCTCTTCGGCACGCTCCAGGAGGTCGCCGAGCCGCAGCCCGGCTCCACCGACGCCGCCCACACGCCGATCACCGGGGACTGGCGCAGGTCCCGGGAGGCGTTCCTGCTGGACGCCGGGCGGGCGCTGGCCGAGGCCCGGTCCACCGCGGAGGTGCTGCGGGTCGCCGGTTCGCTCTCGATGCCCGGCTTCTCCCCGGACGGCCTCGCGGTCTTCGGCTCCGCCGGGGAGCGACTGACGATCATCGGGCACCACGGGCACAACTCGGAGGACGAGGAGCCCTTCACCGACATGCCCCTGGAGACGGACTACCCGGCCGCCGAGGTCGTCCGCACCGGCCGGGCGATCTATCTCCCCTCCCCCGACGAGTACCGCCGCCGCTACCCAGCCACCTGGCCGCTCGCCCGACGCTTCAAACGGCAGTCCTGGGCCTTTCTGCCCCTGGTGTCCTCCGGCCGCACGATGGGCGCCTGGATGGCGGGGTTCCGGCATCCGGTGGCGTTCTCCCCGGACGAGCGCGCGGTGCTCTCGACGGTCGCCCGCATGCTCGCCCAGGCGCTGGCCCGCGCCGGGGTGGCCGAGACGGAACGCGAACTGTCGCTCGGGCTCCAGCGCTCGATGATGCCGACCCTGGGCCCGCAGATCCCCGGCATGACGGTGGCCGCGCGGTACGTGCCGACCGGCGGCGGGCTCCAGGTGGGCGGCGACTGGTACGACATGATCCCGCTGCCCAACGGCCGTATCGCCCTGGTCATCGGCGACGTCCAGGGCCATGACGTACGGGCCGCCGGACTGATGGGCCAGCTCCGCATCGCCCTGCGCGCCTACGCCTCCGAGGGGCACCGCCCGGACGCCGTGCTGGCCCGGGCCTCGCGCTTCCTGTCCGGTCTCACCGACGCGTACGAGAGCGTCGAGGGCGACGAGGAGCCCGCGACGCCGCGCTTCGCGACCTGCCTGTACGCGGAGGTGGACCCGGAGGCCGGGACCCTGGACATCGCCCGCGCGGGCCACCCCGACCCGGTGGTCATCAGCGCCGACGGGACCGCGGTGATCCGGCAGACGGCCGGCGGGCTGCCGCTCGGGATCGAGACGGACTCCGACTACCCCACCACCCGGGTGGTCCTGGAACCCGGCGAGACGATCATGCTCTGCACAGACGGTCTCATCGAGACGGGCGGGCACGACATGGCCACCGGCTGGGACCGGCTGCGCCCGGTCCTGGAGGAGCCCGTCGAGGACCTGGAACAGCTGGCCGACGCCCTGGTCCAGGCCGTGCACGGGCCGGCCTCGCACTACACGACGGGCCCGCTCGCGGACCGGCGGGAGGACGACATCGCGGTCCTGGTGCTGCGGCGCGAGAGCGTCTCCGCCCGGAAGACGCCGCCGCGCCGCAGCGTCCTGACCATCGCGCAGGCCGAGCCCGAGCGGGTCTCGGTCGGCCGGCAGCTCGTGCGCGAACTGCTCCACGACTGGAGCGATCCCGACCAGGTCGACTCGGCGGTCCTGATGGTCTCCGAGATGGCCACCAACGTGCTCGTCCACACCGACGGGGACGCACTGATGGTGGCGGAGATCTCCGGCGAGCAGGGGGAGCGGCGGCTGCGCGTCGAGGTCGCCGACGCCAGCGACGAACTGCCGCACAAGAGGCGGCCGGGCGAGATGGCGTCCAGCGGGCGGGGGCTGGTGCTGATGGAGATGCTGGCGGACGCGTGGGGGGTGGATCCGCGCGGGGCGGGGAAGTCCATCTGGTTCGAGCTGTACGAGTCGCCGGCGGAGCACGCGCGGCAGCCCGACGCATAGAACGCGCCGCACAGCGCGGCGGCGGGCGGTGGCCTGTCCTCCTCGGGGAAGCCGGTCCGTCGAACGGTGTACCGCTGTTTCGTCCTGCGGGGCGAGGACGGGCGCACGCTCCGTTCCTACGCTGGTCAAGACCCGTCAACGGCGCCCCGGCGCCCGTGCGAAGGAGCGTGGCCGCGCGTGAAGAAGGCGTCGAAAAATCTGCTGGAAGGTGTCATCACCTTCGCCGTGGGCGTGGCCCTACGGCTGTTCACGGAGGGCGTGGAGACCCCTGTCATCACCCTGACGAAGGTCGGCGTGGTCCTGATGGTCGCCGGTGGGGTGTTCATCGTGCTGGGTCTGTTCCAGTCGATGCGCGGGGCGAACGCCGTCGAGCGCTCGTAGGGAGTGTCCGAGAAGTAGCGCCGTCCGCCCGCGTGCCGGACGAGACTTTACGGACCCGGCCTAGGGTCTTTCGTTCGGATCAGGCCGGACCCCGCGAGCCCGGCATGATCCGAACGAAAGACCCTAGGGGCCTCCGGCCGGCGAGGACCCGCCCGCCGGGGCCGGACCGGGACGGGCCCCGTACCCCCCGCGCAGCTCACCCAGGACACCGAAGGCCGCCGCGCACAGGGGCACGGCCAGCAGCATGCCGAGCAGGCCCGCGACGCTCGCCCCCGCCGTCAGCGCGATCATGATCATGGCGGGGTGCATCTGGACCGTACGGCTCTGGATCATCGGCTGGAGCACATGGCCCTCCAGCAGCTGGACCGCGAGGACCACCCCCAGGACCCAGAGGGCGATCACGAACCCCCGGTCGGCCAGCGCGACCAGCACCGCCACCGCGCCGGAGAGGAACGCCCCGAGGTACGGGATGTACGCGCCGACGAACACCAGCGCGCCGAGCCCGACCGCCCCGGGAACGTCCAGGATCAGCAGGCCCACCGTGATGCACACGGCGTCGATCAGGGCGATGAACGTGGTGCCGCGCATGAAGCCCTCGACGGCCTCGAACGCCCGGCGCCCCATGGCCTCGACGAGGTCCCCGGTGCCGCGCGGGGCCACCGAGTGGGCCAGGTTCACCGCCCGGTCCGAGTCGCGCAGGAAGAAGAAGGTCAGCAGCAGGGCCAGCACACTGGTCGCCACCAGCGAACCGACCAGGCTGATGCCGCTGAGCAGACCGCCCGCCGCGCTCGCCCCGAACTTCTCCACCAGGTTCTTCGCGTTGTCGGCCAGGTCGTCGACGTCCGTGGCCCCCGCGATGTCCAGGTGGTCCACGACCCACTGGCCGGCGTCCTTCAGCGAGTCGACGATCTGGGCTCCGGAGTCGACGAGAGCGGTGACGACGATGTACCCGGCGCCCCCGACCACCGCGACGAGGGCCGCACAGGTCAGCCCCGCGGCCAGCGACCGGTTGAGCCTGCGGGCGATGAGCCACCGGTGGACGGGGCCGAGCAGCGCGGTGCCGAGCAGGGCGAGCAGCACCGGGGTGACCGCGGTCTTGAGAACCACGACCAGCCAGATCGCGACGGCGGCGACGCCCACCACGAGCAGGACGACACCGCACCAGGCGGCCGCGCGACGGGCGCTCTCGGGAAGGAGGGGCTTGGGTGCGGGCACCCTCCCACCCGATCACGCGGCACAGCGGTCGGCCCGTCCGCCGCCCCCGTACGGGTGACGGGGAGTCACCTGGCGCGGGCGGCGGGAGGTGTCACATGCCGTGGACCGCGGGGACCGTGCCCAGGCGGCCGGCCTGGAAGTCCTCGAAGGCCTGCTTCAGCTCGGCCTGACTGTTCATCACGAACGGTCCGTAGTGCGCCATCGGCTCCCGGATCGGACGCCCGCCGAGGAGGACGACCTCCAGGTCCGGGGTGTTGCCGTCCTGCCGCTCGTCCGCGCGGACGGTCAGCGAGCCGCCGGCCCCGAACACCGCGGTCTGGCCCATCGCGACGGGGCGGCGCTCCGCGCCGACCGTGCCGCGCCCGGCCAGGACGTAGGCGAGGCCGTTGAAGTCCTCGCGCCACGGCAGGGTCACCTCGGCGCCGGGCCGGACGGTGGCGTGGATCATCGTGATCGGGGTGTGGGTGATGCCGGGGCCCTCGTGGCCGTCGAGCTCACCGGCGATGACCCGGAGCAGCGCACCGCCGTCGGGGGAGGCGAGGAGCTGCACCTCGCCGCCGCGGATGTCCTGGTAGCGCGGGGCCATCATCTTGTCGGCCTTGGGCAGGTTCACCCAGAGCTGGAGGCCGTGGAAGAGGCCGCCGGACATGACGAGCGACTCCGGCGGGGCCTCGATGTGCAGCAGGCCGGATCCGGCGGTCATCCACTGGGTGTCGCCGTTCTCGATGGTGCCGCCGCCACCGTTGGAGTCCTGGTGGATGAAGGTCCCGTCGATCAGGTACGTGACCGTCTCGAAGCCGCGGTGCGGGTGCCAGGGTGTGCCCTTCGGCTCCCCGGCGGCGTACTCCACCTCACCCATCTGGTCCATCATGATGAACGGGTCGAGGTGCCGGTAGTTGATCCCCGCGAACGCGCGGCGGACGGGGAAGCCCTCGCCCTCGAAGCCGCTCGGCGCGGTCGTGACGGCGAGCACGGGACGGGCCGCGGCGTCACCCGAAGCGGTCACCTTGGGCAGGGTCAGCGGGTTGTCGACGGTCACTGCGGGCATGGAAGCCACCTCCGGGCGAGTGTTCTGCGATCAATTTAGTTGAATGGTGAACATCCTGCAAGGCGTCGCGCATTCCCGGGCGGCCGCGCCGGTGGGCCCGCCCGTGACCCCGACAGCGAAAAGGGCCCGCGCCACTCCCGGCACGGACCCGCGTCCGAACAACGAAACAGCAGGTCAGCGACCCACTTGGACGTCACTCCTTCCCGTACACGCCTATCCGTACATACGGCGCATCGCGAAGTCGACCATCTGCTCGACGGCCTTGGCGTCGAAGACCATCCGGTGATCACCCTCCATGTCCAGGACGAAGCCGTACCCCGTCGGCAGCAGGTCGATCACCTCGGCCCCGGTGATCACGAAGTACTTGGACTCCTTGCCCGCGTACAGCCGCAGCTCCTTCAGCGTGGTGAACATCGGGATCACCGGCTGCTGCGTGTTGTGCAGCGCCAGGAAGCCCGGGTTGTCGCCGCGCGGGCAGTAGACCTTCGACGTGGCGAAGATCTGCTGGAAGTCCTCGGCGGAGAGGGAGCCGGTGGTGAAGGCCCGTACCGCGTCGGCCAGGGAGGGCGGCGACGGTTCGGGATACAGCGGCTGCTCCCCGTAGCCGCCGCCCATCTGACCCATCTGGCCCATCTGACCCATCTGCTGCTGAGCACCAGGGTTCTGGTCGTAGCCGTACATGCTGCAAAGAGTAATCGGACACATCTACGGCTTGAGGGGTTGCGCCTTATTACTGACGGGTAGCATCATCGTAGAGGTCAGCTGATAGACCTACGCCTGCCTGTCGCCCGACCCGCATCACTCCCCGGGGCGCTGTGCGCCACTGCTATTGATTACGGAGCCTTCCCATGGGGCACTACAAGTCGAATCTCCGCGACATCGAGTTCAACCTCTTCGAGGTCCTCGGGCGCGACAAGGTGTACGGCACCGGTCCGTTCGGTGAGATGGACGTCGACACCGCGAAGAGCATCCTGGACGAGATCGCCCGCCTCGCGGAGAACGAGCTGGCCGACTCCTACGCCGACGCCGACCGCAACCCGCCGGTCTTCGACCCGGAGACGAAGACCGCCCCGGTCCCGGCGAGCTTCAAGAAGTCGTACCAGGCCTTCATGGACTCCGAGTACTGGCGCCTGGGCCTCCCCGAGGAGATCGGCGGCACCACGTCGCCCCGCTCCCTGATCTGGGGCTACGCGGAGCTGCTGCTCGGCGCCAACCCGGCCGTGTGGATGTACTCCTCCGGCCCGGCGTTCGCCGGCATCCTCTTCGACGAGGGCAACGACGAGCAGAAGAAGATCGCGGAGATCGCCGTCGAGAAGCAGTGGGGCTCGACGATGGTGCTGACCGAGCCGGACGCCGGCTCCGACGTCGGCGCCGGCCGGACGAAGGCCGTGCGGCAGGAGGACGGCTCCTGGCACATCGAGGGTGTGAAGCGTTTCATCACCTCGGGCGAGCACGACATGTCCGAGAACATCATCCACTACGTGCTGGCCCGCCCCGAGGGCGCCGGACCCGGCACCAAGGGCCTCTCGCTCTTCATGGTCCCGAAGTTCCACTTCGACTGGACCACCGGCGAGCTGGGCGAGCGCAACGGCGTGTACGCGACGAACGTCGAGCACAAGATGGGCCTCAAGGCCTCCAACACCTGCGAGATGACCTTCGGCGACCAGCACCCCGCCAAGGGCTGGCTGATCGGCGACAAGCACGACGGCATCCGCCAGATGTTCCGCATCATCGAGTTCGCCCGCATGATGGTCGGCACGAAGGCCATCGCCGCCCTCTCCGCGGGCTACCTGAACGCGCTGGAGTACGCCAAGGAGCGCGTCCAGGGTCCGGACCTGGCGAACTTCATGGACAAGACGGCGCCCAAGGTCACCATCACCCACCACCCCGACGTGCGCCGCTCGCTCATGACGCAGAAGGCGTACGCCGAGGGCATGCGCTCCCTCGTGCTGTACACCGCCTCCGTCCAGGACGCGATCCAGGAGCAGGAGGCCGCGGGCGAGGACACCAAGGCGCTCAACGGCCTCAACGACCTGCTGCTGCCGATCGTGAAGGGCTACGGCTCCGAGAAGTCCTACGAGCAGCTCGCCCAGTCGCTCCAGACGTTCGGCGGCTCCGGTTACCTCCAGGAGTACCCGGTCGAGCAGTACATCCGGGACGCCAAGATCGACACCCTCTACGAGGGCACCACGGCGATCCAGGGCCAGGACTTCTTCTTCCGGAAGATCGTCCGCGACCAGGGCGCCTCGCTCAACACGCTCTCCGAGGAGATCAAGAAGTTCCTCGCGGGCGCCCACGGCAACGAGGAGCTGGCCCCGGCGCTGGACTCGCTCGCCAAGGCCGCCGTGGACCTGGAGGCGATCGTCGGCACGATGATCACCGACCTCACCGCGACCGGCGAGGACGTCAAGAACATCTACAAGGTGGGCCTCAACACGACCCGCCTGCTGATGGCGTCCGGCGATGTCGTCGTCGGCTACCTGCTGCTCAAGGGTGCGGCCGTGGCCGCCGAGAAGCTGCCGACCGCCTCCGCCAAGGACGTCCCCTTCTACCAGGGCAAGATCGCCGCCGCGAAGTTCTTCGCCGCGAACGTCCTGCCGGGCGTCTCGACCGAGCGCGCGCTCGCCGAGTCGATCGACAACTCCCTGATGGAGCTGGACGAGGCCGCGTTCTAGGGAATCGCTCGCCTGTTTCGTCAACACGCGCCGCCATCCGAAATTCGTTCGGGTGGCGGCACTGTTGTATCGGCTGGGTACGCTGAGTACACGGGCCAGGATCCCTTCCATGGGAGGAACCATGACCGCCGAGGCACAGTCCGAAGCGTCGCAGCAGCGGCGCGCCAACCCCGGGTGGCCGGTCCCGCCACCGGACGGCTACACCGTGGACGATTTCTTCACGCTTGACGACCTCCCGCCGCACACAGAGCTGATCGACGGGAGCCTGGTTTTCGTGAGTCCGCAGCGGAAGTTCCATACGCTGGCGATGTATCTGCTGGAGCAGGGGCTTCGCGTCCATGTGCCCGGCCATCTGCGCGTACGCCGGGAGATGGCGGTCGTCCTCGCCAAGCGCAACGTCCCGGAGCCCGACCTTCTTGTCGTGACCGCCACAGCCGACGGAGACCAGCGCACCACCCGCTACGAGGCCGCCGACGTCCTCCTCGCCGTCGAGGTCGTCTCCCCCGATTCCGAGGACCGCGACCGGGACACCAAGCCGCACAAGTACGCGGCGGCGGGCATCCAGCACTTCTGGCTGGTCGAGATGGCCGGCGAGAACGACCACCCCATGGTCATCACCTACGAGCTGGACCCGGTCAACAAGACGTACGTCTCCACCGGCGTCCACCACGACCGGCTCAAGCTCTCCGCCCCGTACGACATCGACATCGACCTGACCTCGGTCGACGAGTTGTAGGGCCACGGATCCCCCCGGTCACCGGATACCGGACCCCGGGTCCTCGTTACAGTGAAGAACATGAGTTCCCCTCTCCGGTTCGACCGCGCCCACACCGATGACCTGATGTCCTTCCTGGCGGCCAGCCCGTCCCCGTACCACGCCGTGGCGAACGCCGCCGCGCGCCTGGAGGAGGCCGGCTTCCGGCAGGTCGAGGAGACCGCCGCCTGGGACGCGTCGGCCGGCGGGAAGTACGTGCTGCGCGGCGGGGCGATCGTCGCCTGGTACGTACCGGAGGGCGCCGAGGCGCACACCCCGTTCCGGATCGCCGGGGCGCACACCGACTCCCCGAACCTGCGGGTGAAGCCGCTGCCCGACACCGGGGCGCACGGCTGGCGCCAGATCGCCGTCGAGGTCTACGGCGGCACCCTGCTGAACACCTGGCTCGACCGGGACCTGGGCCTGGCCGGGCGGATCTCGCTGCGGGACGGCACCCACCGGCTGGTCAACATCGACCGGGCGCTGCTGCGGGTGCCGCAGCTGGCCGTGCACCTGGACCGGTCGGCCAACACCGAGGGGCTCAAGCTCGACCGGCAGAAGCACATGCAGCCGATCTGGGGGCTCGGCGATGTCGAGGAGGGCGACCTGATCCGCTTCGTCGCCGAGGAGGCGGGCGTCGACGCGGAGGACGTCACCGGCTGGGACCTGATGCCGCACGCCATCGAACCGCCCTCGTACCTGGGCCGGGACCGGGAGCTGGTGGCCGGGCCCCGGATGGACAACCTCCTCTCGGTGCACGCCGCGACCGCCGCCCTGGCCGCCGTCGCCGGGCAGAGCGACGCCGACATCCCGTACATCCCGGTGCTCGCCGCCTTCGACCACGAGGAGAACGGCTCCCAGTCCGACACGGGGGCCGACGGGCCGCTGCTGGGCTCGGTGCTGGAGCGCTCGGTGTTCGCGCGCGGCGGCACGTACGAGGACCGCGCCCGCGCCTTCGCCGGCACGGTCTGCCTCTCCTCCGACACCGGCCACGCCGTGCACCCCAACTACGCGGAGCGGCACGACCCGACGCACCACCCGGTCGCCAACGGCGGGCCGATCCTCAAGGTCAACGTCAACATGCGGTACGCCACCGACGGCAGCGGCCGTGCGGTGTTCGCCGCGGCCTGCGAGAAGGCGGGCGTGCCGTGGCAGAGCTTCGTGTCCAACAACGCGATGCCCTGCGGCACCACGATCGGACCGATCACCGCGGCCCGGCACGGCATCCAGACCGTGGACATCGGCGTGGCGATCCTCTCGATGCACAGTGCGCGTGAGCTGTGCGGCGCCGACGACCCGTATCTGCTGGCGAACGCTCTCGCCTCGTTCCTCGCGGGCTGACCCGCTAACCAACCGCCCTCTCACACATGGTTGTTGCCGGGCCGGGTACGCGACCCGTACACCGACCCGGACTCACCGGGCGGTCGAGGAGGCGGGATTCATGGGACTCGGAGGATGCATTCTCCTGATCGGTGGGGGCGCGATCCTGGCGTTCGCCACGGACTGGAAGATGGACACCGTCAATGTCGACCTGGTCGGCTGGATCATGATGCTCGTCGGCCTCGTGGGGGTCTTCGTCTACATGAGCATCGCGAGGCGCCGCCGTATGGTCGTGCCGCCCACCACCACCGTCGTCTCGGACGACGAGCACCGCTACCACTGACGGCCCGCACGACGACCGGCCCGCACTACCGCTGACGGCCCGTCCGGTCCGGCCCGCCCGGCGGCCCGGGCGGGCCGGACCCCCTCAGCCCTGCTCGTCCATGCCTGCCAGCACCAGCGGCAGCCGGGGCGTTCCCTCCGCGGTGACGCGGACGGGGACGCCCCAGTCCTGTTGGTGCACATGGCAGGCCGGGTACTCGTTGGCCGGGTCGTCGTCGCAGGACGCCGCCATCGCGGAGACGTGCAGCACGCCCTCGGTGACCCCGTCCGCGAGGACCAGGTCTCGCCCGAGGTCCGTCCCCGCGCCGGAGCCCTCCGCCAGCAGCTCGGGCGGGGTCGCGGAGACCAGCAGCCGGGTCGAGGGGCCGTAGCGGGTGTCCAGCTTCTGGCCCGCGGGCGCCTGGAAGACGACGTCAAGGCGGAGGGTGTCCGGGGCGATCTCGGTCGCGGCCCGCTGGGTGCGGTGCGCCCGGTCGGCGACCCGGACCGCCTCCTCCGGCAGCCGGAGCCGGGTCAGCCGGTGGCGGGCCGACTCGACGACGACCAGATCGCCGTCGACCAGCACCGCGTCGCTGGGCTCGCGGACATCGGTGGCCAGGGTGGTGACCTCGCCGGAGGCCGGGTCGTACCGGCGCAGGGCGTGGTTGTACGTGTCGCTGATCGCTACGGACCCGTCGGGCAGCGCGGTCACGCCGAGCGGATGCTGGAGGAGTGCCCGGTCGGCGGCCCCGTCGCGGTGGCCGAAGTCGAAGAGGCCGGTGCCGACCGCGGTGCGGACGTGCTCGTCGCGGTCGACCCAGCGCAGCGAGGACGTCTCCGAGTCGGCGACCCAGAGCCGCTCCCCGTCGGTGGAGACGGCGAGCCCGGACGGCTGGGCGAACCAGGCCTCGGCGGCCGGCCCGTCGACCAGGCCCTCGTTGGTGGTCCCGGCGGCGACGCGTACGGTCGCGCTCTCCGGGTCGTACGTCCACAGCTGGTGCACGCCCGCCATGGCGATCCACAGCCGTTCGCCGAACCAGGCGACGTCCCACGGCGAGGAGAGGTCCACCTCGCGCGCCGGACCGCTGGTCGCCGTCCCCTGCCACCACTGGCGGCCGGTCCCGGCGAGGGTGCTGGTCACGCCGGTCGTGAGGTCCAGGGCCCGGAGGGCGTGGTTGACGGTGTCCGCGACGGCGATCCGGCCGTCGGGGAGCACGGCGAGCCCCTGCGGTTCGCTGAACCGGGCCTCGTCCGGGCCGCCGTCGTGCAGACCGCGTTCGCCCGTGCCGAAGTGGCGGCGTACGGTCTCGCCGTCGGTGTCCAGTTCGACGAGGCGGTGCCGGGTGGTGTCGGAGACCAGGAAGCCCCCGTCCGGCAGGAGCAGCGCCTTGCCGGGGAAGCGCAGATGCGTGGCGACGGGCTCCGGCGCCACGTAGGGGCCGTCGCCACGCCGGAGCGTGCCCTTGGCCCCGTGCTCGGCCTCCAGCTCCTCGACGAGCTTCTCGATGGCGTGCGCGTGGCCCTCGCCCGCGTGCTGGGCGACGACATAGCCCTCGGGGTCGATCACGACGAGCGTCGGCCAGGCGCGTACGGCGTACTGCTTCCAGGTGGCCAGCTCGGGGTCGTCGAGGACGGGGTGGTGGACCTCGTAGCGCTCGACGGCGTCGACCACGGCCTGGTGCTCGGCCTCGTGGACGAACTTCGGCGAGTGGACGCCGATGATCACCACGGTGTCGCGGTGCTTCTCCTCCAGCTCGCGCAGCTCGTCCAGGACATGCAGACAGTTCACACAGCAGAACGTCCAGAAGTCGAGGATGACGATGCGCCCTCGCAGGTCAGCGAGGGTGTACTGCTGGTCGCCTGTATTGAGCCAGCCGCCCTTGCCGATGAGTTCGGGGGCGCGGACGCGTGCACGTGATGCCATGCCACCAGTCAACACCGTGACCGCCTGCACGCATTCCGCCGGACCCCGGGGGAACCTGTGACGCATGAGACTTCTCGTACGTGAGCGGCTGTTCTCCATCGGCGACGACTACTGGATCGAGGACGACGGGGGCCGCAAGGTCTTCCTGGTCGACGGCAAGGCGATGCGGCTGCGCGACACCTTCGAGCTGAAGGACGCCGAAGGCCGGGTCGTGGTCGAGCTGCGGCAGAAGCTGATCAGTCTGCGCGACACGATGCTCATCGAGCGGGGCGGCGAGGAGCTGGCCAAGGTCAAGCGCAAGCGGCTGTCGCTGCTCCGCAACCACTACCGGGTGACGCTGGTGGACGGCACGGAGCTGGACGTCAGCGGCCGGATCCTGGACCGCGAGTTCGCCATCGAGTACGACGGCGAGCTGCTGGCCCAGATCTCGCGCCGCCGGCTGACCCTCCGGGACACGTACGGCATCGACGTCGTCCGGGACGACGCCGACACCGCGCTGCTCATCGCGGTGGCGATGTGCGTGATCGTGCTGTCGGACAAGGACAACGAGGACTGAGGCCCTGCCCGCGCGCGGGAGTTCGTTGTTTCACGTGAAACGTGGAGCCCGGGAGGTCTGGTCCGACCGGGGCTCATCCCGCCTGGCGCGCGGCGGCCCGCCGGTCCGCCTGGACGAAGGCCGCCCCCGCGAGGGCGACGGCGGCGGCGAAGGAGACCGCGAGGGCCGGGTTGAGCCAGGACGGGACCGTCCCACTATTGAACAACCGGCCGTCGGTGGTGCGGCACAGGATGTGCACCGGGAGGTAGCGCACCTCGTGCGTCTCCACCTGAGCGCCTTCCGGCACGTTGGACGCGTACACGCACTGGTGCATCGGCGTCGAGTTCGTTCCCGACCCGACCTCGCTGACCGTGAGGCCGACGAGGAGAAGCCCGAGCAGGTAGAGGACGGCCGTGGCAGCGGCGGCGAAGATCGCCGTGCCACGGAGCAACGTCGATGCGGCGGCGCCCTGTTCAGCCATGGCGCTCACTGTAGCCAGGGCGTAGCGACCGCCCCCAGGGGCAGCCCTCAGAGCGGCGGCGCGAGCCCCAGCCGGCGGTCCTTCAGCGCCGGGAACTGCTCCCGGGTCTCCCGCACCTTCGCCGGATCCAGCTCGACGGTCAGGACCTCCTCGTCCGCGCCCGCCTGGGCCAGCACCTCGCCCCAGGGGTCGACGACGATGCTGTGTCCGGCCTGCTGGATGTCGCCGTGGGTGCCCGCCGTTCCGACGGCGAGTACGTACGCCTGGTTCTCCACGGCGCGGGCCTGCGCCAGGAGCGTCCAGTGGGAGCGGCGGCGCTCGGGCCAGCCCGCCGCGACGACCAGCGTCTCGGCGCCCGCGTCGACGAGCCCCCGGAACTGCTCGGGGAAGCGCAGGTCGTAACAGGTGGCGAGGCCCAGGGTGGTGTCCGGCAGGGCGACGGTCACCAACTCCTCGCCCGCGCCCATCATCACCGCCTCGCCCTTGTCGAAGCCGAAGCGGTGGATCTTGCGGTAGACGGCCGTGCGCTCGCCCTGGGGGGAGAAGACCAGGCTGGTGTTGTAAAGGGTGCCGTCGTCCGCCCGTTCGACGAAGGAGCCGGCGTGCAGCCAGGTCCCGGCCTCGACGGCGGCCTTCGCCATCACCTCGTGCGTGGGGCCCTCCAGGGGCTCGGCCTCCGCCTCGAAGGCGGTGTAGGCGAACGCCCCGACCGGCCACAGTTCGGGGAGAACCACCAAGTCAGCGCCCCGTTGGGCGACCACCAAGGAGGCCGCTCGCGCCCTGCGGGCATCGACGGATTCGTCCGGGTCAACTGCGATCTGGATGAGAGAGGCGCGCACACTACCACCGTCCTGGCATTCAAGCCGTCAACACGGGCCTACGATCGTCACACCAAAGCACTGCCGGGGTGCCTGCTCGCAGCGTAACTTGGACCCACCGCCGGTGGGTCCGACGGTCGAACCTCCCACGCAGCTCGCCGACAGCGCCGTCAGTGCCAGCCCACCCGCCAGCACTCCCTGCTCTCTCCAGCCCATGCACCGCAGAACCGCACGAGGGGTCCCGTGACCGTCCATCCCAGCCTCCAGCCCTACACCGACGCCGCGACCCACTCCATCGAGGCGATAGCCGAGCTGGTGAAGCCCCTCGCCGAGGGCGAGTGGAACCGCCGAACGCCCTGCCCGGGATGGTCGGTGCGCGACATCGTGTCGCACGTCATCGGCATGGAGTGCGAGATGCTCGGCGATCCCCGGCCGATCCACACCCTGCCGCGCGACCTCTACCACGTACAGAGCGACTTCGCCCGCTACATGGAGATGCAGGTCGACGTCCGGCGGCACCACACCTCCCCGGAGATCACCTCCGAGCTGGAGTACGTCCTCATCCGCCGGGCCCGCCAGATCCGCAACGAGTCGCGCAGCCCCGAGACCAAGGTCCGCGCGCCGCTGGGCGCCGAGCAGACCCTCGAAACAGCGCTGAACCTGCGGGCGTTCGACGTCTGGGTGCACGAGCAGGACCTGCGCGCCACGCTCGGGCAGCCCGGAAACCTGGACTCCCCCGGCGCCCTGATCACCCGGGACATGCTGCTCGCCGGGCTGCCGAAGGTGGTCGCCAAGGGAGCCGGCGCCCCCGCGAACTCGGCGGTCGTCTTCGACGTGCACGGGCCGGTGGAGTTCCTGCGGACGGTGCGGGTCGACGCGGAGGGCCGCGGTTCGGTGGACGGAGCGCCCTCGCTCGGCCCCGCCGTGACGCTGTCGCTGGACTGGGAGACGTACGTCCGGCTCGCCTGCGGGCGGGTCCGTCACCCGGCCGTCGCCGACCGGATCAAGGTCGAGGGCGACCAGGAGCTGGCCACCGCGATCCTGGACAACTTCGCCGTGACCCCGTGATCCCCTGATTCCGTAACACCGCCCCAGCGCCCCGGCGGCGCCCGTCCCGGACCATGGGCGACGGGCGCGCCGCCGAGCGCGCAGGAGACCGCTACGCCGGTACGTGCACGGCCTCGACGCGGCTCACCACGTGGTGATCGCGTTCCCTGAGCGCCGCCCGGCGGCGCAGCCGCAGGATCTGGGTGACGCCGAGCGCCTCCAGGACGAAGACCGAGGCGAACGCGACACGGTAGTTGTCGCCCGTGGCGTCCAGCAGGACCCCGACCGCGAACAGGGTGGTCATCGAGGCGATGAACCCGCCCATGTTGACGATTCCCGAGGCGGTGCCCTGACGCTCGGGCGGATTGGCCGGCCGCGCGAAGTCGAAGCCGACCATCGAGGCCGGTCCGCAGGTGCCGAGCACCACGCACAGGACGACGAGCAGCCACATCGGCGTGTGGTCGGCCGGGTAGAAGATCGCGGACGCCCAGAGCAGGGCCGTCGTGGCCACCGTGCCCAGCGCGATCGGGACGCGGGCCTCGTGGTGGCGGGCGATGATCTGCCCGTAGACGAGCCCCACCACCATGTTGGACAGCACCACCAGGGTGAGCAGCGCGCCCGCCGTGGCCCGGCTCAGCCCCTGCGCCTCGACCAGGAACGGCATCCCCCACAGCAGCAGGAACACCATCGCCGGGAACTGGGTGGTGAAGTGCACCCACATCCCGAGCCGGGTCCCCGGCTCCGTCCAGGCGGCGGCGATCTGCCGGCGGACGTACGCGGCCCCGGCGTGCTCGGCGGGCGGCGGCTCGTGGCCCTCGGGGTGGTCCTTGAGGAACAGCAGGAGCGGCACCAGCACCACGACCCCTGCCAGCGAGCTGCCGACGAACGTCGCGGTCCAGCCGTAACTGTGCAGCGCCCGCGCGATGAACAGCGTCGAGACGAGGTTTCCCGCCATCCCGAACAGCGCCGCGACCTGGCCGATCAGCGGTCCGCGCCGGGCCGGGAACCAGCGGCTGCCGAGCCGCAGCACGCTGATGAACGTCATCGCGTCGCCGCAGCCGAGCAGCGCGCGGGCCGCCAGCGCCATGCCGTACGAGGGGGAGAGCGCGAAGCCGAGCTGCCCGACGGTGAACAGGACGGCCCCGATCGTGAGGACCTTCTTGGTGCCGAGCCGGTCGACCATCAGGCCGACGGGTATCTGCATGCCCGCGTAGACGAGGAGCTGGAGGATCGAGAACGTGGACAGCGCGGAGGCGTTGACGTCGAACCGGTCGGCGGCGTCGAGTCCGGCGACGCCCAGGCTCGTACGGAAGATGATCGCGACGAAGTAGACGGCGACTCCGATGCCCCAGATCCAGCCGGCACGCCGGCCGCCGGGCGGGTCACCGGGCAGCGAGAGGGTGGGCGCGGCCGCCGAGCTCACCGGTCCTCACCCCGCACCAGCACCCGCACCCGGCTGACATGGCGGCGCACGACCAGGGCCGCCCCGTCGGCGTCCCCGGCGCGGATCGCCTCCAGCAGCTCACCGTGCTCGGTGATGTTGGCCTCGATCCTGCCCGGGTGGGCCTCCATCACCGCGACGCCCATCCGCAGCTGACGGTCGCGCAGCTGGTCGTAGAGGCGCGAGAGGATCTCGTTGCCGGCGTTCTTCACGATCTCGGCGTGGAAGCAGCGGTCCTTGACGGCCACCTCCGCCAGATCGCCGTCCTCCGCCAACTGCCGCTGTTCCTCCAGGAGCTGCTCCAGCCGGGCGATCAGCTGCGGGGACGCGGGCACCGCCTTGCGCGCGGCGAACTCCTCGACCAGCAGCCGGGTCTCCACCACGTCCTTGATCTCCTGCGCGGAGACGGCGAGAACGAGGGCGCCCTTCTTCGGGTAGAGCTTGATCAGCCCCTCGACCTCCAGCCGCAGCAGCGCCTCGCGCACCGGCGTCCGGGAGACGCCGACCGCGTCCGCGAGATCCCCTTCGGTGAGCAGCGTCCCGCCCTCGTAGCGGCGGTCGAGGACGGCTTCCTTGATGTGCGTGTAGACGCGCTCGGCAGCGGGCGGGCGCTTGAGGGAGGAGGTCGGCGGCTGTACGGGGGCGGAGGGTGCGGCAGGCATGCGCACAGCATAGATACAACATGCACGCATGTCGGCCCCCGTCCGGATTCTGGACCCCCGCCAGGGCGACAGGAAGAAGGCCGCCGAACGAACCCAACAGTTCAGGATTCTCTGAATTCAGGATTTAATGTACTGTCCGTCCCATGCTGACCGTCGCTTCCGACATCGAGGTCCTCGCGCGGTTCGGCCGCGCACTCGCCGACCCGATCCGCTGCCGCCTGCTGCTCGCGCTCCGCGAGGCCCCGGCGTACCCCTCCGACCTCGCCGAGGCCCTGGGCATCTCCCGGACCCGGCTCTCCAACCACCTGGCCTGCCTGCGCGACTGCGGCCTGGTCGTCACCGTGCCGGACGGCCGCCGGACACGCTACGAACTGGCCGACGACCGTCTCGGCAGCGCCCTGGACGACCTGCGCTCCGCGGTGGTGGCCGTCGAGTCGGACCGCACCTGCCCGGACGCGGAGACGGAGGGCTGCTGCTGATGACCACGCTCTCCCTCGGCCCCTCCCCGGCCCGCCGGGAGGTGCTCGCCCGCCGGATACGGCTGCTGGTCGCGGTCACCATCGCCTACAACGTCATCGAGGCGGTGGTCGCCCTCACCGCCGGAACGATCGCCTCCTCCAGCGCCCTGATCGGCTTCGGCCTGGACTCCGTCATCGAGGTCTCCTCCGCCGCCGCCGTCGCCTGGCAGTTCTCCGCCCGCGAGCACGCGGTGCGCGAGAGCCGGGAGAGGACGGCCCTGCGGATCATCGCGGTGTCGTTCTTCGCGCTCGCCGCGTACGTCGCCGTCGACGCGGTCCGGGCGCTGACCGGGACCGGCGAGGCGGAACCCTCCCCTCTCGGCATCGTCATCGCCGCGCTCTCGCTGGCCGTCATGCCGTTCCTGTCGGCCGCCCAGCGGCGCGCGGGACGCGAGATCGGGTCCGCCTCCGCCGTCGCGGACTCCAAGCAGACCCTGCTGTGCACGTACCTCTCCGCCGTACTGCTGGCCGGACTCCTCCTCAACGCGACCCTCGGCTGGACCTGGGCCGATCCCGTCGCCGCCCTCGCCATCGCCGGCCTCGCCGTCAAGGAGGGGCGCGAGGCCTGGCGGGGCAAGGGCTGCTGCGCCCCGACGGCCCATGGTCAAGCCTGCGCAAATTCACCCGAGCGGTAACACATCCATTGCCCCGTCCCAGGAGTCTCACCTGCGAGCGGCACCCTTATGTGGCCGCATATCAGGGGCATTTGGAGCGTTCAGTTGAATATCGGCATCAAGCGCATCAATCGCGTCACCGTCACGGCCACCGTGACGCTCACCGCCGGTGCGGTGCTCGCGGGCAGCGCCTTCGCCTCCACGGCGCACGCCGCCACGCCGCCGACTCCGAAGATCGTCGCCAAGGGCGGCTTCGTGATGAACGACGGCACCGGCAAGACCCTCTTCACCAAGTCCGCGGACACCCGGCGTTCCACGGGCTCCACCACCAAGATCATGACGGCGCTGGTGGTCCTGTCGCAGAAGAACGTGAACCTGAAGTCCAAGGTCACGGTCCAGAAGGCGTACAGCGACTACATCGTCAAGAAGAACGCCTCGTCCGCCCGGCTCATCGTCGGCGACAAGCCCACCGTGGGCCAGCTCCTCTACGGCCTGATGCTCCCCTCCGGCTGCGACGCCGCGTACGCCCTGGCCGACAAGTTCGGCTCCGGCAAGACCCGTGCGGCCCGCGTGAAGTCGTTCATCGGCAAGATGAACGCCACGGCCAAGAGCCTCAAGCTGAAGAACACCCGCTTCGACTCGTTCGACGGCATAGGGGGCGGCAACAACTACTCGACCCCCCGTGACCTGACGAAGATCGCCAGCAAGGCGATGAAGAACTCCACGTTCCGCTCGATCGTCAAGACCAAGTCGACCAAGCAGAAGGTCACCACGAAGAGCGGTGGCTACCGCTACATGTCGTGGAGCAACACCAACAAGATGCTCAGCAGCTACAGCGGCGACATCGGCGTCAAGACCGGCTCCGGCCCGACCGCCAAGTACTGCCTGGTCTTCGCCGCGACCCGCAAGGGCAAGACAGTCATCGGCACGGTGCTCACCTCGTCCTCCGAGGCGAACCGCACCGCCGACGCGAAGAAGCTGATGGACTACGGGTTCAAGAAGTAGCCCGCACGCGTTGCACGGCGAAGGGGCCCGGCCCGCACGGAGTGTGCGGACCGGGCCCCTTCGCGTTGCCGAGGCTCACGGCCGCCGGCGGCGCAGGCCGGCCCTGAAGGCGTCCCAGGCGGCGGGCGCGAGCGTGAGCACGGGGCCGCCGAGACGCGTGGAGTCGCGGACGGGTCGTCGAGCCGCGCACGGAGGGAAAGACCGTGTACGCCGAACCCGCCGTGCGGTGAGGGCCGGACATACCGGTGGGCCCGTACGCCGCAACGTACGGGCCCACCGGAAAAGCACCTAAGCCCAGGTGATCAGGCGCTTCGGCTGCTCCAGGATCGCCGCCACATCGGCCAGCACCTTGGAGCCCAGCTCGCCGTCGACCAGACGGTGGTCGAACGACAGGGCCAGCGTGGTGACCTGACGCGGCTTCACCTTGCCCTTGTGGACCCACGGCTGGAGCTTGATCGCGCCGACCGCCAGGATCGCGGACTCGCCCGGGTTGAGGATCGGCGTACCGGTGTCGACACCGAAGACGCCGACGTTGGTGATGGTCACCGTGCCGCCCGCCATCGCCGCCGGGGACGTCTTGCCGTCCCGGGCCGTGGCGACCAGCTCGCCCAGGGCCGCCGCGAGCTGCGGCAGCGTCCGGTCGTGCGCGTCCTTGATGTTCGGCACGATCAGACCGCGCGGGGTGGCCGCCGCGATGCCCAGGTTGACGTAGTGCTTCCGCACGATCTCCTGGTTGGCCTCGTCCCAGGCGGCGTTGACCTCGGGGTTCCGCTTGATCGCGACGAGGAGGGCCTTGGCGATGATCAGGAGCGGGTTGACCCGCACCCCCGCCATGTCCTTGTCCTCCTTGAGCTCGGCCACGAGCTTCATCGTGCGCGTCACGTCGACCGTGACGAACTCGGTGACGTGCGGCGCGGTGAACGCGCTGCCCACCATCGCCTGCGCGATGGCCTTGCGCACGCCCTTGACCGGGATGCGGGTCTCGCGGGCGGAGTCGGAGGCCACGGCGGCTGCCGGGGCCTCGGAAGCCGTCGGCGAGGGGGCCGGGGCAGCCACCGGAGCCGTAACCGCCGGCGCCGCCGCCGCGTGGACGTCCTCGCGGGTGATGATGCCGTCCCTGCCGGTCGGCACCACCGTCGCCAGGTCGATGCCCAGGTCCTTGGCGAGCTTGCGGACCGGGGGCTTGGCGAGCGGACGGCCTCCGTCCGGCGCACCGGCCTGAGCCGGCACCGCAGGCGCGGGAGCGGGAGCAGCCGGTGCCGCGTGCCCGTTCAGTTCGGCCTGCACCGCCGCCGCGACGGCGGCGGCCTCCGGAGCCGCCGTGGCCCCCTTGCGCGGGCGGCGCTTGGTGGAGGACTCGGCGACGCCGTAGCCCACCAGGACCGGCGTACGGCCCTTCGGCGCGTCACCGTCGCCCGCATCGGCGGACTCCACCGGCTCCTGGGCCGGAGCGGCCGGGGCCGGAGCAGGCGCGTCACCGCTGCCCGGGGCCACGTCGATCGCGATGATCACCTGGCCGACGTCGACGGTCGTGCCCTCGGGGAAGCGCAGCTCGTGCACCACCCCGTCGAACGGGATCGGCAGCTCGACGGCCGCCTTCGCGGTCTCGACCTCGCACACGACCTGGCCGTCGGTGACGGTGTCGCCGGGCTGGACGAACCACTTGAGGATCTCGGCCTCGGTCAGTCCCTCGCCCACGTCGGGCATCTTGAACTCACGGAAACGAGCGGACGTTTCGGTCATCGTCGTCACGAACCCTCTCCTCAGAACGCCAGCGAGCGGTCGACGGCGTCGAGCACCCGGTCCAGGCCGGGCAGATACTCGTCCTCCAGCCGGGCCGGCGGGTAGGGGACGTGGTAGCCGCCGACCCGCAGCACGGGCGCTTCGAGGTGGTAGAAGCAGCGCTCGGTGATCCGGGCGGCGATCTCCGCGCCGGAGCCGTAGAAGACGGGCGCCTCGTGGACGACCACGACCCGGCCGGTCTTCTCCGCCGACGTCTGGATGGCGTCGAAGTCGATCGGGGACATCGAGCGCAGGTCCAGGACCTCGATCGACTTGCCCTCCTCCTGGGCGGCGGTGGCCGCTTCCTGACAGACCTTCACCATCGGCCCGTACGCGACGAGCGTGAGGTCGCTGCCCTCGCGGACGGTCACGGCCCTGTGCAGCGGGCCCGGGATGGACTCGGTGTCGACCTCGCCCTTGTCCCAGTAACGCCGCTTGGGCTCGAAGAAGATGATCGGGTCGTCGCTCTGGACGGCCTGCTGCATCATCCAGTAGGCGTCGCTCGCGTTGGACGGCGAGACCACCTTCAATCCCGCGACGTGCGCGAAGAGCGCCTCGGGGGACTCGCTGTGGTGCTCGACCGCGCCGATGCCGCCGCCGTACGGAATGCGCACGACGACCGGCAGCTTGATCTTGCCGAGCGCGCGGGCGTGCATCTTGGCGAGCTGCGTGACGATCTGGTCGTACGCGGGGAAGACGAAGCCGTCGAACTGGATCTCGACGATCGGGCGGTAGCCGCGCAGGGCCAGGCCGATCGCCGTGCCGACGATGCCGGACTCGGCGAGCGGGGTGTCGATCACCCGGTCCTCGCCGAAGTCCTTCTGGAGTCCGTCGGTGATGCGGAAGACGCCGCCGAGCTTGCCGACGTCCTCACCCATGATGAGGACCTTGGGGTCGTTGTCGAGGGCGAGGCGGAGCGACTCGTTGAGCGCTTTCGCGATGGACATCTTTTCCACGGCCATGGCTACTTGCCCTCCTCGGCAGAGTCGGCGAACGATGCCTGGTAGGCGGAGAACTGGGCCCGCTCCTCGTCCACGAGGGAGTTGCCGTCGGCGTAGCCGTGCTCGAACAGGGCCATCGGGTCCGGGTCGGGCATCGCGCGCACCGCCTCCCGTACCCGCTTGCCGAGGGTCTCGCTCTCCTCGTCCAGCGCGGTGAAGAAGGCCTCGTCCGCGAGCTTCTCCTTCTCCAGGTAGGCGCGCACCCGCAGGATCGGGTCCTTGGCCTCCCACGCGGCCCGCTCCTCGTCGGCCCGGTACTTCGTCGGGTCGTCGGAGGTGGTGTGGGCGCCCATCCGGTAGGTGAACGCCTCGACCAGGGTCGGGCCCTCGCCCCGGCGCGCGCGCTCCAGCGCGGAGCGGGTGACGGCCAGGCAGGCGAGGACGTCGTTGCCGTCGACCCGGACGCCGGGGAAGCCGTAGCCCTGGGCGCGCTGGTAGAGCGGCACGCGGGTCTGGCGCTCGGTGGGCTCGGAGATGGCCCACTGGTTGTTCTGGCAGAAGAAGACGACGGGGGCGTTGTAGACCGCGGAGAAGGTGAACGACTCGGCGACGTCGCCCTGGCTGGAGGCCCCGTCACCGAAGTACGCGATCACGGCGGAGTCCGCGCCGTCCTTGGCGACGCCCATGGCGTAGCCGGTGGCGTGCAGCGTCTGCGAGCCGATGACGATCGTGTACAGGTGGAAGTTGTTGCTGTTCGGGTCCCAGCCGCCGTGGTTCACCCCGCGGAACATGCCGAGCAGATTGGTCGGGTCGACGCCGCGGCACCAGGCGACCCCGTGCTCCCGGTAGGTCGGGAAGACGTAGTCGTCGTCGCGCAGGGCCCGGCCGCTGCCGATCTGGGCGGCCTCCTGGCCGAGCAGCGAGGCCCACAGGCCCAGCTCGCCCTGGCGCTGGAGGGCGGTCGCCTCGGCGTCGAAGCGGCGGGTGAGGACCATGTCCCGGTACAGGCCGCGCAGCTCGTCGGCGCTCAGATCGATGCTGTAGTCCGGGTGCTCGACGCGCTCGCCCTCGGGCGTCAGCAGCTGTACGAGCTGGGGCTCGGAACTCTGCGGCTTCTTCGCGGCGCTGGTCCGCTTACTGGCGCGTCGCGGTTTACGCGCGGCGGCAGTGCTCTCCACGGTCACGTGCGTGCTCCTCCGTCGGTCCGGCCCCCGGGGTCTGCCGGGAACCAGTGCGGCTCGCCTGGATCCGGAGCCGTGCACGGGGTGGGTGCCGGTCGGCCGGAGTCAGGCGTGACAGGTGCCCCGGCGAGTGCCCTGTCATAGGCACGTTACCCACAGCGTCGCAGAACTGCGAAACCCTATCTGACCTGCGATTTTGCTTGGATTTCCAAGTAAATCGAAAAAATCGCGAAGCTCTGCTGGTCAGGGCACTGGAAACAGCCTTGCAGGACGCCGGAACAACGGCACGTTATCCCGCGGATCAGCCCCAGGGAAGAGCGGAGGGGAGGCGAGTATGTGAGACTGCGACCGTGCGCGAAGATGGAAAAATCACGGTATTTCTGCTCGATGATCACGAGGTCGTCCGGCGTGGCGTCCATGAGCTGCTCTCCGTCGAGGCGGACATCGAGGTGGTCGGCGAGGCCGGTACCGCCGCGGACGCCCTCGTGCGGATCCCGGCGACGCGCCCCGATGTGGCGGTGCTCGACGTGCGGCTGCCGGACGGCAGCGGTGTGGAGGTGTGCCGGGAGATCCGTTCCCAGGACGAGAACATCAAATGCCTGATGCTCACCTCGTACGCCGATGACGAGGCGCTTTTCGACGCGATCATGGCGGGCGCGTCGGGATACGTGCTGAAGGCGATCCGCGGCAACGAACTGCTGAATGCCGTACGGGACGTGGCGGCCGGAAAATCCCTGCTGGACCCGGTGGCCACCGCCCGGGTGCTGGAGCGGCTGCGCGACGGCGGCACCGGCAGGGGCGACGACAAGCTCGCCGGCCTCACCGAACAGGAACGCAGGATCCTGGACCTGATCGGCGAGGGCCTGACCAACCGGGTCATCGGGGAGCGGCTGCACCTGGCCGAGAAGACCATCAAGAACTACGTCTCCAGCCTGCTGTCCAAGCTGGGCATGGAGCGCCGCTCCCAGGCGGCCGCGTACGTCGCGCGGCTCCAGGCCGAGCGCCGCTGAGCCCCCCGCTCCGCAGGGACTTTGGTCCCGGGCCACCCGGGGCAGGCGACTCTTACGCGGCCCCTACGGGCCGGGGGACAGTGGAATCCATGTCCTTCGACGAACTCCCCGCGACCGGGACGATCCGGCGGGCCGCGACCGGCACGATTCTCCGGACCGGGCAGGTCCGGAGAGCGGAGCCCATCGAACTGCTCCGCCGCGTCCTGTACGGCCGCCTCGCGACGAGCATGCGGGCCCTGCCGTTCCTGACGGTGGCCCGGCACGTCGTGTGCGACGGCCGCATCCTGCTGCGGATGCACAGCGGCTTCGGCCACCACGAGGCGTGCGACGGGAGCGTCGTCGCGTACGGCGCGGACAACTACAACGACACGGCCTCCGGCGACGGCGGCGACCTGTGGTCGGTGCAGTTCACCGGCCCCGCCGAGATCGTGCACCCCTGCCCCGAGCAGGAGCGGCTGTTCGGCGCCGCCCCCGTCTCCGTCAACGGGGAGCCCTTCGCGCCGGCCTACCTCCGGGTCGATCCGCACTTCGTCACGGAGCACACGCTGACGTTCTGAGGCACCGATGAACCGGGGCGCCTCCGCCGGCCCCTCTAGCGCACCTCCGGGCGTGACCGCAACTCCCGCCGAGCGGCCACGCAGAGTGATCTAACATCTGGTAAGTGCCGCGCTCATATGTCACTCGTCCACCTGTTCCCCCGGTCGGCGAGGTGCTGCGCCGTTACCCGAACGTGGGCGAGCCGCTCGCCTGCGAGCCGATCACCAAGGGCCTGCTGAACCACGGATACCGCGTCTCCACCACGCGCGGGTCCTACTTCCTCAAGCACCACCTCGACAAGAAACACCTGGACGACACCAGCGGCGAACGCGCCGCGATCGTGCGCCAGCACCGCGCCACCCAGCGCCTGCAGTCGCTCGGCGTCCCCGTCGTCCCGCCCCTGACGGACACCCGGGGCGACACCGTCACCGTGATCGGCGAACGGTGCTACGCCCTGCACCCATGGGTCGACGGCCTCCACCGGGCCGGCTCCGAGCTGACCCTCTCCCAGTCGCGTCGGCTCGGTGCGCTCCTGGGGACCGTGCACACCGGTCTGGAACAGGTGATGGCGCCGCGCGACGGCCCCCATCCGGCGAGCCCGCCCGCCCGGCCGGTCCACCGCAGCCCGGACGCCGCCGACACCTTCGCTCTGATCGACGACCTGCTGGCCGCCGCGCGCGGGCAGGGCGGCCGGGACGCCCCCCGCGACGCCTTCGACGAACTCGCCGTGCACCGGCTCGTGGAGCGCCGCGCCCTGCTCGAACAGCACTCCCACCGCCGCCCTCCCACCCCGGACGGTCCCGCCACCGGCTGGGTGCACGGGGACTTCCACCCGCTGAACCTGCTCTACCGGGGCGCCGACCCGGTCGCGATCGTGGACTGGGACCGGCTGGGCGTACAGCCGCGCGCCGAGGAGGCGGTACGGGCGGCGGCGATCTTCTTCGTCCGCCCGGCCGGGGAGCTGGATCTCGCCAAGGTACGGGCGTACGCCCGCGCGTACCGGCGGGCCGCCGGGGCGGGGGCCGCGGAACTGGCGGCCGCGGCGCACCGCGTGTGGTGGGAGCGGCTCAACGACTTCTGGATACTCCGCTGGCGCTACCGCCTCCACGACCGCAGGGCCGACCCGCAGTTCCCCGCGGTGTCGGCCCTGGCGGTGTGGTGGACGCGGGAGTACGAGGCGGTGTCCGCGGCCTTCACGGAGTGAACCGGTGCACCACCGCGTGAGCCCGGCGCGCGCCACGAGGGCGCACGCCGGGCTCAGGGCTGGTGCGGTGGTGCGTTATCCCGTCGTGGCGCCGAGCGCCGTCTCGCCGGGCGTCGTGCCCGTACCGCCGTCGTCGCCGGCCCCGCCGTCGTCGCCGCCGGCGCCGCCCGGGGTGCCGGGATCGGTGGTCGGGTCGGTGGGCTCACCGGTGGGCTCGCCGCTGCTGCCCTCGTTGGTGTTGCCGTCCGATGCCCCGGCGTCCGTGTCGGTCGGGGTCGGGGACGGGGTGAAGGAGGGTTCGCTCGGGGTCGGGTCCGGGTTGTACGGCGGCGGATTCGGCTGCGTCTGACCGCCGGTGGAGGAGGTGTCCGGCTCCTCCGGCTCCTCGCTCTCCTCGTCCTCCGACGGCTCCTCCGAGGGTTCCTCCTCGGACTGGCTCACCGAGGTGGACGGGGTGACCGGGTCCTTCTTCCCCCCGTCGTCCTTCGCGGCGTTGACGGCGAAGGCGACCCCCGCGCCGATCGCGATCAGCGCGAGCAGGACGAAGAGCCACATCTTGCCGCGCCCGCCGGAGCGCCGGCCGCCGCCGTCGTAGCCCCCGTCGTCCGGGTTGTACGGCGGCAGGATCGGGCCCTGCGAGGTGTCCCCGTGCATCGGGTGACCCATCGCGCGGGTGGAGCCGGACATCCCGTGCGGCGGGGTCTGGCCCCCCTCGTGCAGCGCGACCGGGCCGGTGTTCCACGTGCCCGTGTGGCCGCCCTGCACCTGGAGCATCTGGAGGCTGTACTGGACGAGCCCGCGCATCTCCTCGGCGCTCTGGAACCGGTCGTCCGGGTCCTTCGCCAGCGCGCGCATCGCCATCCCGTCCAGCTCCGGCGGCACCACGTCCGAGACCTCGGACGGCGGCACCGGGATGTCCTGGACGTGCTGGTAGACCACCGAGAGCGGGGTCTCGCCGGTGAAGGGGGGCCGCAGCGCCAGCAGTTCGTAGAGCAGGCAGCCGGTGGCGTACAGGTCGGACCGGTGGTCGACCGCCTTGCCGAGCGCCTGCTCGGGGGAGAGGTACTGCGGGGTGCCCATGACCATGCCGGTCTGGGTCATCGTCGACTGCGCGCCGTGCAGCGCGCGGGCGATGCCGAAGTCCATCACCTTGACCGCGCCCGACTCCGTGATGATCACGTTGGCGGGCTTGATGTCGCGGTGCACGATGCCGTGCTGGTGCGAGTACGCGAGGGCTTCCAGCACCCCCGAGACGATGATCAGCGCCTGCTCGGGCGGCGGGGCCTCCGCGGTCAGGAGCAGATCGCGGATGGTGCGGCCCTCGACCAGCTCCATCACGATGTAGGGGACGGTCTGGCCGCCCACGACGTCCTCGCCGGAGTCGTAGACGGCGACGATCGCGTGGTGGTTGAGGCCCGCGACGGACTGTGCCTCGCGGGTGAAGCGCGCCTTGGAGACCGGATCCTCGGCCAGGTCGGAACGGAGGAGCTTCACCGCGACCGTACGTCCGAGCCGGACGTCCTCCGCCGCGTAGACCTCTGCCATGCCGCCCCGGCCGAGCCGGTAGGTCATCCGGTAGCGTCCGTCACCGACCACGCCGCCGACACCCCAGGCGTCGGAGCCATCCGAAACTCCGCCGCCGTTTGCTTCGGAATCGGGTGCCATCAGTCCTCGCCGTCGTATCTGTCCGCGCGTCCGCGGGTTCTCACGGTGCCTTGCTGCATTGAAGCGTCACGCTACAGCCTCCGCCGGACACCACGGTTCCGCTGCGGCAGGATCATCTGACCGCCCGG
Organism: Streptomyces sp. McG3; assembly: GCF_018619185.1. Classification (GTDB taxonomy): domain Bacteria; phylum Actinomycetota; class Actinomycetes; order Streptomycetales; family Streptomycetaceae; genus Streptomyces. The sequence continues at coordinate 2,395 of NZ_JAAXYC010000049.1, read as the reverse complement.
CGCGTCCTACACATGGATTTGATGCGTTTCCTGTAACGCTTCCGAGACGCTTCTTGTGCGTAGGGTCACGGAACGGGCACCCGGCTTGACGTGTCGGACCCCTGGGGCAGACTTGGCGCGTAATCGCGTTGTACGGAACCGCGTCGCACGCCATCACGTCAGACAGAAACGACGTCAGACAGATACAACGACGTCGGATACGACGTCAGACAGATACACCGCGTGCGACCGCGCGCCGCCGAGGGGGATGCAAGTCATGAGCCAGGACGGCGCACAGGGCCGCTACGCGGGCGGGGCGGTCGCGGGCGGCCGCTACCAGCTGCGCGACCTGCTCGGCGAGGGCGGGATGGCGTCCGTATACCTGGCCTACGACTCCGCCCTCGACCGCCAGGTCGCGATCAAGACCCTGCACACGGAGCTCGGCCGCGAGCAGTCCTTCCGCGAGCGCTTCCGGCGCGAGGCGCAGGCCGTCGCCAAGCTCCAGCACACCAACATCGTCTCCGTCTTCGACACCGGCGAGGACGAGCTCGGCGGTGCGCTGATGCCGTACATCGTCATGGAGTACGTCGAGGGGCAGCCGCTCGGCTCGGTGCTGGCCGCCGACATCCGCACGCATGGCGCGATGCCCGCCGACAAGGCCCTCAAGGTGACGGCGGACGTGCTCGCCGCGCTGGAGACCAGCCACGAGATGGGCCTGGTCCACCGGGACATCAAGCCCGGCAACGTGATGATGACCAAGCGCGGCGTCGTCAAGGTCATGGACTTCGGCATCGCCCGTGCCATGCAGTCCGGTGTCACCTCGATGACGCAGACCGGCATGGTCGTCGGCACCCCGCAGTACCTCTCCCCCGAGCAGGCACTCGGCCGCGGCGTCGACGCCCGGTCCGACCTGTACTCGGTCGGCATCATGCTCTTCCAGCTGCTCACCGGCCGGATCCCGTTCGACGCGGACTCGCCGCTGGCCATCGCGTACGCGCATGTGCAGGAGGAGCCGGTCGCGCCGTCCAGCATCAACCGGTCGGTCACCCCGGCGATGGACGCCCTCGTCGCCCGCGCGCTCAAGAAGAACCCGAACGAGCGCTTCCCCAGCGCCGCCGCGATGCGCGACGAGATCGCCCGCGTGCTCAACGCCTCCGGCGGCCAGACCGGCGCCCCGGTGATCGTGGCCGGCGGCGGACCCGCCAACAGCGGCTCCGGTGTCGGCTCCGCGGTGTTCCCGCCGGTCGACCAGAGCACCCCGGCGCCCCAGAGCGTCCAGACGCCGTACCAGCCCCAGCAGCACCAGCCGGGCCCGTACGGCCAGCCGACCCCGGCGCCCACGCCGGGCTACGGCTACCCGCAGTCGGCCCAGGGCTATCAGGCCCCGGGCCCGCTGGCCCACCAGACCCCGCCGCCGTACTCGATCAGCCCGCAGCACTCGACGGCCGTGGGCACCGCCGGCGGCGGCGCCAAGCGGAACATGCCGGTCGTCGTCGGTTCGATCGTCGTCGCGCTGCTGGCCATCGGCGGCCTGATCACCGCGATCGCCCTCCAGGGCGGCAAGGACGACGAGGCGGGCAAGGGCGGAGACCCGGACACCAGCGAGGTGGAGGGCTACCGACCGCCCGAGCGCAACCGGACGATGAAGGACACGGAGTGCACGAGCGCCTCCGAGGACTCCAACGACCCGGCGAAGGTCCAGGCGCCGAACTTCGTCTACAAGGACATCCGGTCCGCGAAGGCGTGTGCGGCCGCCGCGGGGTGGACGATCAAGGAGATCGAGGAGAAGGGCAACACCTACGCCGACGGCCAGGTAGTGGGGCAGTTCCCGTCTTCCGGCGCGGCCGTCTCCGAGCGCGGGGCGCACTTCGAGCTGCAGGTCTCCACCGGCAAGCCCTCCTGATCCGCCGGTCACCCAGGCTCTCCCGATCCGCCGGTCACCTTCGGACACTGCCCGGCCGGGCAGTGTCCGAAGGTGACCGTTACGGGTCCATGGATCTCCGTCCCGGACCGCTACAAGGGCACGATCAGGGCCCGTATTTCCGGATACCGCGTCCGGGATGCCGGATGAGGGGGCCCGTGTGACGCTGATCTCATGGCTCCAGGACTTCCGGCCGCATGGTCGTCGAGGTGTGCGGTCTGTCTGATGGCGGTGGCCGGAGCGGCGCTGGGGCCGCTGGGTGGCCCCGCCCACGGTGCACCGGCGCCCGACGGCCCGTCCCGCACCGCCACGACGCCCGCGCCCGGGACGTCGAGCCCCGCCGCCACCACGTCCGCGGCCCCCTCCCGTCCGGCCGCGCCACGGCCCCTGCCGTCGGGCTCCGCCTCCCCCTCGGGGCTCCCCTCCGCCCTGCCCCCGACGTCCGGTGTCCCGGTCCCCGGAGCGTCGGGGGCAGGGCGGAGGGGAGCCCCGAGG
>NZ_JAAXYC010000486.1 GCF_018619185.1 Streptomyces sp. McG3 | reverse complement strand
GGGTGGGGTTGTTTCTCTTGTTTCTTTGGGTAGTTGATGTCGCGCTTCACCGGGTCGTGGTCGAGAACGATCCGGTCGGCGGTCTACCGGGACGTACCGGGTCGCGGCGGCGCACGACCCGGCGGGAGCCGTCACCGTACGAGGTCGATCTCCGCCCATACGGTCTTACGGGGAACGGGCCCGGGTGTGACGCCCCAGTGGTCTGCCAGCGCCTCCACGATGAGCAGGCCCCGCCCGGTCTCCGGGTCTTCGTCTTCGGGCGGCTTCACCGCTCCCGGTCCGGGCGGAATGCTGTCGCCGCGCGTGTCGGTGACCTCGATCCGCAGCGTGCCTCCAACGAGTGCGTCGAGGTTGCGACGGCCCCCGACGCCGTCCACGTACGCGACTCCAAGAACGTGCGAGGTCCCCGTCTCGCTGTCGCGCCCGCCGCGTGGGCCGGCTTCGTCACGTACGCCGCAGCGAACTGACCTCGCTGTCGCCCTGCGCGCCCGTGTCCAGTCGCCCGGCGGCGGCTCGTTGCGGGGGTTCTGTGCGGCCGTCGCGGCGGGTCGATGAGCCGCGCGGGTCTGTCTACGCGGCGACCGGCGGGGTAGGCGAGGTGGAAAACCCCCTCCGACCGGAGGCATACCCTCCGACCTGCCGATAGGTGTCCGATAAACGTATCTCCGGCTCCGCATGGCGGTGACGTCGCCCACCCGGCATCTTCACGCCTATTACCCGGGAAAGTGACCTGCGTCACTAAAGATCAGGTAAAGGGCATGGTACAAATGCCCAACTTCGTAGGCGGAACCCTCGCCGAAGCGGAGTGCCGGGACCGTCCCGGTGACAGGCCTGAGCGACCGTCGCCGTCGTCCACTCCATGGGACGCGCCGGGTCGCCGACCCGACGACGACGTTCGCTCATCCCTTCAGAAACGTCCCCCCATCGCACACCGACCGGCGAAGACACCCCACTTGTCCGCCGTTCCCGCGTCATCGAGGTAGCCAACGTGTCACTCGAATCCATAACCGAGAACGTCGACGAAGCCGTCAGCGGGTTCTTCGAACCGATAGCCAAATGGCTCGGCGAGATCGTCTTCTACGCCGTCCCCGTCGGCGGGACGGACCTCCCGCTCATCGTCGCCTGGCTGGTGGTGGCGGGGCTCGTCTTCACCGGCTGGTTCGGATTCGTCCAGGTACGCAAGTTCCGTCTCGCCATCGACGTGGTGCGCGGCAAGTACGACGACAAGGACTCGGCGGGCGAGGTCAACCACTTCCAGGCCCTGACCGCCGCCGTCTCCGGCACGGTCGGCCTCGGCAACATCGCCGGTGTGGCCGTCGCCGTCTCCATCGGCGGCGCCGGAGCCACGTTCTGGATGATCCTCTGCGGTCTCCTCGGCATGGCCACCAAGTTCGTCGAGGTCACCCTCGGTGTGAAGTACCGCGAGGTCCACGCCGACGGCACCGTGTCCGGCGGACCTATGCACTACCTGCCCAAGGGGCTCGGCGAACGCTTCGGGAAGAACGGCAAGACCTTCGGCAAGGTCCTCGCCGTCCTCGCCTCGATCATGATCCTGTTCTTCGGGCTCTTCGGCGGCAACCTCTTCCAGGTCAACCAGTCCTACGCCCAGCTCGTCTCCGTCACCGGCGGCGAGGACGGGGCGATGGGATCCTCCGCAGGCGCCCTCATCTTCGGCATCCTCGTCGCCGCCCTCGTCGGCATCGTGCTCCTCGGCGGCATCCGGTCCATCGCCTCGGTCACCAGCCGGCTGATCCCCGCGATGGCCGGGATCTACATCGTCGCCTGTCTCGTCGTCATCCTGGTCAACGTCACCGCCGTGCCCGGCGCGGTCGAAACGATCATCGAGGGCGCGTTCAACCCCGAGGGCGTCGCGGGCGGTGTGCTCGGCGCATTGATCATCGGCTTCCAGCGCGCCGCGTTCTCCAACGAGGCCGGACTCGGCTCCGCGCCGATCGCCCACTCCGCCGTCAAGACCAAGCACCCCGCCAGCGAGGGCCTGGTCGCCCTGCTGGAGCCGTTCATCGACACGGTCGTCATCTGCACCATGACCGCGCTGACCATCGTCATCGCCAACCCGGCGAGCTGGGGCGAGGCGCGCGACGGTGAGTCGATCGGCGGCGTGACGATCACCTCGGACGCCTTCGAGACCGTACTGCCCTGGTTCCCGTACGTCCTGACCGTCGCCGTGCTGCTCTTCGCGATCTCCACGGTGCTCACCTGGGGCTACTACGGCCTCAAGGCCTGGACGTACCTCTTCGGCCGCAGCCGCACCAGCGAGATCGTCTTCAAGTCCCTCTACACCCTGCTCGCCGTCTCCGGGTCCCTGCTCACCCTGCAGACCCTCATCGACCTGGCCGACGCGGTGCTCTTCTCCCTGGCCGTCGTCAACATCATCGGCCTCTACCTCCTCGCGCCCGTCGTCAAGCGCGAGCTGAACACCTTCCTCGCATACGTCCGCACCCGGAAGGCCGGCGAAACGGACGGGGACGACGGGGACAAGGACGAGGCGCTGACGAAGGCGAGCGTCTGAGCCCGGCCGGTCCTCTCCTCCTGGCGCCTCCCGTCCTGTGTGCACGCAGGGCGGGAGGCGTCAACTCGTGTGCAGCATCAAGCCGATGCCCACCACCATCAGCCCTGCCGCCGCGATCCTCGGGGCCCCGAAACGCTCCTTGAAGAACAGCGTGCCGATCGCCGCGCCCACGATGATCGACGACTCGCGCAGCGCCGCGATCGGGGCGAGCGGGGCCTTCGTCTGGGCCCAGAGGACCAGCCCGTACGCGATCACCGACAGGGCCGCGCCGAGCAGGCCCCGTACGGCGAACGGCTTGAGCTGCGCGACCAGTTCGCTACGGCGGCGGTAGTAGGCGTACGCCGGGATCGCCATGCCCTCCAGGACCATCAGCCACGCGACGTAACCCAGCGGGGTGTCCGAGGCGCGTACGCCGACGCCGTCGACCGTGGTGTACCCGGCGATGGCCAGACCCGTGCCGAGGGCCGCCACGATCGCCGGCCAGTGCGGGCGCTTGCCGGAGCCCCGGATACCCCACAGGGCCAGCCCGACCAGTCCGGCCGAGGCCACCGCGACGCCCGCCGTGGCCCAGCCGTCCGGGCGCTCGCCCACGAACACCGCCGCCAGGACCGTCACCACCAGCGGGGCCGTGCCCCGGGCGATCGGGTACATCTGCCCGAAGTCGCCGAGCGTGAACGAGCGCATCAGCAGCAGCATGTACAGCACGTGCAGGGCGGCCGAGGTCACCAGGTACGGCCAGGCCTCCGCCGCCGGGAACGGGGCGAAGAGGGCCATCGCCGCGCCGATCAGCAGACCGCCGCCGGAGATCAGCGTGAACGAGATCAGCTGGTCCTTGATCGCGTGCGCGATGGCGTTCCAACTGGCGTGCGTGACGGCGGCTATGAGGACCGCGAGGGCGACCAGAGGGGTCACTTGGCGGGCTCGCGCACATCCGCGACCGTCGCGCCCGCGTGGGCGATCAGCGTTTTCGGGTCGAGCGGGAACACCGTGTGCGGGGTGCCCGCCGCCGCCCACACCACCGCGTGGTCCAGGAGGCGTCGGTCGGCCAGGACGCGGGTCCTGGTGGCGTGGCCGAAGGGCGGTACGCCCCCGATCGCGTATCCCGTCGTCTCCCGGACCAGGTCCGCGTCCGCCCGCTTGACCTTCCGCGCGCCCAGTTCACGCCTCACCAGCTCGACGTCCACCCGCGAGGAGCCGTCCATCAGGACCAGTACCGGGGCGCCGTCCGCCGTGAAGACCAGTGACTTGACGATCTCGCTCAGTGAGCAGCCGACCGCCGCCGCGGCCTCCGCCGCCGTACGGGTCGCGTCGGGGAAGCGGCGCACCTCGACCTGGAGGCCCAGCTCGGCCAGCGCCTCGGCGAACCGGGGGTGGGCGGGGGAGACG
>NZ_JAAXYC010000485.1 GCF_018619185.1 Streptomyces sp. McG3 | reverse complement strand
GTGGGCGCTGGGGATCACCCTGTACGAGATGGTCGAGGGCCGCGTGCCCTTCGCCGGGCACGAGGTCTGGGAGGTCCAGGAGAACATCCGGCAGTCCCCCGACCCGGCCCTCCGCTACGCGGGGCCCCTCGCACCGGTCATCCAGGGGCTGTTGATCACGGACCCGCGGGAGCGCCTGGACGCCGCCGCGGCGGAGGCGATGCTCCGCGAGGTGCTCGGCGACCCCGCCGCGCCGAACGCGGCCCGGGCCGCCGCCGCGGCGACGCACCCGCCGACGGCCGTCTCCACCCCGAACCCCTCGGCGTCCGCGCCGGTGCCCGCGCCCGGCCCCGCCGTCCCGCCGCCCGCACCGGTGCGGGCGGCGGGCGGGCCGCCCGGCCGGTACCGGGGCTGGAAGGTGGCCGCGGCGGTGGTGTGCGTGGCACTGCTGGCCGGCGCGGGCTGGCTGGTCTCCCGGGGCGACGGCGAGAAGGGCGGGGACGGCGGCGACCGGGCGGGCTCGGTGCAGGGCCAGGGCGACGACGGAGGTGCCGCCGGCAGCGGCAGCCAGGAGCGGTGGAAGGACACCCACCCCACCCTGAAGATCGGCGTCAAGGACGACCAGCCCGGACTGAGCAAGTTCGACGAGAAGACGCGTACGTACCAGGGATACGACATCGACCTGGCGTACGCGATCGCCGAGAGCATGGGCTACGGCAAGGGCGAGGTCGCCTTCACCACGGTCGCCACGGACTACCGGAGCACCGCGCTGAAGACCAAGCAGGTGGACCTGGTCATCGCGTCGTACAGCATCACCGACGACCGCAAGACCGCCTCGCCCGGCGGCTACAGCGTCGACTTCGCGGGCCCGTACTACGACGCGAGCCGGAGCTTCCTGGTCCGCGAGAAATCGCGCAAGTACACGATCAACGATTCCAGCGACCTGGTGGACCTGCGCGTCGAGGTGTGCACGGCACGGGAGTCGACGTACGAGAAGGAGCTGCCGAAACGGGGCTTCACCATGGCGAAGTCACAGCCCAACACCTACCAGGACTGCCTGGACAAACTGCTGGACCCGAAGTCCGACGTCTACGCGGTGGCCTCGGACGACATCATCCTCGCCGGATACGTGAAGGCCAACCCGGGGAAGGTGCGGCAGCTGGAGCCCATCAACGGCGCGGAGGGCTACGGCGTGGCGATGCGCCCGAAGAGCCCGCTCCTGAAGGGCGAGGTGTGCTCGGCGCTCCGGACGATCCTGGCCGGCCGGATCTGGGAGGACATGTACAAGGAGAACCTGGCCGGCCTGGTGGGCAAGGAGAACCCGCCGGGCCGCCCGGACCTGACGGAGTGCGAGGGGTTCTGAGGAGGTCGGGGAGCCGGCGGCGCACCAGGACCCCGGCACGCGCCGCCCCCGGCCTCAGCGCTCGGGGAACCGCTCCCCGCACCGGCTGCAGAAGACCGGTGCGGGGTCCTGCGACAGCCGCCCGCACTCCGCGCAGACCCGGTCCAGCATGCAGGGACCCTCGCCACCCTCGTACGCCCCGGCCGACGGCTTGATCGCGAGGCCGGGGCGGCGGCGGTGGACGGTGAGATACACGAGCCCGTCGGGCCCGGCGACCAGCGCCCGCCGTGACGTGCGGGGCAGCCAGAGGACCGTGCTGGGACCCAGCTCCAGGGCCGGTCCGCCCGCCGCCGTCCCGACGCTCCCCCGGCCCTCCAGCACGACGAGGAGCACATCGAGCACGTCCTCCTGATGCTCACCGACCTCGGCGCCCGCCGGCAGGCGCACCAGGTTGGCGTCCAACTCCCGCCCCGGCTCGGCCAGATGCCACAGCGCACCGCGCTCGCCGGGTGCGGCGGAGACGAGCAGTTCGTCGAGGACGGCGAGGATCCGGGGAGCGGCGTTCACGGCGTCCAGGCTACGCCGCGGCCGGGGTGGGCGCGCCGGCCGCCGCCACGCAGAACTCGTTTCCCTCCGGGTCGGCCATCACCACATGATGCTCGTCGGCCTCCGCCAGCACGGATCCGCCGGCCGCCACCAGCCGCGCGGCCTCGGCCCGGATGCGGGACCACCGCTCGGCGGGGGTGCCGTGGCCGGCGATCCGCACGTCGATGTGCAGCCGGTTCTTCGCGGTCTTCGGCTCGGGGACCTTGAGGATGGAGATCCGGGGGCCGATACCGTCCGGGTCGCAGAGCCATGCCCCGTCGTCCACCGTCTCGCCCTCCGGCAGCTCGAACCGGGCGAGCCACTCCTCCCGGGTCCCGAACGGTGGCGGCGGGGGCAGGTCCACGTAGCCCAGGGCCGACTTCCAGAAGACGGCGAGGAGTTGGGCGTCGGCGGCGTCGAGGGTCAGGTCGATGCGTGCTGCGTTCATGTGCGGCACCGTACGGGGCGCCTCTGCCGATCGCATCCGCGTAACGTGACCCACCGCCCACCCACCCGCCGCGCCGAGGGGAACAACGCGTGCACCGCGAGCCGAAAGATCCCTACCCCCCGATCGAACCGTACGGGAGCGGCCTGCTGGCCGTCGGCGACGGCAACCACGTGTACTGGGAGGTGTGCGGCAACCCGCACGGCAAACCGGCCCTCGTGGTGCACGGCGGCCCCGGTTCCGGCTGCACACCCCGCGCCCGGCAGTACTTCGACCCGGACCGCTACCGGGTGGTCCTCTTCGACCAGCGGGGCTGCGGCCGTTCCACTCCGCACGCGAGCGACCCGGCGACGGACATGGCCCACAACACGACGGCCCACCTGGTCGCCGACATGGAACGCCTGCGGGAACACCTCGGCATCGACAAGTGGCTGCTGTACGGCGGCTCCTGGGGCTCGACCCTGATCCTCGCGTACGCCGAGGAGCACCCGGAGCGGGTCAGCGAGGCGGTGATCCCCGCGGTGACGACGACCCGCCGCAGCGAGACCGACTGGCTCTACCGGGGCGTCGGCCGGCTCTTCCCCGAGGCCTGGGACGCCTTCCGCGCGGGCGCCCCCGAGGCGGGCGACCCGAGCGGCCTGGTCGCGGCGTACGCCCGCCGCCTGGAGAGCGAGGACACCGCCGTACGGGAGAAGGCCACGGCCGACTGGTGCGCCTGGGAGGACGCGGTCGTCTCGATGGAGGCGATCCAGGGCCCTCCCCCGTACAGCAGCCGCCCGCACCGCGCCCGGCAGGCGTTCGTCCGGATCTGCGCCCACTACTTCGCCCACGGAGCCTGGCTGGAGGAGGGCCGGCTCCTCGCCAACGCCCACCGCCTCACCGGCATCCCGGCCGCCCTGATCCACGGCCGCTTCGACCTGGCGAGCCCCCTGATCACCGCCTGGGAACTCGCCCGCGCCTGGCCGGACGCCGAGCTGACGATCATCGAGAACGCGGGCCACACGGGCGGCACGGAGACCCGGCGGGCGGTGCTGGGGGCGCTGGACGGGTTCGCGGGAAGGGGCTGACAACCGCCCCCGCCCTCGCCCGGGCCCGAAGGCTCCTGGAAGCGCCCGGAACGAAACGCGGCACGACATGACCGGGCCCCGCAGGAGGGGGAAGCTCCGCGGGGCCCCGGCGTCGTCACACGGTGACGCCGTCAGTCGGTCAAGGTGTCCTTGACCTTCTCCTTGGCCTGGCGGGCATCGCCCTTGGCCTGCTCCGCCCTGCCTTCGGCCGTGAGGCGCTCGTTGCCGACGGTGCGCCCGGCAACTTGCTTCATCCTGCCCTTGGCCTGCTCGGTCTTGGCCCGGCTCTTCTCGTCGGCGGCCATGTCACTCACCTCTCGCTGGGCTCGGCGTTGCGGTCCCCCACCGCCTGACCCCCACGGCCGTCTTCAAACATGCCGACCGGCACCCGGCCCACGGCGACCACCGGGGCCAGGCCTGACCTGCGCACGGCAGGGCATACGGCGTAGCGCCGGGAGAACAGGCTCCCGCGGAACCGCCGCACGGCGGAGCAGACGTGGGGGGACCAGATGGAGACCACCCTGTCTCCTATACACATCT
>NZ_JAAXYC010000484.1 GCF_018619185.1 Streptomyces sp. McG3 | reverse complement strand
CCCCGGTCCCGCCCGGTGCCGCCCGGCGCGGAGCCGCACAGCACTGAACCGCACGAGACGCACCCGCACCCGCACCGGCACCCGTCCCCGTACGGGACGGCGACAGGGACGGTCAGGGGCCAGTTCCCCTCCCGCCCCGCGGCACGGCTGGCCGGCCTCGCCGACCGGGCCGGGCGGCTCGCGGACCGCTTCTTCCCGCGCACACCCGCCGAGCGCGTCCTGGACCTGACCCTCGGCACCGCCCTGCTGATCCTGACCGCCCCCGCCGTCGCCGTGGCGGCCCTCGCCCTGAACGTGCGGCACACCCCGGGCGGCGCCTGGGACCGCCGGCCCCGGACCGGCCTGGGCGGCCGGGTCTTCGAGCTGCGCACCCTGCGCACCCGGAGGCTCCGGCTGGACCTGTTCTCCCGGCTGCCCCACGTCGTACGCGGCGACCTCTCCCTGGTCGGCCCCGCACCGCTGGCCCCGGGCGACCCACGGGCCACGGAGTCCGGCGCCCGGCAGTGGCGACGGGAACTGCGGCCGGGACTGACCGGTCTCGCGCAGGTGCGCGCCCGCTCCGGCATGCCGTGGGACGACCCCGCTCTGCTGGACCAGCACTACGCAGAGCACCATGGAGTGGTGCTCGACCTGGCGATCCTTGCCGAAGCCGCACGCGATCCCCTGCGGGAGCGGCTCCGGAGGGCCCGTCGAACCAAGGCACACCTGAGCGACGCAGATCACCGACGACCCGGCTACAGCACGGTGGAATAAGTGGATAGTGTCAGCACAGACTAATTAAGTTACTGCTTAGTAGTAGCGGGCAGTAGTAACCGGACCCCGCTCTCGCAGGCCCGAGGAGCCCCGAAATGCAACTCGCCGCGATCATCGTGTCGCTGGTGCTGACGGTCGTCGGCGTTGCGCTCATCACCCGAGCCGTCGCGCAGATCTACCGCTTCGTCCGTCTGGGACAGTCGGTACCAGCAGGCAGCCGCACCGACGACCCCAAGCAGCGGACGATCACCCTGATCAAGGAGTTCGTCGGCCATACCCGTATGAACCGCTGGGGAATCGTGGGCGTCGCCCACTGGTTCGTCGCGGTCGGCTTCCTGACCCTGGGCCTGACGATCGTCACGGCGTACGGCCAGCTGTTCAAGGCCGACTGGGTGCTGCCGTACATCGGCACCTTCCTGCCGTACGAGGTCTACATCGAGTTCATCGCACTCGGCACGACCCTCGGCATCCTCGTCCTGATCGCGATCCGCCAGCTGAACCTGCCCTCGCGGGCGGGCCGCAAGTCGCGCTTCACCGGTTCGAAGATGGGCCAGGCGTACTTCGTCGAGGCGATCATCCTGATCATCGGCGCCGCGATCATGCTGCTCCGCGGCCTTGAGGGCGCGCTGCACCACGTGGACAGCTACGGCCCCGCGTACTTCGCCTCGTACCCCCTGGTGCTGGCCTTCAAGGGGCTGAGCGTCGAGACGCTGCAGAACCTGGTCTACCTGTTCGCGATGATCAAGCTCGGTACGACGATGATCTGGGCGATCACGGTCGGGCTGAACACCAACATGGGTGTCGCCTGGCACCGCTTCCTCGGCTTCCCGAACATCTGGTTCAAGCGGAACGCCGACGGCGACGTCGCGCTCGGCGCGCTCCAGCCGATGACGTCGGGCGGCAAGGAGATCGACTGGGAGGACCCGGCCGAGGACGCGGTCTTCGGCGTCTCCCAGGTCGAGCAGTTCTCCTGGAAGGGCATCCTCGACTTCTCCACCTGCACCGAGTGCGGCCGCTGCCAGTCCCAGTGCCCCGCCTGGAACACCGGCAAGCCCCTCTCCCCCAAGCTCCTGATCATGTCGCTGCGCGACCACGCGCACGCCAAGGCCCCCTACCTCCTGGCCGGCGGCGGCAAGGACATGGAGGGCAACGAGAAGGCCACCGAGGAGCAGCTGAGGGACGTTCCCGCGGCCGCCCTCGCCGAGGCCGAGCGCCCCCTCATCGGCACCGCCGAGGAGAACGGCGTCATCGACCCGGACGTCCTGTGGTCCTGCACCACCTGCGGCGCCTGCGTCGAGCAGTGCCCGGTCGACATCGAGCACATCGACCACATCGTCGACATGCGCCGCTACCAGGTGATGATCGAGTCCGCGTTCCCGTCCGAGGCGGGCACGATGCTCAAGAACCTGGAGAAGAAGGGCAACCCCTGGGGGCTCGCCAAGAAGGCACGCGTCGAGTGGACCAAGGAGGTCGACTTCGAGGTCCCGATCGTCGGGAAGGACGTCGAGGACCTCACCGAGGTCGACTACCTGTACTGGGTCGGCTGCGCGGGCGCCCTGGAGGACCGGGCCAAGAAGACCACGAAGGCCTTCGCGGAGCTGTTGCACATCGCGGGCGTCAAGTTCGCGATCATGGGCGGCGACGAGAAGTGCACCGGTGACTCCGCCCGCCGCCTGGGCAACGAGCCGCTGTTCCAGCAGCTCGGCCAGGAGAACGTGGCCATGCTGAACATGGCGTACGGCGAGGACGATGAAGACACGACGACGAGGAAGCCCAAGTCGTCGAAGAAGATCGTCGCGACCTGCCCGCACTGCTTCAACACGATCGCGAACGAGTACCCGCAGCTCGGCGGCGAGTACGAGGTCATCCACCACACGCAGCTGCTCCAGCACCTCATCGACGAGGGCAAGCTGATCCCGGTGACCCCGGTCGAGGGCCTGATCACGTACCACGACCCGTGCTACCTGGGCCGTCACAACAAGATCTACACCCCGCCGCGCGAGATCATCGCGAAGGTCCCGGGGCTGCGGAACGAGGAGATGCACCGCCACAAGGAGCGCGGCTTCTGCTGTGGCGCCGGTGGCGCCCGGATGTGGATGGAGGAGCGGATCGGCAAGCGCGTCAACAACGAGCGCGTCGACGAAGCCCTCGCCCTCAACCCGGACATCGTCTCCACCGCCTGCCCGTTCTGCCTCGTCATGCTGACCGACTCGGTCAACGGCAAGAAGAACGACGGCCAGGCCAAGGAGTCCATCCAGGTCGTGGACGTCTCGCAGCTCCTCCTGGAGTCGGTGAAGACCCCGGCCGATCCGGCGGGCGAGCCGGAACAGGTGGACGCGCCGGAGCCCGAACCGGCAAAGTGACCTGACGCGTCGACGCGATGAGCGGCCGGACCTGCCTCGGGGGCAGGACCGGCCGCTTCTTCGTGGGGCTCAGGGGCTCCGCCCGCCGGACGTGACGATCGCCGCACGGGCACGGTGAACTCGGACATGTACGCGACGACGTATCTGGAGCATCATGTGCCCCGGAGCCGCCCGGCCACGGGTCGGGAGCCCCGCACCGGCAGAGGGCGGACAGCCCACAGCAGGCGTCGGACAGCACACGACGGACAACGAACGAGCGACGAGCGAGGCCCCGTGCGCCCACACATCACGCACCCGAAGGCAGCGGTCACCACCAGGGCGACGGCCGCCCTCGCCGCGGGCTGCGCCGGTCTGCTGCTCGCACTGACCGGCTGCGGGAGCCCCTCGGCCGCCGACGCACCCCCGTCCGCCGCCTCCGGGGACAAGAACGGCGACACCCCGCCGAAGGCGCAGCCCCAGACCCGGGCGGACACGGCGCGCATCCCCGTACCGCGCGGATCCGGCAGCCGCGTCCCGTACGACTTCAACGGCGACGGCCACCGCGACCTGGTCATCGACGACCTGGTGAAGGCCCCCGAGGACAGCCACGGCGACGACGCGGGCATCGGCGTCGTCTACGGCTCCGACGACAGCCCCCTGGACCCGGCCGCCCGGCAACTGCTGAGCGCCCGGGCGAACGCGGCGAAGTCCGGCGACACCCTGCCCGCCGCGTTCGACGCCGAGTCGGCCTGCGACCTGGACCAGGACGGCTTCACCGACCTGATCGTCTCCACCGACCGGGGCGACCACGCGCGAGGCCCGGCAGCCGACACCGATGTTCGCGCCGTCCGCGAGCAGCTGCACGAGCGCGGCCGGGTCGGTCGTCGCCTCCTCGTGCCAGCCGCGCGCCGGAACGCCGCGAGTTCGTC
>NZ_JAAXYC010000483.1 GCF_018619185.1 Streptomyces sp. McG3 | reverse complement strand
CCACAGGGCCCGCCCCGGCCCGTGGTCCCCGGCGGCCCACGCCCGCAGGACCGACGGTGTGCCGGCCGCCGTCAGCATCGCCTCCAGTGACCGGGCGAACTCCCGCTGCTCGTCGTCGAGGAGGAAACGCATCAGCGCCGTCCCCTCGGCAGGCCGAGCAGCCGCTCGGCGATGATGTCCCGCTGGATCTCGTTGGTCCCGGCGTACACGGGTCCCGCGAGCGCGAAGACGTACCCCTCCGCCCAGGCCGTGTCCGCCAGCTCCGCGTCCGGGCCCAGCAGATCGAGTGCCGTCTCGTGCAGCGCGATGTCGTACGTCGACCAGAACACCTTGTTCAGGCTGGACTCGGGCCCCAGCGAGGCCCCCGCCGCGAACCGGGACGCGGAGGCGGCGGTGAACAGCTGATACGCCCGCGCCCCGATCACCGCGTCCGCCACCCGGTCGCGCAGCGCCGTGTCCGCCGGGTCGCCCGCCTTCCGCCACAGGTCCTTGAGCCGGTCGGCGGCGGCCAGGAAACGGCCGGGGGAGCGGAGGGTGAGGCCCCGCTCGTCGCCGGTGGCCGACATGGCGATGCGCCAGCCGTGCCCCGGCTCCCCGATGACGTCCGCGTCCGGGACGAAGACCTCGTCGAGGAAGATCTCGGCGAACGCGGGCTTCCCGTCCAGCCGCCCGATCGGGCGCACGGTGACCCCCGGCTCCGACAGCCCGAACATCAGATACGTGAGTCCCTGGTGCGGTTTCGCCGCCCCCGGGTCCGTACGGAAGATGCCGAAGGCCCGGTCCGCGAACGCCGCCCGCGACGACCAGGTCTTCTGCCCCGACAACAGCCAGCCGCCGTCCGTGCGCACCGCCCGCGACCGCAGCGCCGCCAGGTCCGACCCGGCCTCCGGCTCCGACCATGCCTGCGCCCAGACGACCTCGCCGCTCGCCATCGGGGGCAGCACGCGGGCCCGCTGTTCCGCCGTGCCGTGGGCGAGGAGGGTCGGGGCGAGGAGGCTGATCCCGTTCTGCGAGACCCGGCCGGGGGCGCCCGCCGCCCAGTACTCCTCCTCGAACGCCAGCCAGCCGAAGAGATCCGCGCCCCGGCCCCCGTACTCCTTGGGCCAGGAGACCGCCGACCACCGGCCGGCGCCCAGCAGCGCCTCCCACTCCCGGTGGGCGGCGAACCCCTCCCCGGTCTCCAGGGAGGGCAGCGGCCGGGCCGGTACGTGGTCCCGGAGCCAGGCCCGGGCCTCGGCCCGCAGGGCTGCTGTCCGTGCCGTCTGCGCCAGATCCATGAAGCGCCCGCCTTCCGTCCGGTCGGCACCGTCGCCGAGGTGTTCCCTAACAAGTGTTTGGTAGGTTAACGTACGGCCCAGGGACCGTCGAGAAGCCGGGGGACCGGGCCATGGACACACCGCCGTACCTGCCGGGACACGGACTGCTGGCCGGCCGCACCGCCGTCGTCACCGCCGCCGCCGGAGCCGGGATCGGCGGCGCGACCGCCCGCCGCTTCCTGGAGGAGGGCGCCCGCGTCGTGATCGGCGACTCCCACGCGCGCCGGCTGAAGGAGAGCGCGCACGCCCTCGCCGACGAGTTCGGCACCGACCGCGTCACCCACCTGACCTGCGACGTCACCGACGAGGAGCAGGTCGGAGCCCTCTTCGCCCACGCCGAACGCGCCCACGGCGGCCTCGACATCGTCGTCAACAACGCGGGCCTCGGCGGCACCGCCGAACTCACCGAGATGACCGACGACCAGTGGACGAGGATCCTCGACGTCACCCTGAACGGCACCTTCCGCTGCACCCGCGCCGCCCTGCGCTCCCTCAAGGCCGCCGGCACCGGCGGAGTCCTGGTCAACAACGCCTCCGTCGTCGGCTGGCGCGCCCAGCGCGGCCAGGCCCACTACGCCGCCGCCAAGGCCGGCGTCATGGCCCTCACCCGCTGCGCCGCCGTCGAGGCCGCCGACTACGGCGTACGCGTCAACGCCGTCGCCCCCAGCCTCGCCATGCACCCCCACCTGGCCAAGGTGACCTCCGCCGAACTCCTCGCCGAACTCACCGCGAAGGAGGCCTTCGGCCGGTACGCCGAACCCTGGGAGGTCGCCAACGTGATCGTCTTCCTCGCCAGCGGCTACTCCTCGTACATGACCGGCGAGGTCGTCCCCGTCAGCAGCCAGCATGCGTGAACGCACAGGCCGCGGGCGGACAATGGCCGGGTGCCTACCAAGAAGAAGCCCCAGGTGACCCCCACGCCGGAGCGACGCCGTGAACTGCTCGCCACCGCCGCCGAGGTCTTCGCCGCCCAGGGATACAACGCCACCACCGTCCGCCGGATCGCGGACGAGGCCGGGATGCTCGCGGGCAGCCTCTACTACCACTTCGATTCCAAGGAATCGATGATCGACGAGATCCTCTCCACCTTCCTCGACGAGCTCTGGCGGGGCTACGACACGGTCCTGGAGGCCGGCCTCGGACCCCGCGAGACCATCGAGGCCCTGGTCACCGAGTCCTTCCGGGAGATCGACCGGCACCGCCCCGCCGTCGCGATCTACCAGAAGGAGTCCAAGCACCTCGCCACCCAGCCGCGCTTCACCTACCTCGTCGACTCGCAGACGAAGTTCGAGAAGGCCTGGCTCGGCACCCTGGAACGCGGCGTCGCCGAAGGCGCCTTCCGCGACGACCTCGACGTCCGCCTCACCTACCGCTTCGTCCGCGACACCGTCTGGGTCGCGGCCTCCTGGTACCGGCCCGGCGGACACCACAGCCCCGAGGAGATCGCCCGTCAGTACCTCTCGATGGTGCTCGACGGAATCGCCCTGCGTACGTAACCCCGTTCGTCCACCCCGAGCGCCCCGAGGAGCAGCAGCCATGGCCGAGGCCTACATCGTCGAAGCGGTACGGACCCCCGTCGGACGGCGCAAGGGCGGCCTCGGGGCCGTCCACCCCGCCGACCTCGGCGCGCACGTGCTGCGGGAGCTGATCGCCCGCTCCGGAGTCGACCCGGCGGCCGTCGAGGACGTCGTCTTCGGCTGCCTGGACACCGTCGGCCCCCAGGCCGGCGACATCGCCCGTACGTCATGGCTGGCCGCCGGACTCCCCGAGGAGGTCCCCGGCGTCACCGTCGACCGGCAGTGCGGCTCCTCCCAGCAGGCCCTCCACTTCGCGGCCCAGGGCGTCCTCTCCGGCACCCAGGACCTCGTCGTCGCGGGCGGCACCCAGAACATGACCCAGATCCCGATCGCCTTCGCCTCCCGGCAGGCCGCCGAACCCCTCGGCCTCACCCAGGGGCCGTACGCGGGCAGCGAGGGCTGGCGCGCCCGCTACGGCGACGCCCCCGTCAACCAGTTCCACGGCGCCCAGCTGATCGCCGAGAAGTGGGGCATCAGCCGCCGCGACATGGAGGAGTTCGCCCTCACCTCCCACCACCGGGCACTCCGCGCCATCGACGAGGGCCGCTTCGCCCGCGAGACCGTCGCGTACGGGGACGTCACCACGGACGAGGGGCCGCGCCGCGACACCACCCTGGAGAAAATGGCCGGTCTGCGGCCTGTCGTGGAGGGCGGCACCATCACCGCGGCCTGCTCCTCCCAGGTCTCCGACGGGGCCGCCGCCCTGCTCATCGCCTCGGAGCGGGCCGTCGCCGAACACGGGCTCACCCCGCGGGCCCGGGTGCACCACCTGTCCGTACGGGGCGAGGACCCGATCCGGATGCTCTCGGCCCCGATCCCGGCCACCGCGTACGCCCTGAAGAAGACCGGCCTCACCCTCGACGCCATCGACCTCGTCGAGATCAACGAGGCGTTCGCCCCGGTCGTCCTCGCCTGGCTGAAAGAGACCGGTGCCGACCCCGAGCGGGTCAACGTCAACGGCGGAGCCATCGCGCTGGGCCACCCGCTCGGCGCGACCGGGGCCCGGCTGATGACGACCCTGCTGCACGAACTGGAACGCACCGGCGGCCGCTACGGGCTCCAGACGATGTGCGAAGGCGGCGGACAGGCCAACGTCACCATCGTCGAGCGGCTCTGAGAACCCGGCCCCTGCCC
>NZ_JAAXYC010000482.1 GCF_018619185.1 Streptomyces sp. McG3 | reverse complement strand
AAGCGGGGGCGGTGCGGGCGGCGGGCACCGTGACGCGCCTGAGCTGGTATCCGGTGAGCTGCTGAAGGACGCCGTTGACGGCGTTGCGCCAAGCCATGCCCCGGGACAGTACGCGCGCTTTGCGCCGCATGTCACCTTTCGTCAACCTGCCATTGATCGGGGTGGGTCCTGTGCGAGTGAGGGCTCCTGCGCGGGCACGGTCACCGGGCGTCCGCACGCCTCACGGCCGTCCAGCGGCCGGGGCAGCGGCACGCCGTCCACGCCGCCGACCCGGTTGGCCCACCACACCGCCAGCTCCCGTACGGCGAACATGGTCAGACGCGGGTAGCGGGCCGGCTTGCGGAAGACACCGACGGAGTCGCCCCAGTAGGCGGCCTTCCGGTCGATGGCCCGGTAGTCGTGCCAGATGCCCTTGCGCGGCGGGAAGTCGGTGTAGGCCTCGCGCAGTTCGAGCCGGGAGTGGGCAGCGAGGGCGCGGAAACCGTCGGGGTAGTAGCGCCAGCAGTCCTGAGCGTCGTGGACGTGGCCGCGCGAGGGCGCGGTGATGAACGCGTGTCCGCCCGGCTTCAGGATCCGGGCGATCTCCAGCATCGACGCCCAGAAGAACGGGATGTGCTCGAACGCCTGCCCGGACAGCACGACATCGGCGCTGTTGGAGCGGGCGGGGATGCGGTACGGCTTCTTCATCACCGCGTCGACGTTGGGGCCGTCCTGCACGTCGACCCCGAAGTAGTCGATGGGGTGGCCGGCGAGGAGCGCCCGGTGGGTACGGGTCTGCTTGCCGGAGACGCGCGACCCGAGGTCGACGACGCGGTAGACGCCGTCCCCGCCGGAGCCGTTGCGGGACGCGGGCCCTTCGACGGGCAGATACTCCTTGATGCAGAGTTCCATCTGCTCGTAGGCGGACCGGTGCATGGACGTCTCCCAACATGGCGGGGTGTGCGAGCTGTTGGGCACAACGACCGTGCGGCGCGGAGGAATCGGCACGGGCGGGCCACCTTGAGCCATTCGGGTGGCGGGACGCGCCGGGCCGGCCGGGCGGGGCCCCGCGTCACAGGGACGGGGCGAAGAACCGCCGTACGACGCGTTCCGCCGCGCGCCCGTCGTCGTACGGGCAGAACCGCTCCCGGAACGCGGTGCGCAGCGCGGCCGCCTCCGGTGACCGCCACTCCCCCGTCCGGAACACGTCGGCCAGCCCGGCCGGGGTGGTGGTGACGGGGCCGGGGGTGTCGCCGGGCCGTCCGGAGAGCAGGTCGAAGTACGTACCGCGGGTGGCCCGGTAGGCGGCCCAGTCGGGGGCGTGGACGACGATCGGGCGGTCCAGGCAGGCGTAGTCGAAGATCAGGGAGGAGTAGTCGGCGATCAACGCGTCGGCGGCCAGGCACAGTTCCTCGACCCGGGGATGCCCGGTGACGTCGACGACCCGCCCCGTGCCCGTCGCGCCGACTCCGGCGGACCGCCCGTAGAAGTAGTGGGCGCGGACCAGCACCACGTACTGCGGCCCCAGTTCGCGCGCCAGCCGTTCCGCATCGAGATCGGGTACGAAGCCGTCGCGGTGGTCGCGGTGGGTCGGGGCGTGGAGCAGGACGGTCTGCCCCTCGGCGATGCCCAGTCCGGCGCGGATCCTCGCGATGTCCTCGGCGGTGGCGGTGGCGTGGACGTCGTTGCGGGGGTAGCCGAGGTCGAGCCGTTCGTACCCGCCGGGGTAGACGCGGTCCCAGACCTCGGTGCTGTGCGGGTTGGCGGAGAGGCTGAAGTCCCACTGGCCGACATGGGCGAGGATCTTGCCGAAGTCGGTCTTCCGGGCGAGGGCGGGGTACGCGCGCTGGTCCAGCCCCATGGTCTTGAGCGGGGTCCCGTGGTGGGTCTGGAGATAGCGCTGACCGGGCCGTTTGGTGAAGCCGCCGGGAAAGCTGGAGTTGTTGACCAGATAGGTGGCGGTGGCCATGGCCCGCCAGTAGGGGCGCGAGCCCTCGATGACGTACGGCACGCCCGGCTCCATCCGGTCGCGGTGCCGGGAGGAGACGACCCACACGCCCCGGATGTGCGGGGCCAGTTCGCGGGCCTTGGCGTGGATCGCGGCGGGGTTGCAGGCCACGCCCCGGTTCCAGTACGCCCCGTAGACGGCGAGGTCCGGGTCGAGCGGGCGGTGCAGGTCGGTGCGGTAGGCGGCCCGCATGGCCTGGCGGCGCACGAACCGCTTCACGGAAGCTCGGGTGGGCATGGCAGCCGAGCGTAATCGCGGGCCGGGACGGCCGAGGAGCCGCGTTCACCCGTTCGGGTCAGCGCCGGTGACCCCGGGACCCGCCCCCTGTTGACCAGGACATGAAGCCACCACTGCCACCCCTCCTCAGCGTCGTCGTCCCCGTCCACAACGTCGAGGGCTACCTCGCGGACTGCCTGCGGTCGGTGGCGGACCAGACCCTCGAAGCGATCGAGGTGGTCATGGTCGACGACGGTTCGACGGACGGCAGCGCCCGGATCGCGGCGGAGTTCGCCGCCCGGGACAGCCGCTTCCGGCTGGTGCGGCAGCGGAACGCCGGCCTGAGCGCCGCCCGCAACACCGGCGTCCGGCACACCACCCCCACCGTCCCCTATCTGGCGTTCGCCGACAGCGACGACATCGTCGTGCACGACGCGTACGAGCGGATGACGACGTCGCTGGAGTCGACCGGTTCCGATCTGGCGACCGGCAACGTGTGGCGGCTGACGGGGCAGGGGCGGCAGCAGGCGTGGCAGTACCGCTGGCTGACGGCCACCCGGCCCCGCACCCACATCACCCGGGACCCGCGCCTGCTGGCCGACCGGGTGGCGTGGAACAAGGTGTTCCGCCGCTCCTTCTGGGAGGGACACGCCTTCTCCTTCCCCGAGGGGAAGCTGTACGAGGACACCCCGGTGATGATCCCCGCGCACCATCTCGCCCGGTCCGTCGACGTCCTGCACGAGCACGTCTACTACTGGCGGGTGCGGGAGGGCTCGATCACCCGGCGGCGTACGGACGTCACGGGCGTACGGGACCGGATCGCCGCGTGCGAGCAGGTCAGCGCGTTCCTGGGCGGCCGGGACGCGGCGCAGCGGCGGGCGTACGACGCCTCCTGTCTGCGCGATGACTTCGGGTACTTCCTGGACGGGCTGCCGATGGGCGGCGAGGCGTACCGGGCGGCGTTCCTGGAGGGCGCCGGGGCCTTCGTCGACCGGGCGGGACCCGGGGCGCTGGAGGGGCTGCCGGTGGAGCTGCGCGTCAAGTGGTCGCTGGTGCGGGAGCGGCGCCTGGAGGAGCTGCTGGCGGTCCTCGCCTTCGAACGGGCCAACGGGGCGGGCACGTTCGCGGTCGAGGGACTGCCGGGGCGGCGGCGGGCGGTGTACCCCGGGGTGCGCGGCGCGAGCGCCCGGCTCGCGCGCACGGACGTCCCCGCCGTGGCGCGGTTGCTGGAGGCGCGCTGGGGTGCGGACGGGAGGCTGCGGCTGCGCGGGTACGCGTATCTGCGCAACCTCCCCGCCGCCTCGGCCAGGCAGCGGCTCACCGTGGGGATGGTCCGGGCGGAGCGGGGCCGGCAGGTGCGGCCGGTGCCGGTGCGCTCCGTGTCCGCGCCCGAGGCGACGGTGAACTCCGGTCAGGAGCTGCACGGCTACGACCACGCGGGCTTCGAGATGGTCCTGGACCCGGACCGGCTGCCCGCGACGGCGGACGGCGGCTGGCTGGTCGGCCTGGTCCTCGCCGCGCCAGGGGCGGTACGTCGGGTGGCGGTGCGCGCCCCGGACGCCGGCGCGGACCAGCCGCTCGTCCACGACCTGGATGGCGGGCGGCGGGCGGTGCTCGACTACCGGGGCGGCCGGCTCCGGCTGACCGTGTCGCGCCTGCGAGCCCGGGCCGAGGGGCACCGGACCGGCGGGACGGAGGGGGCCCCGCTGGAACTCACGGGCCGGTACTTCGGCGGGAGCGGGGGCAGGCCGACGGCACTGGTGCTGACACGCGAGGGAGGCGAGGAGCGCACCTGCCCGGTGGAGTACGCGGAGACCGCCGGGGACGGGGAGCCGGGCGGGGTGGACGAG
>NZ_JAAXYC010000481.1 GCF_018619185.1 Streptomyces sp. McG3 | reverse complement strand
GGTCTCGTGGGCTCGGAGATGGGTATAAGAGACAGATGCTGCGGCACATGACTCCAGTGTGTACCGCAGCACTGACAACGGACACCCGCAGCCGCCGCCCGCCCCGCCGCGAGGCCGGTTCGCCTGCCCGGCCGCTCCTCGCTCAGCTGCTCCGCACCAGGTCACTCGGGTTCGACCGGTCGGTGCACAGGGCCCAGATGACGAAGACGTCGATCGCGATGGTGACGATGGCCCAGACCGGGGTGTAGGGCAGCCACATGAAGTTGACGATGAGGTTCAGGGAGGCGAGAGCGACACCCGCGCCCCTGGCCCAGGTCGCGCCTTTGAGAATGCCCCAGCCCACCAGGATGAGGATCACGCCGAGGACGAGGTGGATCCAGCCCCACGAGGTCACGCTGAATTTGAAGACGTAGTCGTTGATGCGCGTGTAGACGTCGTTCGAGGCGATCCCCGCGATGCCCTTCAGCACGCCGAGGATGCCGTCCACGAAGAGCAGGACACCGGCGAAAACCGTGCCCCCGGCCGCCCACGGGCTGCCGGAGTTGCCGCCCGGACGGGGATCGGCGGGGCGCGACGCGCCGGGTGCGGGGGTGCTGGGCTGCGACATGAGGACTCCTTAGCCGGAACAGGCGCCGGGCACCTGCTGTCCTGACCTGCCCCGTAAGTGCGTGCAGATCAGCTCCGACGCTCCTCCCGGCCCCTGCGCAGGGCCACCCGGACGCGCCCGTTCGAGTGACGCGTCATGGCGCGCCGACCGAGACGACGCGCCCCTGGGCGTCGACGGTGAGCGCCACCCGCTCGACGCGGTTGACCAGGGCGACGCCCGCCCACACGATCCCCCACGCCAGGCACGAGAAGACGGTGAGGAAGGCATGCAGCACATGGTTCACCGGCTGCCCGCGCACCAGCACCACCTGGCTCTCCGAACGGGCCTCCACGCGCCAGCCGCTCGCGATGCGCCGGCTCACGATCCAGTCCAGGATCAGTGCGCGCTGCGCCGCGTCGGGGGGCTCGCCCCCGGCGACGTAATAGCCGGGCGGCGGTTCGACGGAGGCGCTGTCCCTCACCGTTCGACGACGCTTCACGGGATCACTCCCAGGTGTCGTGGCACGGGACCACTCCCGCGGCGTCGTGGCACGGGATCGCTCCCAGGTGTCGTGCTCACGGGGTCACTCCCAGGTGTCGAGGTCGCCGCCGCGCCATTCGATCAGCCCCGGCCGGTCCAGCTCGACGACCTGGTCGGGCCCCGGGGCGAACCCGGCGGACCGCAGCAGCGCGGCCACTTCGCCCCGCCCGTGCGCCAGGCCCACGATCTGCCCGTGCACGGTGACCCGCCGCCCTCCGGTCGCGGAGGGCGGATAGACGATCACGGGCGGGTGCTCGGCCATGCCTCCACGGTGCCCCGAGCACTGCCCCCGCGCATCCCGGGAGGCATGGCCCGTTCCCCGCTGACCTCGGCGGAACCACCCGAGCGCGGCCCGGCGTCCCCGCAGACGTTCGTACGATCATGAACCGCGACGGAGGAACCGCCCATGACGGCAACGGCTGCCCGTTACCTGTACCTCACCCGGCACGGTCAGGCCTCCGCCGACGAGAGCACGCTGACCGACGACGGCCGCCGTCAGGCCGCCCTGCTCGGGGAGCGGCTCTGCGGGGCCCCGATCACGGCGATCCACCACGGTCCGCTCCCGCGCGCCGAGCAGACGGCGCGGCTGGTCGGCGAGCGGCTGGCGGGAGTTCCGCTGCTGCGGTCCGAACCGGCCGGCGACTACATCCCGTACCTGCCACGGCGGGAGGAGCTGCCGGCGGAGTCGGCCGACGAGTCGCTCGCCCGGCTGGCCGGGTTCCCGGCGGCGGAGCGCGAGCAGGGGCCCGGGCTGGCCCGGCAGGCGCTCGCGCGGTTCACGGGAACGGTCGAGGGCGACGAGCCCCGCCACGAACTCCTCGTGACCCACAACTTCCTCGTCGGCTGGCTGGTCCGGGCCGCCCTGGACGCCCCGGAGTGGCGCTGGCTGGGCATCAACCACGCCAACGCCGCGCTGACCGTCATCCGTTACGCGCCCGGCCGCCCCCCGGCCCTCCTCCTGTTCAACGACACCGGCCACCTGCCCGCCGAACTCCGCTGGACCGGCTTCCCTCCCGAGCTGCACGTCTGAGGGGGCCGCGGCGCGGCACCGGCGGTGCGGTGGCTCAGGCACTCCGCCCGCGACCGCGGATCAACGACATCAGCAGTCCGTGCGTTTCGGCGTCCGCGGCCACGACGAGGCCACGGCCGTCCGGCCCGACGGGAGCACCGTCGACCCCGGTGACGACGCAGCCGGCGGCCCGGCACAGGGCGATCCCGGCGGCGAAGTGCACGCTGCCGCTCAGGTCGCCGCCGTCGGTGACATAGGCGGCCCTCCGGCCGGCCGCGACCCAGGCCAGGGCGAGCGTCGTGGAGACGACGCGGGGGCGGAAGCGTTCGACGAACCCGGGGTGGGCGAGCAGGTCGACGGCCCGGAAGGCGGGCGCGCCGGGGAAGGGCGGATCGAGGTTCACGTCCACCAGCCGGGTGTCCGCCGTCGGCGCCAACTGCTCCTCGCCGACCGGCCGTCGGAGCACAACGGGGCCGAAGGCCTGCCCGTACGCGTCCCCGTCCCCGTACGCACCGTAGCGGACCCATGCGGTCTCGCCATCGGTCAGGAAGACCTCGCCGCTGAACGGATCGGCCACCGCGGCCGGGCCGTTGCGCAGCGCCACGTTGACGGCGACCAGTTGCGAGCCGGTGGCGTAGTTGAGCGTCCCGCACAAGGGGTCCACCAACCACTCGCGCACCGCGTCGACCGCGCCTCGCCGGCCGCCCTCCTCGCCGTGCACCGCGTCTTCGGGCCGTGCGGTACGGATGATGTCGAGGATCGCCTCCTCGGCCGCCACATCGGCGTCGGTGGCGAAGTCCCCGGCGCCCTTGTCGATACGGGAGTGCCGCCGCCCGTAGCGGGCGCGCACGACCTCCGCCCCGGCCAGGGCCGCGACCGCCGCCACCTCGGCGTCCGTCGGGCTCGCGGGTGAGTCGATCATGGCGAGCAGCGTAGCGGGAGGCCGCGGCCGCCGTACCGGGAATCCGGCACAGCCCTCACGCTCCCCCGGCGTTCCGCCCCTGACCGCGGCCGAGCAGCAACGCCTCCGAGCCGACCGGGCGGAATCCGGCGGCCTGGAACGCCCGGATGCTGCGCGCGTTGCCCGCGGCCTGCTGCGACCAGAGCGGTTCGCCCGGGGGTACGAGGTGCCGTGCGGCGGTGGCGAGGGCGCGGCCGAGGCCCCGGTGCCGGGCGTCCTCGTCCAGTTCGACGGCGACCTCCCACCGGCCCGCCACCCCGCGCCCGAGCACCAGCACTCCCCCGTCGACCTCCCACATCCGCACCCCGTCCCGGCGCCGGCGGGCACTCATCACCCGTGGGTGTACGGGATCGGTGACCTCCCGCAGTTCCAGCGCGGGTTCACCGGGCAGCGAGGCCGCCACGGTCAGGAGGTCGATCGTGTCGGTGATCCGCCCGGTGCGCTCCAGGAAGGCCGTCAGGAAGCGGGGGTGCATCGTGGCGGCCAGCGCATCGCATTCCAGGGCGGCGAGCGTCGCGTGGACCCACTCGGGGTCCTCGTCGGTGAACACGACGGAGTGCGCGGTGAAGGCGATCACCCCGGTGTCGCGGCCACTCGGCGCGGCGACCACGGTCGTCCTCCCGTCGGTCTCCGGAAACCGTCCGTGCGCCGCCCCGTCCAGGATCCCGGCCAGCGTCTGCCCCATGAACTGCCCCTCGTACTGCGTTGTTCGGTCGGACCGTCGTATCGCCGCAGCCCGCGTCACGGCACGGGGCCGATGGACGACGAATCGTTTCGCCCGCCGCTCTCGCGGCGCACCGGCCCAGGGTAGGCCGGTGCTTCGCGCGGCAGATGTCCAGGTGCCCCGGTAGACGCGCCCGGGGAGGCCACGACGCTGCCGCCCCCGCATCGCTTCCGGCATTACCTCCGGCGTAATCGACCCCGCCCGCCGTCCCCGGCAGGATCGAACCCATCGACGGGAAGCCCCGACAGGCC
>NZ_JAAXYC010000480.1 GCF_018619185.1 Streptomyces sp. McG3 | reverse complement strand
CGGCAGGAGGGCCCGTGCCGGTCGACGCCGGCAGGCGGCGGCCTCACCCGCCCGGGGCCGCCGGCCCGATCCGCCGCCCGGGCGGTGGCGCGGGGCGCCTCGGGGTCACGGAGGCTCCGCGGTCCGGCACGCCCGACATGCGGCGGGGGGCGTGCCGACAGAGACTCGGGGAGGATCTCCGGGACGCCCGTTCCCGGACGCCGAGGAGGAACACGATGACCTCATCGATCAGCGACCCGGTGGTGGAGAAGTTCATCGCCGCGGTGAACGCGGGCGACAGGGACGCCTTCTTCGCCGACGTCCTCACCGAGGACGCCACCATGTCCGACGACGGCAGCGAACGGGACCTGGCGGCCTGGACGGAGAAGGAGATCTTCTCTCCGAAGGCCAACGGCCGCATGAAGGTCGTGGACGCCTCCGACGAGGGCCGCACCCTCGTCGTCGACTACACCCACGACACCTGGGGCACGATGCGGACCCGCTGGGTCTTCACAGTCGTCGGTGACCGCGTCAGCCGCTTCGAGACGGGCCAGGCGCCGTCCTGAGACCGGGCGCCCGCCCGATTCCGGTCACAGGCGGCGGTAGGTGCGGCCGCCGCGCCGGGGGAGGCACGTCGGGTCGTCGGGACCGTTGCGGGTGGCCTTCAGCGCGAGGTGGACCTCGGCGCGCACGGTGGCGTCGGCGAGGTTGCGCGCGAGGTGATCGGCGCACTGGGTGAGCCAGCCGGCCAGGGTGGTGCGGTGGACGTGCAGTTCGGTCGCGGCGGGGGCGGTCCGGGCGTGGTGGCGCAGCCAGCAGGCCAGGGCGATCCGCAGGTGCGGCTCCAGACCGCCGACCAGGCCGACGGCCCAGCTCCGGACCGCCTCGGTGCCCAGGAGATCGTCCGGCAGCGCCTCCAGCCGGGCGGGACCGGCCGGACAGTTGCCGTTGCCGTTGTTGCTGCTGCTGCCGCCGCTGCGGCTGAGGCGGCTGCTGAGGCTGAGGTCGGCGTCGGCGTCCGCCCCGGCGTCGTCGAGGCCCGGGTCGGGGGCGGGGGCGCGGAGGGCGAGCAGCAGATACGCCTGCACGGTGGCGTCCTCCAGGTCCGCGCCGAGCAGCCGGGACAGCTCGCGTATCCGGGCCCGTACCGTACCGGCGGACAGGGCGAGCGCGGCGGCGGCGCGGGGCTTGCTGCCGGTGCGGAGCCAGACCAGGAGCAGGTGCTGGTGGGCCGGGGACAGCGGGCGCAGCACGGATTCCGCCCACCGGGCGTACGGGGCGGCGGGCAGGAGGGGGGTGAGCCGGGAGGTGCCCACGGCGTCGGCGGGGACGATGCGGCAGTCGGGGGTGGCGCTGTGCCGGGCGGCGGCGGCGTCGCTGTGGGCGGTGGCCATCTCGGCCAGGGGCAGGGGCCCGGCCATGCCCGCGAGCAGGTGGTGCCGCTCGCTCAGCCGGGAGACCAGGCGCAGTATCCGCCCGTCGTCGCCGCCGTGGTGGAGCTCGGCGACGACCAGCTCGCCGTCCGGCCGGCCGATCAGGGTGCAGGCGTCGGCGTGCGGGGCGATGGAAGGGCGCACGGCGCGCCAGAGCACCTCGTGGGCGGTGGGCAGGTCGGGGCCGGAGAGCCGGTAGACCGTGACATGCGTGAGCCTTTTCCCGCCGAGGGTCTCGGTGACGGCGGCGGTGTGGCCCGCCAGCAGCAGCCGGATGAGGGTGGTGTGCAGCCGCATCTGTTCGCCCCGCAGCTCCGCCGCCCGCTGGCCGCGCACCTCCAGGAGGGCCGCGGTGGTCGTGGCGACGTGGCAGGCGTGCCCGGGGGGCACGGTGGGCGCCGGGGCCAGGACGAGGACGGCTCCGGCCGCCGGGCGCTGCGTGCAGTGCGGGTGCTCCAGTGGCGCGGCGGCCGCGTGTACGCCGTCGGCTGCCGCGGCGGCGGGGGTGCTGTAGACGGCCCCGGCGATGGGGTCGGCCAGTACCGCCCACCCCTGGACCAGCGACGCCGCCTCGGCGATCAGGTGCGCACCGGAGCGCGTCGCGGCCCGCAGCAGCCGGTCCGCCGTCTCCCGCCCGTGCCCGGCACCCCGCGGGCCGGTGGCCCCGTGGTCGGTCGTGCCTGTGCTGCTCATGTGCGAGCCTCTGCGGGCCGTGCGCGCCGCGCGCGGGGAAGTTCCGTGCGCGGCGCGGCAGTTGCGGATGTGGGTCAGGGAATGCGGGCGACCGCGCCCCACCCGGCCCGGGCCGTGGTGGTGCCGGTGTTCGCGTCGGGCCGCCAGTTCGGCCAGGACACCATGCCCGGCTCCACCATCTCCAGCCCGTCGAAGAACGCGATCGTGGTCTCCGGCTCCCGGAAGATGTACGGGATCGCGCCGCTCGCGTTGTACTCGTCCTGGACGGCGCGGTGGGCGTCGTCGGACGCGGTGGAGTGGCTGAGCGAGAGGTAGCTGCCGGAGGGCAGGCGCTCCACCAGCCGCCGCACCAGGGACAGGGCGTCGTCCCAGTCCACGATGTGCCCGAGGACGTCGCTGATCACGAGGGCGACGGGCTGCGTCAGGTCCAGGGTCTTGGCCGCCCCGGTGAGCACGGTCTCCGTGTCGCGCATGTCCGCCTCGACGTAGGCGGTGGCGCCCTCGGGGGTGCTGGTCAGCAGCGCGTGGACATGCAGGAGCACCAGGGGGTCGTGGTCGACGTAGACGATCCGGGAGTCCGGGGCTATCCGCTGGGCGACCTCGTGGGTGTTGTTCGCGGTGGGCAACCCGGCGCCCACGTCGAGGAACTGGCGGATTCCGGCGTCCCTGGCGAGATGGGTGACCGTACGGCGGAGGAAGTCCCGCGACTCCTTCGCGAACGTCTCGATCAGCGGGTACTTCTCACGGTAGGCGTCGCCCGCCGACCGGTCCGCCGGGAAGTTGTCCTTGCCGCCGAGCCAGTAGTTCCAGACACGTGCGGAGTGCGCGACGCTCGTATCGATCTGCGCGGGCAGTTCAGGCCCATTTCCGGTCGTACTCATCCTGTAACACCTCTCCTGTTCGGGCCGGCCGCATCGCCATCACGCACGACACGTCCAGCATTCCCTGATACGTCTGCACGGGGTGGGGGCTGTCCCACACCTCTGCCGTGCCGGGGAGCCCGCCCTCCCGCACCACATGGTCCGCGATCTCCCGGATCTCCACCCGGTAGAGGGTCAGCGCCGGAACGCCGGTCAGCGGGTGCGGCGGCGCGTACTCGGGGTGCAGTTGCACCGTCACATCGCCGCGCTCCGCCAGCTCCTGGATCCTCCTGACCTGCTCGCGCATCACGTCGTCGCCGCCCACCCGGACGCGCAGCGCGGTGACGGGGAGCACGGCCCAGAGCCGGGTCTGCTGTTCCTGGAGCCTTCTCTGACGCTCGACCAGGAAGTCCGCCCGGCGCTGCCGCCCGGCCGCGTCCCGGTCGGGGCACCTGATCTCGTCCACGGCCATCGCGTAGGCCGGGGTCCGCAGCAGCAGCGGCACCAGCGCCGGGTCCCAGGTGCGTACGACGCCGGCCGCCGACTCCACGCTCATCAGGTCCATCAGCCAGGGCGCCATCGCATCGCGCCACGGATGCCACCAGCCGGGCATGTTGGCCGTGTTGAGCCGCCCCATGATGTCGTCGGTCTCCGCCGCGCCCGCCCCGTAGGCGGTGAGCAGGGCGGACACCTGCCCCACGTCGAGGGAGGTCTGCGCCTGTTCCAGCCGCCGCAGGGTCGTGGGATGCCACCCCAGCTGCGTGGCGGCCTGGGAGACGGAGAGACCGGCGCCTTCCCTCAGTCGCCGCAGACGGGCCACCAGGACCAGATGCCGCGCCGTCCGGCCCGACCTCTCGCGCGCCACGGCTTCCCCCCTCCCCGTTCCGGTCCCGCATCGGTACCGCTCCGGTCCCGTTTCGGCTCGATCTATCCGACATTCCGCGCAGTCTGCGCACAGTGCACACAGCGCACCTTGCGACGGTCGCACGGCGCTCTCAAGGTAAGCATGTCCGACCCGACCACACGCCAACTCGGTGAGACCGGCCCGATCTTGCCCTCATCGCCGGCCCTGTGCTCAGCCAGCCCCCGTCCTCGGCCCCAGCAGCTCCCGCC
>NZ_JAAXYC010000479.1 GCF_018619185.1 Streptomyces sp. McG3 | reverse complement strand
GGTCGAGACCGCGGGCGAGGAGCGCTGGCGGATCCGGCTGCTGCTCGCCGACGGCACCCGCGTCCCGTTGCCCGCCTCCCCGGACCTGCCGCCGCCCGCGTGCGCGGACCCGGCAGGCGACTTGGTGCTGGACCTGGCGGCGCACCCGTACGCGGACCGGGTGGAGTACACACCGGAAGGGGTCCTGCGCGTCTCGGGGACGTACGTTCGCCCCGCTCCGGGGACCTACGTTCCGCCCGCTCCGGGGGCGGCGGCCGTGCCCATCGGCCGGCTCGTCCTGCGCCACGAGACGCTGCACGAGACGGTCCCGGTCGCGGGGATTTTCGCGGAGCCCGCCACGGGAAGCGTCGCAGGAACCGACACAGGGACCAACACAGAAGCCGTCGCGGAAGCCGTCGCGGAACGCAAAGCGGGAAGCACCGCAAGGACCGGCACAGGGACCGTCGCGGAGCCCGCCACGGGAAGCAGCCCAGGAACCTCCACGGACACACGCGCGGGCCGGTTCTCCGCGCTGATCGCCCCACCGCTCCCGGAAGGCCGCTGGGAGGTCCGCCTGGACGGCCGGCCCGTACGCGTCCTCGGCGCCGCCGCCGCGCAGCTCCCCTGCGGCGGAGCCGGGAGCGCCCTGCGTCCGGAGCGGCGGCACGGCGACCGGCTGTCCGTCGTCGCGGGCCCGGACACGCAAGCGGCGGCCGCCGGGCGGAGCGCCTACGGCAGGCGCCTCCTGCGCGCCGCGCACTACCGCGACGGGCGCACGACCCTCCCGCTCCGCGACACCGTCCTCTACGCGGGCGGCGACTCCCCGCGCGCCGTCCACGCCGAACTCGTGCGCCGGGGCACGGAGACCGAGCACCTGTGGGTCACCGGTACCACCCCCGGTCGCACCACCCACGTCCCGCCCGGCGCGCGGGCCGTCCCCGTGCACAGCGTCGCCTGGTACGAGGCGCTGGCCCGCTCCCGCCGGATCGTCACGGACGAGCAGCTGCCCGGGTGGTTCGAGCGGCGGCCGGGACAGACGGTCATCCAGACCTGGCACGGCACCCCGCTCGGCCGGTTCGGCGGCTGCCTGGCGGACACCCTCTACGCCGACCACCAACACCTCGCCACCCTGCCGCGGCGGTCGGCCCAGTGGTCGGTGCTGGTCTCCCCGAGCCGCTTCGCCACCCCGTGGCTGCGCCGGTCGCTGGGGTACGAGGGCGAGGTGCTGGAGGCCGGGTCACCCGCCAACGACGTGCTGTTCCCGCCGGACCGGGACAAGGCCGCCGAGGAGGTCCGGCGCGGGCTGGGGATCCCGGAGGACCACCGCGTCGTGCTGTACGCCCCGACCTACCGCGACCACCTGGCCCATCCCCCGGCGGCGTCCGCCGACCGCACGGCCCCCGGCCCGTACCGCTGGGACCCGGCGCTCGACCCGGGTGCCGTGGCCCGGGCGCTCGGCCCCGGCCACACGGTGCTGGTCCGGCGGCACCCCCGGGTCACCGGCGGCCACCAGGACGGGCCCGGCGTGCTCGACGTCTCGCGGCACCCGGGGGCGGCCGGGCTGTTGCTGGTGGCCGACGTCCTGGTGACGGACTACGCGGGGCTGATGTTCGACTTCGCACTGACGGGCCGGCCGATGCTCTTCCACACGTACGACCTGGAGCACTACCGCGACACCGTGCGCGGCTTCTGCCTGGACTTCGAGACCCGGGCGCCGGGACCGCTGCTGGTCACGACGGACGAGGTGGCCCAGGCGCTGCGCGACACCGGGTCGCTGGCGGCCCGGCACGCCGACGCGTACGAGAGCTTCCGCCGCGACTACTGCGATCTGGACGACGGCGGTGCGGCGGCCCGGGTCGCGGACCGGCTGCTGGCGGACACGCCCTGATGAGGGTGTCGGGGAGCCGGGGCCCGGAATCCCTCGGACGGGTGGCGGCGGGGAGAGCGGGCCCGCCGCGCGGAACCCATGAGGTGTGCCCCTCTTCTCCGCTGCCTCCGCCCCGCCCTCCGACCTCCCGCCCGCCGCGACCGGAGGCGACGGGGCCGACGGGACGGCCCGGCCGCCCCTGTGGCTGCCGTCGCCGTACCTCGTGCTGGCCGGACTGGTGTGGGCGGTGCTGTCGGCGGCGGCCTGGCAGGCTCCGCTCTGCTGCGAGGCCGGGCTCCAGGCGGCGGTCGTCGAGCGGCTCCGGGTGAACCTGCTGCACCCGGCGTTCCCGATGACCGACCTGCCCGCCGTGGCGAGCGCGCACTACTCCCCGTACGCACTGCTCCAGGGGCTGGCCGCCCGCGCCACCGGGCTCTCGGGCCCGTCCGTCGTCGCAGTGGCCGCGTCGGTGAACCTGCTGCTCCTGCTCACCGGGATCGGCCGGCTCACCCGGCTGCTGACCCCGAACCGGTGGGTTCCGGTTCTCGTGCTGCTGCCCCTGGGCCTGATCCACTGGGCGGATCCGGCCCGTTGGAGCGCGCCGAGCACGTTCGCGGTCGCGGTCACCCTGCACCTGTGGGCGTGGACCGGTCGCGCGACCGCCCGGACCGCCCGCCCCGGTGATCCGAAGCCCGGCCGGACGCCCCGGTGGGCGGAGGCGGCCGGGATCGGCGTACTGCTCGGGCTCGTCCTGCTGGTCCACCCGCCGACGGCGATCGGCGCGGCGCTCGGGTGCGTCGCCCTGATCGCGGTCCGGACGCGGACCCGGATCCGGCCGACCGTGTGGCGGTGGGCGTTCGCCGTCGTGTGCGCGGTGGCCGCGGCGGCGCTGTGGCCGTACTACAACGGGCTGACCGCCCCGCGCACCCCCGCCGAGGGCCGGACCACGGGCCCGCCTGCGGCCGAGGGGGTCCGGGCGGCCGGGGAGCCGTACGCCTGGGCGACCGCGTACGTGCCACCGGGCGAAGTGGTCCTGACGGACAGCCGCCCGGCGATGTACGCGCTGGCCGGTCACGGGGCGTACGTACTGGCCGACGCGCTGCCGGACGCGGGTCTTGCGCGCACGGAGCGGCGGGAGAGGAGCCGGGCGGTGGCCGCCTACCTCGACACGTCGACCCCGCAGGTCCGGCGGGACGGGATCACCGCCCGCTACGGGGTGCGATGGCTGCTGCTGACCCGCTTCCAGCGCCTGCCCGAGAACGCGACGATGCTGGCGTTCAGCCCGGCCACGGGCGAGGTACTGGCGCGGGTACCGGCGGGCTGAGCGCCTTCAGACGTGCTGGAGGGTTCAGACGTGCCGGAGGACTTTCAGACGTGCTGAAGGACTTCAGACGTGCTGGAGGACTTCAGACGTGCTGGAGGACTTCAGACGTGCTGGAGGACTTCAGACGTGCTGGAGGACTTCAGACGTGCTGGAGGGCAACGACCGCCGAGGCGGCCAGATCGTCCAGGTAGCCCTTCGGCAGTTCGCCGCGGACCACGACGAGCCGCCAGTACAACGGCCCGACGATCAGATCGAGCGCCCGGTCGGGATCGCTGCCCGCGGGCAGCTCGCCCCGGGCCACCGCCTCCCTCACCACCACGGCGGCGACGCCCTGCTGCTGGTCCAGGAGCGCGGCCTTGATCGCCTCGGAGATCTCCGGATTGCGGGCCGCCTCGACCAACAGATCCGGGATGACCTGCGAGGCGACCGGGTGGCGCAGGGCGTACGCGGCGAGTTCCAGGACGGCGCGCACGTCCCCGTACAGCGAACCGGTGGCCGGGGCCGGCATCCCCTGCGCGGCGACGGCCGCGACCAGGTCGAGGACGAGCGCCAGCTTGGACTTCCAGCGACGGTAGACGGCGGTCTTGCCGACGCCCGCACGCCGGGCGATGCCCTCGATGGACATCCGGGCGAACCCCACCGCGGCGAGTTCCTCGAAGACGGCGGCGCGGATGGCGTCGGTCACGTCCTCACGCAGGACGGCGGCGCCTGCGGGGGCGCGGCGGCGGGTTCCCCGTTCGGTGGTCATGGCCCGCATGATAGTCGGCCGCGACGAAACGGTTGCGTTGCGACGTAGAAGCGCCCTACTCTCAGCGTTACGACGATACGGTCCCGTCCCAACGAGGGCGTCCCCACGGGACCGTATCGTTCCGTCGCCGTACTGCCCCACCGTTCCAACATTCCGGCGCTATCCCCCTCC
>NZ_JAAXYC010000048.1 GCF_018619185.1 Streptomyces sp. McG3 | reverse complement strand
CGCGACGACGGCGGCGACGAAAACTCGACTTCCGCTCTGGCGCTGGGGAGGGGCCTCGCGGCCGGTGCGGTCGTACGAGGGGGCGGGGCGGTACGCGTCGGCTCCGCGGGCGGTGCGGTGACGCTCGCTCGAGGCGACGGCCACATCAGCAGTGCGACCGTGACCGCTGCCGCCAGTGTCACGGCCCCGGCCGTGTACGGCAGAACTGCTCCTGCGGCCTGAGACTGCCCCTGTCGAGCTGCCTCACGGACCGTTTCCCAAAGAGCCGTGCCGGCGTACAGGGGCACGACGAGGCCGATCCCCGCGAGAAGCCCCTCCAGCGGCACCGCGCCTTTGCCCCTGTCGCCGCACTGATCACAGCCGCGCACGTGACGCGCCAGCCGCTTGCGCCACAACGGCCGCGGTGCACCGTCCCACGTCACGACCAGCGACGCCAGCCCAGAGCACCGGGCTTCCACGCGCAACGCCCGAACCACGACACGCGCCGACTCCAACTGTTCCTTCAACCGTTGTACGCGTACTGCGGTATGACGGGTCGACAGCCCTAGCGCGGCCGCCAACTCCGCGCGAGTCAACATCCCGGCGGCTTCCAGCCACCACAAAGCAAGCGCCTCCTGGTCGGAGTCGTCCAGCCACCGGGTCGCCTCCGCCGCCTCCCGCCGCTGCCCGGACAACCCAAGCCGCAGGATCGTCAGTTCAGCGAAATCCAGGGTCGGATCGGGGAGGCACTCCGCCTCCGCCAACGAGACTGCTTGTGACTGACGAAGCGCCCAGCGATTGCGTATCTGGTTCATGGCTATGGCGATGAGCCACGAGCGGAACCTGGATGCGTCCCGGAGGCCGGGCAGACCGTCCAGCGCACGCAGCATGGTCTCCTGCACCACGTCATCGACATCACCATGCCCGTTCAGCGCCCGGCCGACCACGTTGTACACCAACGGAAGGCTGTCGGCCGCCAGCCGCTCACGCGCGGCAGGGTCGCCGCGACGGGCAGATCGCACCGTTATCTCGCTGATCGCACCATTCACCGAGTCTTTTCACTCTCTGTAGGAGGTGCTGTGCCGCACGCACGCCACCCCGGGCGATGCATGGGTACGCGGGAACCGGGTTCGCGCGTCCCATGGCCCCTCCGCGCCGACCTTGGCGGGCAGGCCTCCGCGCCAGTGGCACTTTAGTCACTAACCAAAGCAATAACCAGGGGCGCGCCGAGGGGCAGCCGTGAGACATGTGACCCTCGGATGCATGGGCACGGGCAGGCCCGGCAGCGCACGAAGCCAGCTCTTGGGACAGAAGCAACAGCGATCACGCTATTTGAACATGGCTTCCATTATCAAGCCGATCGGCGCCGCCCATCCGGGAGACCGCTCAACCACCGAGTCTCCGATTCTGAGTCGGCAGACCAGGTGGGGCAACACCGAAGAGGAAGGCGGCAGCACGCGCGCACGCACGGCGAGGACCCTGAAGTGACGTGCAGCACATCGCGGACCATCGCCCGCCACCGGCGAATATCCCGCCAGAGCTCAACTCGGAAACCGAGCACACTGGTGACGATACGTCAGGACCAGCTCGCCGCACCCGCCCCCTGTCGCCGAGCCTCGAACCGGCCACGAGCGGCTGGATTGCGGCTATATTCCATGAACATGAAAATCACCTCCATTAAGAGTTCGGTAGGTGCCCTCCTCCTCGTCTCCGGGCTCGCCGCCTGCGGCACTGATGGCGCCAGTTCTCCGGAACGCACGTCTGCGACACCTCAGCCCGGTGCAGTCATCCGCAGCTGTGGGACAGAAGTGGACGTGCCTCGTCCCCCTCGGCGGGCCATATCTTTGGAACAGAACGCTACGGAGATCATGCTCAGCCTGGGGCTGGCGGACAGGATGGCCGGCACCTCCTACCAGACCGACCCGGTGCTCCCCGAACTGTCCGACCAGTACAAGAAGGTTCCGGTGCTCGCGGGTCAGTACGCCGGCCACGAGTCGACGCTTGCCGAGGAACCGGATTTCCTCTATAGCACGCTCTCCTCGGCGTTCGCGGCCGACGCCGCAGGCCCCCGCGCCGACTGGAAGAAGCTCGGCGTCCCGGCGTATCTCTCCGCCCACGACTGCGAAAAGCCCGGGATGACGCCTGCCGAAGTGCGCTTCGAAGCCATCTTCAACGAGATCGAGGACATCGCCACCGTCTTCGGTGTCCGGCAACGTGGGGAGAAGGTCGTCGAGGGTCTGCGTACCCGGCTCGACCGAGCGGTGCGCGAGGTTCCCAAGAACATCGACGCGGACCTGATGTGGTACTACTCCGGCACCACAACCCCTCACATCGCCGGGCATGGCGGCCTGCCCTCCACGGTCAGTGACCTGACGGGACTGGACAATGCCTTCGACGACCTGGAACAGAAGTGGCCCGAGGGCAACTGGGAGGAGATCGCAGAGCGCGATCCGGACGTGATCGTCCTGGCCGACCTGACGCGCGGAGGAGACGGCGACAGTGCCGCAGCGAAGAGGAAGTTCCTCCGCACCCACCCCCTCACCTCACGCCTCAGCGCCGTGCGGGAGAACCGGTTCATTGTGGTGCCCGGCTCTGCCATGGACCCCTCCGTTCGCAGCGTCGGTCTGGTGGAGGAGCTCAGCAAGGGTCTGGCAAAGCTCTACGGCTGACACCGCCTACCTGCTTCCGCCCCGGCAACACCGCCCCGATCCTCCTCCAGAACTGAGGCCACTCCTATGACCGAAAATGCCCTCTCCCCGCGCGGCCTCCTGGAACGCTGGGACAGCCAGCAATCCGCCTACGTCGCCCACCGGGAACAGCGCTTCCAGTCGATGCTGGACGTGCTGCGTCTACACCTGAGCGAGCCGTTCCATGTCCTCGACCTCGCTTGCGGTCCCGGCTCCCTGGCCGACCGCGTCCTTACCGCCTTCCCTCATGCGCGGGTCACGGCTGTCGACTACGACCCCGTGCTGCTGCGTCTGGCCGGCGCGGTGCTCGCGGAGCACGGCGACCGGGCCACGGTCCTGGACGCCGATCTCGTACGGGCCGGCTGGGCGGAGCCGCTGGTAGGCCAGAGGATCGACGCCGTCGTCTCCTCCACCGCCCTGCACTGGCTTTCCCCCTCCCAACTACTGGGCGTCTACACCGCACTCGCCGACCTCCTGCCGGCCGGAGCCCTGTTCCTCAACGCCGACCACCTGCGCTACGGAACCGGCAACGACACCCTCAAAGCCCTGTCCGCACGTCATGATGCCGAGGTGCAGCGCGCCTCGTTCACCGCCGGGGCGGACACGTGGGACGCCTGGTACGAACTGGCGACCGCCCAGCCAGGGACAGCCCCGTTCGTGGCCGAACGTCGGCTGCGCTTTGCGGACCGCCCCCCGCAGCCGCACTCCCCACTCCATTTCCACCTCGCTGCCCTCAGCACCGCCGGCTTCGCCGAGGTGGGCACGGTGTGGCAGTACCTCGACGACTACGTGGTCTTCGCGCGACGATGAGCATGAAGAACGTGACCACGAGCGGGCTGCGGGGCTCCCGCCTGCGGGGCGCGCTCGTCCTCGCCTGTTGCGGCGTCCTCCTGCCGCTGTCCGTGCTCATCGCGGTCGGCACAGGCAGTGCTGACATACCGCCGGCGGACGTGGCCCGCACCATAGGAGTCCATCTCGGGGCACCGTGGCAAGCCTTGCCCCCGCTGCGCGACAGCATCGTGTGGGACCTGAGACTCCCGCGCGTCCTGCTGGCCGCACTGGTGGGGGCAGGCCTCGCCCTGTGCGGAGCGGTCCTCCAGGCCATCACGCGCAATCCGCTGGCGGATCCCTACCTGCTGGGCGTATCGGCCGGAGCGTCCACCGGAGCGGTCCTGGTCCTGGTGCTCGGCGTCGGCGCCCTCGGTCTCCCCGTCGGTGCCTTCGCCGGGGCTGTCGCGGCCTTCGGCTGTGTCCTGCTCCTGCTCGGGCGTTCCTTCGGCTCCACGACGAAGGTGGTGCTCTGCGGTGTCGTGGTGTCCCAGTTGTTCAGTGCGCTCACCAGCCTGGTCATCGTGCGGTCCGGCGATGCCGAACGCACCAGGGCAGTGACCTTCTGGCTGCTCGGCTCGCTCGCCTCGGCGAACTGGGTCTCCGTTGGCATATGTTCGCTTGCCACCATGGCCGGCCTGTTGGTCTTCCTGCTGTACGCAGGCCCACTCGACGCCCTCGCCTTCGGCCGTGAGACCGCAGCCAGTCTCGGCTTTTCCCCACGGCGTGCGGAGGGCCTGCTCTACGCGACGACCGCCTTGGTGACCGGGGCGCTCGTAGCGGCCAGCGGCGCGATCGGCTTCGTAGGCATCCTGATCCCGCATGCGGTACGGATGCTCACTCAGGCCCCGCACCGACTGCTTCTGCCCTCCTCCGCCCTGCTCGGCGCTGTCTTTCTGGTCTGGGCGGACACCGCCGCCCGGACCGCTTTCGGCCCGCAGGAGATGCCGGTCGGCGTACTGACCGCGCTCATCGGCGTGCCCGCCTTCGCGGCACTGCTGCGCCGACGTGCGAGGACGGCGTGAAGGGCACCGACCCCGGCATCGAGTGCCGCGCCCACCGCCTGGAGTGGACGGTGAGCGGCCGCGCGGTCGTGGACGGTGTCACCTTCACGGTGCCGCCAGGTTCCTTCACCGGCCTGATCGGCCCCAACGGGTCGGGGAAGTCGACGGTCCTGCGCCTCCTCGCCGGCGTCCTCCGGCCCTCGACCGGCCAGGCGTTGTTGGACGGAACCGACGTGGCGACGCTGAAGAGACGCTGTGTCGCCCGCCGTCTGGCCCTCGTCGCCCAGGAGACCGCCTCCGAGGTCGAGATGACGGTGGCGCAGGTCGTCATGCTCGGCCGGTCCCCGCACCACCGACGAGGAGCCGCCACGGACTCGGACGTCCGCGCGGTCGAACAGGCCATGGCCACCATGGGAGTGGCGGCCCTCGCGGAACGCTCCTGGACCACATTGTCCGGAGGTGAACGGCAGCGGGCCAGCATCGCTCGGGCGCTGGCTCAGGAGACCCCGGCCCTCCTGCTCGACGAACCCACCAACCACTTGGACATCAGCCACCGGCTCGACCTCCTGGAAGTGCTCTCGCACATCGACACCACGGTTGTCGCGGCGCTGCACGAACTCGATCTGGCCGCCCGCTACTGCGACCATCTGGTTCTTCTCGACGCCGGCCGGGTCGTCGCCTCCGGCCCGCCGGAGGCGGTACTCACACCGGCCCTCCTGGAGCAGGTCTACCGGGTTCGGGCCACTGTCGGCGTAGGGCCGGACGACCGGATGAACGTACATACGGCCCCGCTGCAAAGACGTTGGACACCACCCGATATTCACCGACGGATCCCAGCATCGAAATGCTTTGACGAGCCGTCCTGACAATTACCCGACGCATCGCCCGATACACGCAACAGGCAACGTCGAAATATTCCGGTGAATTAATCCTCATCTCCCGTAGTCAGCACCCCGGTCAGATCTCTAACCTCCTCCACCAAAGGCATGTCATGCATCGGACATGCGTTTTCAGAGGAGGCATTCCAGGTGAAGAGAACGATACGCAAAGCCATCATCGTCAGCGCCGCAGGCTCCGTACTGCTGGCACTCGCCGCTACCGGTCCTCTCGCGGTCGCGTCCCCCGCCGCGGTGCCGGATGTCACGGATGCCACGGCCGCGGGCCGCGTGATCGTGAGCTACAAGGCATCGGCAGCCGAGGCGCGGTCGGACAAGGCGGCTGCCGCGGATACCACGGACAAGGCACAGGACGTCGATCAGCGGCTGCGATTCCAGGGGCGTGCCCCCACGGGTGACGTGGTGATCAACCTGGGCGGCCGGCAGTCCAGGGCGGAAGTCGCCGAAGTCCTCGCGGAGTACCGCTCCGACCCGAGCGTTGCCTTCGTCGCACCGGAACTGGTGATGAAGTCGATGGCCGAGGGCGGCGACCCCAGCGATACCCGGTACGGCGAGCAGTGGGACCTCTTCGAGCCGGTCGGCGGCATGAACGTACCTGCCGCCTGGGCGAAGAGCACCGGCCAAGGCACCAACGTGGCCGTCATCGACACCGGCTACGTCAGGCACAGCGACCTCGGGGCGAACGTCCGGGGCGGTCACGACTTCATCAGCAGCGCTGCTTCCGCCCGTGACGGCGACGGCGGCGACAGCAACCCGAACGACGAGGGAACCTGGGGCTCGGCGCAGGAGTGCGGCACAAAGACGGACGTGAAGTCCTCCTGGCACGGCACGCATGTGGCGGGCACGATCGCCGCCATCGCTGACAACGGCAAGGGGATCGCGGGCGTCGCCCACCAAGCCAAAATCCTGCCCGTACGCGCGCTGGGCAAGTGCGGCAGTGGCGGCTCTCTGGACATCGCCATCGGCATCCAGTACGCGGCGGGTGTTCCCATGACGAACTTCCCGACGAGCCCGGACCCGGCCGAGGTCATCAACCTCAGCCTGGGCGGCGCGTCCAAGACCTGCCCCTGGTACTACCAGAACGCGATCGACAAGGCCGTCGCCCGCGGCACGACCGTCGTCGTAGCGGCAGGCAACAGCAACGAGGACGTCTCCGGGCACACTCCGGCGAACTGCAACAACGTGATCACCGTCGCCTCGACCAACCGGCAGGGCGACCGGGCCTTCTACTCGAACTTCGGCGCCAAGGTGGACGTTGCGGCGCCGGGAGGTGAGGTCCGACGTGCGGAGGACGCACCCGGCACGGTCACGACACCGGAGAACGGGATCCTCTCCACGGTCAACACCAGCCAGGCCGGCCCGACCGGCCGGGAGTCGTACGCCCCCATGATGGGGACCAGCATGGCAGCCCCGCACATCGCCGGCCTCGCCGCTCTGCTGAAGTCCGCCGACCCCGGTCTGTCCCCGGCCCGGATCGAGACCCTCATCAAGGGCAACGCCCGTTCTCTGCCCGGCACATGCACCGGCGGCTGCGGCGCGGGAATCGCGGACAGCACCAAGACGCTCGCCGCTCTGAGCTCATCGTCGGAAGGTCTCAGGGACTGAGTGCTCTGCGGATCCGGCCACGCAACCAGGGACTGAAGTTCGTGCAGTGAAGCGAGGAAGGGCCGGCGCCACCGCGGGAACCTGCGGTGGCGCCGACGCCATGCGCCCTCCCCCGTGCCAGCGCCTCCTTCGTTCCCCACTCGCGTGCGATCAGCGCCTGTGCGACTGGTTCGAGAGCCCTCTTCGCACAGGGACAGCGAACGGGAGGACGACGGGTGCCGACCGCCCGACGGCGTCACCCAGCACATCCGCTGGAATCAGCCCCGGCCCGGCTCCGCGCCAGCGCCGACGGCCTGTGACGTCTTCGCCGGGAATTCCGACGTACCAGGAACGACCGAGGACTCTGATGTCCAACCGTGTAGCGAAAGGCCTCCAGGCATCCATGTGGCCGAGGGGGATCAGCCAGAGGAAGCAACCGGTCGCGGTGTCCTCGACCGCGCCCCAGCCCTGCCCCTCCAGTAGTTCCAGCAGATGAGTACCGAGGTGGTGGCCTGTTTGCACCGCGTCAAAGCACGTGCCCACGCGAAGCATGCTCAGGTGACGGTCCCTCAGAAATGCCTGCTCGGGCCACGGGATGGCCGGGCGCTGTAGAGGTGGCGCCGCCGGCAGGGAG
Organism: Streptomyces sp. McG3; assembly: GCF_018619185.1. GTDB lineage: Bacteria > Actinomycetota > Actinomycetes > Streptomycetales > Streptomycetaceae > Streptomyces. Next base: position 29,631 of record NZ_JAAXYC010000048.1, on the reverse strand, counting down.
AGGAGATGCATCGGGGAAAGCCTTCGGTTAGCTCGGGATGTCGAGATGGTCGCACGCCGGCGCGGTGTTCCCAGGGAGCAACGACGTGGCCTGCCAGCAGGAATGTAGAGCGCCCCCTTGCCCCGTTCAACCGGCAGGGTGCGATCACTGCGTCGCGGTATTTCGACGTTGACTCCAGCCCGAATCCGAAACGCTTGAACTGCGGGGATAGAGGGGCGATTCACCGTTGCGCCTTGCATCGTCGGGCCTTGGCCGTCATCAACACGAGCGAGGGCGAGCCAATGTCGCCCTCCTCCGGCCCGGAAGGTAACCGCAGAATATCCATTGACTTGCGAAGGGCGCGAGCAGCAACTCTCAACGTCGAAAATCGTCCGGCTCACATGTTGTTGTGGCGCAAGGCCGGTTTCCCTAGCCTCCTCCCCAACGAGTTCGACGTGCCGCTGCCCGAACCCGTCACCCCACCCAAGCCCTGCGTCGGCGCCAGCCGCTGAGCAGCCATGCCCCGGAGGTATACACATGACACCACTGACACGAACAGCCCTATCGCTCGCCGCTGTGAGCGCGACGCTCGTCGGCCTCATCGCCTCGACTCCGACGGCCCTGGCCATTCCTTCCCCTCTCACCCCGTCGGCGGGGCCTGGCGCCTCCTTCATGACGCAAGCCGTCGCGACGCAACGCGTCGTCGTGGGATACAAATCCAACACCCAGGAGTCGCACTCCGACAAAGCGGCTGCCGCGGACGCCTCCGGCAAGGGCGAGGATGTCGGCCAGCGCCTGCGCTTCGAGCAGCGCACGCCGACCGGTGAGGTGGTGTTCGACCTGGGCGCCGAGAAGCCGAAGGCCGAGGTCGCGAAGATCCTGGCGGAGTTCCGCTCCGATCCGAGCGTCGCCTTCGTCGAGCCCGAGATCATCATGACCTCGCTGGCGGCGGCAGCCGATCCCAACGACACCGAGTACCGCAAGCAGTGGGACCTCTTCGAAACGGCCGGAGGCATGAACGTTCCCGGCGCATGGCAGAAGTCCACCGGCAAGGGCGTCAATGTCGCGGTCATCGACAGCGGCTACGTCAAGCACGGTGACCTCGGAGCCAACGTCAAGGGCGGCTACGACTTCATCACCAGCGACACGACCGCCCGGGACGGTGACGGCCGGGACGCAGACCCCGCTGACGAGGGCACCTGGGGGGCTGCGGCCGACTGTGGCACCGAGAAGAACGTGGACTCCTCCTGGCACGGCACCCATGTGGCCGGCAGCATCGCCGCTCTCACCGGCAATGGCAAGGGCATCGCCGGGGTCGCGGGCAACGCGGAAATCACCCCGGTCCGCGCCCTGGGCAAGTGCGGGAGTGGTTCCAGCTTCGACATCGCCATCGCCATGCTGTGGTCGGCGGGTATAGACATCGACGGCGTTCCAGCGAACCCGAATCCTGCAGAGGTCGTCAACCTCAGCCTGGGCGGGGAATCGAACGGCTGCCCCGTCTACTACCAGCGCACGATTGACCGCATGGTTGCCCGAGGCACGACCGTCGTCGTCGCCGCCGGAAACTCGAACGTGGACGTGGCGAACGCCACTCCGGCCAACTGCAACAACGTCATCACCGTGGCTTCGAACAACCGTGAGGGCGGCAGAGCTTTCTACTCCAACTTCGGGAGCAAGATCGATATCTCCGCTCCCGGTGGCGAGACCCGTCGCGGCACGGACGCTCCGGGCAGCATCACCACGCCGGCGAACGGCGTCCTCTCCACAGTGAACGCCGGAAAGACCACCCCAACCGGTGCTGAGACGTACGCGCCGATGATGGGGACCTCCATGGCCGCACCGCACATCGCCGGCCTGGCCGCCCTGCTGAAGTCCGCGAAGCCCGGCCTCACGCCGGCGCAGATCGAGGAAACCATCAAGAAGAACGCTCGTGATCTGCCCGGCTCCTGCACCGGCGGTTGCGGTGCGGGAATCGCCGACGCGGCCAGGACGATAGAAAGCCTGGGCACCGGCACGGGAACGGACCCCACGACGCCGTCACCGAGGGTGTTCGGCAGTACGTCGACTCTGAGGATTCCGGACAACGCCCCGGCGGTGACGTCCACAATCAACGTCACCGGTATCACCGGCAACGCCCCGGCGAACCTCAAGGTCTCCGTCGACATCGATCACCAGTGGCGCGGTGACGTGGTTATCGACCTCGTGGCACCCGACGGCACCGTCTACCACCTCAAGGCACTGGCCTCAGCGGACTCGGCAGCCAACATCAAGACGACCTACACGGTCGACGCCTCCGCCGAGAAGGCCAACGGGACGTGGACTCTGCGTCTGCAGGACCAGGCGCGGCTGATCACGGGCACCCTCAGCTCGTGGGGCCTGACCTTCTGATCACGTGGCACCCGATCGGCCGTCACCTGGACTGATTGCCAAGCACGCACGCCAGGTGACGGCCGGCATCTCCAACGGACCTCGGCCAGGTGCGCATTCGGAGGCGGAGATGGTCCGAGCCTGACAACGCAAGTTGCTGCCGTCGTCCGCTTCACAGTTTTCGCGCAAGTCTGTGGAAAGCAACGCCGTGCAGGGAACTTGTGAGGTGCCCCACCAGGATGCAGAGTCAGGGAACCACAGGCCCCACGAGGCAGCCGGGGCCGCGCTAGAAGCAGGCGCCCCCTGGCTCTGTCGGCCCCGCCCAAGTTCACGTCCAACCTTGGAGACGTCATGCCCACGACGCGACTCCTCAGCCCAGGCAGCCCCAACCGATCAATGGACGGGTCACAACCGGCTCTTACACCCCCACAGACAACCCGCGACGAGATCAGGGACACACACGTCGCTCGCAGAGACAGTACGTCGACCTTCTCGACTGAACTCAGGAACGCCGTGCGCCGCCGTGGACTCACCCTGGATCGGCTCCGACAGCGTTTGCTGCTCCAGGGGATCAGAATCAGCCTGAGCACCCTGAGCTACTGGCAGAACGGCCGGAGTCAGCCGGAGCGGCCGGACTCGCTGCGGGCCGTGGACGCGCTGGAAAGCATCCTGGAACTGCCTCGAAGCAGCCTGCGATCCCTGCTGGGGCCGCATCGGCCTCGCGGGCGCGCACCCCAGCAGGACAAGAGCGCCCTGTCACTCCTGCTCACGACCAACGAGTCGTCACCGATGGCTCGGGCTCTCGGCAGTGACTTCGCCGACGTGAACAGCGGCATTCACCAGATGATCAATGACACCACGCTGCGCTTGAACGAAAAGCGCGGCATGGCGGTCATGTCACAGCGCCACGTAATACGCGCGTCGCGTGAGGGTGTCAGGGCGATGACCGTGGTTCAGGTGGACGAGGAATCGGCGGCAGCCCCTCCTGAGATCACCGTTACTTGTGGTCGACTCGGTCGTATGCGCTACCTTCCGGAGCTGCGGACCACTGTCTTCGACGTACTTTTCGGGCATCCGCTGGCGCGCAATGAAACCGCGGTAGTAGCTTACGATTTCCGGGCCTCCGACACGGGAACCCCCTGCTCGTTCTTTCAGCAGAACGTCAGAAAGGGCCTGCGTGAATCACTTCTGCAGGTCGTCTTCCATCCCGGGGCTCTCCCTCTGACGGCGGAAAGCTACCGCCGAAGCTCGTACGAAGGCCAGAGGACGCACGTGCGGTCCGCCACCCTTGACGCGTCTTACTCCGTCCACGTGCTGAACACACGTATGCCGTCGGGCTATCAGGGAATCTGCTGGCGGTGGTCCGACTGAGGTGCGGAGCCGGCCTGATGCTCCGCTACGACGCTGATGATGGGCGCGGATGCCGTGTTGGTGGACGGCACCTGGTGCATCTCTGTCTTCTTCATGCAGGTGCCTCCACTCTGGTGGACCACGGCAAAGCCCCGCGGTCGCCGCCCGCCAGTTCCCTGGGGCTCACTTCACGTCCCTGACGGTCTTGTGTCCTAACCGGCCATATCTAGGTCGCACACGAACCGCCCACAGTTTTAACGCAGTTCTGTAGTGAAGACTGTGCCCGCTGAGCTTGTTGCCAAGGTTTCGCATACGGCAGAGTGCGTGGTGCGGCAAGACCGTAACAGCCGCCCGGTAGGCATCCAACTGGCATCCCGGCATTTGCGCCGCGGCTCACCATGCCATCAATTCTCGGATGCACTGCCACCGCATGAGAGGAAGAAAGCAACCACGTGAAGCATTCTCGTAAGAAGACGCGGAAGTACCTGCTTGCCACGGCAATCGGTGTCGTGGCGACCGGCATCGCCACCGGTGCATACGCCGTCTCCGTCGAGCAGCCCGAGCCCCCTCGCTACGAGGCGGACATGGTGCAGGCTTTCGCGGCGTCGATGGGCGTGAGCGAAGAGGCGGCTGTCGACCGCCTCGACAAGGAGAGCGAGCAGCAGGAACAGCTCACCGGCCTCCGCAAGGAGGGTGTGCAGACCCTCGGCGCTTTCATCGACTCCGATGGCGACATGATCGTCAACGCTGTCGACGGCGAAGCCGCCAAGGAGATTCAGGACGCGGGACTTGAGGCCCGGATCGCCGAGAACGGTGAGAAGGAGCTCGACAGCATCAAGGCGAAGCTCGACGCGAGGGCCAATAAGGAGATACCCGAAGGGGTTTCCTCGTGGTCGGTCGACGTCGCCTCCGACACCGTGACCGTAGAGGTGAACGACCCCTCGGAGCCCGGAGCCAAGTCTTTCCTCGCCGCGGCCAGGAAGAACGGCGACGCGGTACGGGTGGTCACCGGCGCGGAGCGGCTGGAAACCCAGGCAGTCGTGCCTCCCGGTCGAGAAATGGGTATGGGCCGAACTGTCTGTTCGGTCGGCTTCGGTGCCGAGGACAAAGCCGGCAAGGACATGCTCGTCACCGCAGGCCACTGCATCGACAAGCTCCCCTCTCTGACCTACAAGGGGAAGGCCTTCGCCAAGTCGGTGAACAGCCGCTTCGCCGTCGGCAAGCGGAGCGTGGACATGGGCATAGCCGAGGTCCTGCGTGGCAATTCGATCGGAACGGAGGTGTACACCCATGGAAAGGCCAACTCGATCGCAGTGAAGGGCAGCGACCGCGCCGCCCCGGGGTCCGTGGTGTGCAAGTCCGGTCGAACGACCGGATGGACCTGCGGCACAGTCACCTCGTACAACGTCACGGTCACCTACGGCGACGGCAGGCTCGAACCCCAGACCGTGGTGAGCGGCCTGGCCAAGTCCACCGTCTGCACGGAGCAGGGGGACAGCGGCGGCGCCTACATCTCCGGCAACCAGGCCCAGGGCATGACCTCGGGCGGGCCGTCCGGGCAGCGCTGCACCGGCGAGGTCAACTCTCGCGGTGCCTCTTACTTCCAGCCCCTCGATGACGCACTCAAGCACTACCGCCTGAAGCTCATCACGAAGTAGGCCCACGGGTCTCCCATCATGATCCGGGCCCCCAACCCCCCTCGCAACCGGCTGAGGGCCCACTCTCACCCCCACCCGGAGCCCCCAGTTCCGGGTGGGGGTGACTGCCGTGCCGCTGGCCGCGGTCGACAAGGCCCCACCAAGCATGACCCACTTCAGGAAACGGGTGACACAAATCGATCGACAAAAGACACAGTTCGTTCAAGCTTAGCTTGAAGGTATTGGATTCTCCATCTTGAACGCAGAAAAAAGTCAAAGTCGAAAAAGCTGTCAGCAAAGTTCCGTGCGTGACCTGTTATCGGATTGCAGATCGTCCTAACCTTCATGGCATATCCGGGAGGGCAGCAGCCATTCCGCACTGCTTACCCCGGCCCTTTCTCGTGGAGGAATTATGCGTCTCAGGATCCGTCGAGACCGACGGGCTGCCACCGCACTTGCCATAGGCATCGCTCTTGCCGTCGCGGCCCCTCTGACCGCCGGCGCCAGCCAGCCGACCCACCGTCCCGCAGCAGCGGACCTCGAGGCTGTCGGGCAGTACGAGATCCAGGGCACGAGCGCTCCGGCGGAACGGTCCGCGATCGCCGCCACCGGGGTCTCGATCGACGAGGTCAAGCAGCACACGGTCGTCGTCAGCGCCGACAGGGCGCAGGCACGAGAACTCCGCGCTCTCGGGCACACGCTCAAGCCCCTGCCCGCTCCGTCCCCCAAGCTGCCTGCATCCGCAGCGAAGGCTTTCGATTTCCCGCCCACCGATGCCGGCTACCACAATTACGCCGAGATCACCGCAGAAATCGACCGACAGGTCGCCGCTCACCCCGAGATCATGCGCAAGCAGGTGATCGGCAAAAGCTACGAAGGACGGGACATCGTCGCTGTGAAAATCAGCGACAATGCGGCAGCGGATGAGGACGAACCCGAGGTGCTGCTCACGCACCACCAGCACGCCAGAGAGCACCTCACGGTGGAGATGGCGCTCTACCTGCTTCGGGAGTTCGGCGACGATTACGGGAAGGACAGCCGGGTCACCAAGGCGGTAAAGGACCGCGAAATATGGGTCCTGCCCGACCTCAACCCGGACGGCGGCGCGTACGACATCGCCACCGGGTCCTACCGTTCGTGGCGCAAGAACACGCAGCCCAACCCCGGCTCCGCCTACCGGGGAACCGACATGAACCGCAACTGGGCTCACCGCTGGGGTTGTTGCGACGGTTCGTCCGTATTTCCCCGCGACAACACCTACCGTGGCGCGAGGGCCGAATCAGCCCCCGAGGTCAAGGTGGTCGCCGACTTCGTCCGTGGTCGAGTCGTCGGCGGCGAGCAGCAGATCACGGCGGGAATCGACTTCCACACCTACAGCGAACTGGTGCTCTGGCCCTACGGCTTCACGACCAGCGACACGGCTCCCGGCATGACGCAGGACGACCGGGACGCTTTCGCCGCCGTCGGCCGGAAGATGGCGGCAAGCAACGGTTACAAGCCCATGCAGTCCAGTGACCTCTACGTCACGGACGGATCGATCGACGACTGGCTGTGGGGCGACCAGAAGGTGTTCGGCTACACCTTCGAGATGTACCCGACCAGCAACCGCGACGGCGGCTTCTACCCGCCCGACGAGGTCATCGAGCGCGAGACCTCCCGCAACCGCGACGCAGTGCTGCAACTCATCGAGAGCGCCGACTGCATGTACCGCTCGATCGGCAAGGAACAGCAGTACTGCGCCGACTGATGCGCTCCGGGGCGGCGTCCCGCTCCTCGCCGCGTCATCCCTCCTCGCACCGCTGAGGTCCTCGACCGGGCCGCCGGCCCCAACTACGGCTACGGCATCGCAGTCCTTCCCCGAGGGGAGCACTCCGACCCGTCTCCAAAGACCGGGCCTTTCCAGGAGGCTGGGGCCCGACATCCGTCGGGCCCCAGCCTCCTGGTGTGCCCACATTGGAATGGAGCCCAATCCGTGAATGCCCCCGAAGAAGGTGCCGCTCCGATCTACGACCGCCTCATCGCCGAACGCGGTGACGTGGTCACCGATGTCGCGCGAAGTGCCGAGCGGCTCCGCCGCGAGGCTGCCGAAGCCGTGGACTTCAGTGCCGTCACCGGCGGCTGGGGACTCGGCGCCAGGCGGTATCCCGCCTGACCTCGGTGCACCACCGCCCACGCAAGACGCTCGGCCGGGGATCCCCTCGGCCGAGCGTCTGTTCGAACTGCCTTGGCACGATCAACTCACCACGGTGCTGTGCTACTACTTCGAGTACTGATGCGACGGGTTGGCCTCTCGCAGCAGGTCTCGGAGCACCTTCATGCCCTCGGTCACTTCCGGGCGCTCCGCCTTCGCACTCGGGACCAGGCGTTCGCCGACTTCGAACACCTCCGTCTCGTTCGGCAAGGGCGCCCCCTGGCACACATTGAAGTGCTGGGTGGGCTGTTCGCCGGTGAGCAGGTACTTCTCTATCGGACCGTCGACGCACGGGGTGCCATAGGGAAACAGCCCGTGGCTGCCCTCGTTGTCCACGCTGATCATCTTCACGCCGGGCAGCCCCTGTGCCGCATCGAGCGCGCCCTCATAGGCCGTCGCACCGTCGAGTTCGGACTGGGCTATGAGCGCCGTGGGAAAGGTCGCCGCATCAGGCGCGGGCATCTCGAGACCGGTCTTCCAGAAGGAGCACATCGGGGTGGAGTAGAACGGCGCCATCGACGAAGCCTCACGCTCCAAGTGCTGCTTCCACTTCTCCCAGTGAGCGGGATCCTGGTTCCACTGGCCGTCCTGGCAGCGGATGGCGTCAAAGGTGCCGTTGAACGTCTCGGTCGCGCCTGCTGCGGCTTGCCGCTGCTTCAGCTCCGCGAGGGCTTCAGTTTTCGCCTCATTGACGAAAGCACGCTGATCCGCGTTGAGTCCGGACCCGGCGAGGATTCGCTGGGCCAGGTTCTCTATCTTCGTCACGGTGCTGCCAGGCGCCTTCAGCCCCTTCTTGCCGATCTCCACGATCGCCTTTGCGGCTGATGGGTACAGGCTGGTGTCGTAGGTGGCGGGGATGATGAAGTAAGCCATCGAGAACTGCCCCTCGACGGTTTCGCTACCGCCACCCGCTTCCCACTTCGCGCGGATCCCAGCCGGGTCGGTACCCAGTTTGTAGACGTCGTTGTGGCGCGCGATGTAGGCGAGCAAAGCGTCTTGGAACTGCCTTTCGCGCGCGATCGGTTGTAGATCCCAGGTGCGCTGAAGCGAACCGGAGGTGGTATCGGTGGCGGAGTCGAGCAGCATGCGGTGCGTCTTGCTCGGGAAGGTGGCGGCATACCAGGTGCCGAGCCAGGTTCCGTACGAGTAGCCGATGTAGCTCGTCTTCGCCTGTCCGAGCAGGACCCGGATGAAGTCCATGTCGTAGGCGGTCTGCTCGGTGGTGATGTACTTGGTCAGCGGGTTATTCTGACAGGCCTCGTACTGTCTGCGTGTGACCTCGTCGTCGTCCCACTCGTCCGGCACGGTGAAGGTGCAGCTCAGCGGGGTGCTGCCACCGACGCCACGGGGGTCGAAGCCGACGAAGTCGTACTTGCCCCAGAGCTCGGGTGCGGCGAGCGCCATCCCGGAGCCCCAGCTCAGGCCCTCGCTCCCCGGCCCACCCGGGTTCACCAGAGCGATACCCTGGTGCCCCGGTTCGGTCACGGTACGGGCCAGTTGCAGGGTCACCTCGATGGTGTTGCCGTCGTCGGGGTCGTGCCAGTCGCGCGGCACTTCGATCGTGGCGCACCAGATGCCCCGGGGATGCTCACCAGTTTCTCCCCTGGTCTTAGCCGAACGATTCTTCGCATTCTTCCGGGCGCTGGCAGCTGCCGCCTCGGCAATGCCGTCCGCCTTCTCGGCAGCTCTCTTGGCAACCTCGCTGGAGAAGGGACACTCTTTCGTCCAGTTGAGTGGTTGGTCAGCAAGGTCGCCGGACAGACGCTTGGTGTCCGGCTCGGCGGCGACCCTGGCCGACGGGCGGGGAGCCGCTGCGGAGTTGCCGGCGGTGGTCAGCGCCGTGGCGACCAGAGCACCGGCAACCATGGTGGATGCCAGGATCCGGACTCTGCGTCCTGGACGCCGGGAGTTGGTGTGGGGGGTCACGTAGAGCCTTTCCTTCTCGGGGACGCCGCCCGGCCGGGCGGCGCGCCTGCGGGATTCGCCGTGGGAAGCGAAAGTCGGTACGGCGGGATGACCTGGTGGGCGTGGCCGCGCTAGCGGCAGTGGACACACCGCATGGCTGAGTGGGCGAGCATCTCGAAACTCGGGGACTCCGTCCCGGGCAGAGGCCGCCTTGATCCCTGGCGAGGCACTGGCGGCGCGGAGGCCTTCGTCGGAACGACGAACCGGCACCAGCGCCGGACGCCTCCGCCCGTGATCGGGTTCGGCGCCGAGTGGAACAGGCCCGTCGGGCCCCCGACGGCGCGCGATTGAACCGCGCTACCAACGCCTCAGCCGATGAGCGCCTTCGCGGACGCTCATCGGCAGAGTCCCTTTACCTGCGCTTCCCGCCGACGGCCTTCAGTGCATCGACGATGCCCTGACCGTAGAGGTTGTTGTCACCATCCCGGCCGGTGCACCGGCCGTCGCTCGCGCAGCCGCGATCAGTGGCGTCGGCGTCCAGACGGTCACGGATCTGAGCGGGCGTGAGACCGGGGTTGGCACTGGCCAGAAGTGCCGCCACACCCGCTACATGGGGAGCCGCCATGGAGGTGCCACTGATGGCCTCGTACCTGCCACCGGGGAACGTCGAGTAGACGCCTCCCCCAGAGGTTCCACCGGGCGCGGCGACATCGATGATGCCGTCACCGTAGTTGGAGTAAGAGGCAAGGCCGGTGTCCGTGCCGGTGGCGGAGACGGTGACCACACCGGGCAGCTCCGTGGGTATGTCGATGCATGCGTTGGTGATGCGGCGGTGGACCGGCGTGGAGTCGTTGGGGCTTGCCTCGTCCACACTCTTGTTGGCCAGGTCGACCGATGAGTTGCCTGCGGCGGCCACCTGGAGAGACCCCTTGCGCTCGGCGTACTCCTGAGCGCGCCGCACGCCTTCGATGATGGCTGCCTGGTCCTTGTCGTCCGGGCAGTTGAACTCCCACGGGTCCGTGTAATAGCTGTTGTTCGTGACATCGAAGCCACGGTCACCTGCCCACATGAACCCGCAGACGGTGTTCTCGGGGAAGAACAGCCCGCTGGGCTGCTCGGCGATACGCACGGAGGAGATCCTCACTCCGGGAGCGACTCCGACGATGCCTTTGCCGTTCTTCGCCGCTGCGATGGTTCCCGCCACATGCGTGCCGTGGGTGTCGATGTCGCGCCAGGCGCCGTGGCGTTTGTCGGCCTTGCCGTAGGCACAGGAGACCGAGTCGGCCGCGTTGAAGTTGGGCGCGAGGTCCTGGTGCCGGTCATCCACTCCCGTGTCGAGGACACCCACCTTCACTGACGCCGAGCCGGAAGTGACCCTCCACGCCTGGTCGGCCTTGATCTGGGTCATGTCCCAGCGAGGGATCTCCCGCTCTGTGACAGGCCTCTGAGGTGCTGTCGCGGGTATCGCGGGGTTGTACGCGTCGGCGGGCACGTCCGAGGTGCGGGTGGCACCGACCTGCTGGACACCCTTCGCAACACGTACTTTGTTGGCAAAGCCGGCGGAGGTCGAGTGCGCCACGAGCACACCGATCGCGTCGTACGCCGCGAACACGGCGCCGCCGCTCGCCTCCACCGCCGAACGCCCCCTCGCCACGTCATTCGGCGACGTGATCACGAAGTAGGCGCGAGTTCCAGCCGACCACGAGGGCGCGGCACTATGGGAGAGTGCGACCGCTGACGAAGCATCAGCGGCGCCTTCAAGGGTGGGGTCGGCGACGGCGGTGCCACCCGGAGCCATGGCAAGCGCACTGAGAACTGCCGCGGCGACCAATGTGTTACGCCGGGATATAAGGGGCACGAAAAAGTCCTCCTGGGAGAGATGGTGGCAGGTTCGCTGACGCGAGCCGATATCGACCATCCCTCAACACGCCATTCGAGGACAAGAACCGTAACAGCAGGCGATTTTCAACGTATTGACGAAATCTGTGAACAACTGCGTTCCGGCCTCACCTGGATAGCACGGCCAGTCACCGCAGGTGCAGCGCCCCCCGCGTATCAGTGTGCGCGGCACCAGCGAGAGCGGTGCGGATTCAACCGCCCCCGGCTCTGTGAAGAGCAAAGAACCGACATCCATGACGTCTTTTACAAGCTGGCGGCCGCCTCACCAACCACCGCAGGCGCAACTCAACTGCCCTCGGCCATACATAAAGCCGACCCAGTGGTCACGAAAGGGATGAGCTGGACAAGTACCGTCCGCGGCATACCTCGGACAACTGGTTTCATCGCACGCTCCCATGCCTGCCGACAAGACAAAATCAGCCGAAGAGCCGACAGAATGCGCTATGCCCGCGGCGGCTGGAGCAGAAATGGCCCCTGCACTCGGACCGACGTTGACGCCCCCTACCACTGACCAGTAGTTCACGGCTGCAGAGACTGCCGTGTCCGGGCCGGTTTCGCGGCCGCTGGACGGCGATCGGCATGACCGGTCGACTCCACGACCGCCTCACCGAGCGGATCAGCGAACCATGCGCCGGTCGGTCGCCTCCATCACCGAGTCCGCCGCAGCGCAGTCGAGCAGCGAGTGCCACGGAACAACGTTCACCCCCTTGACGCCGACCAGCCGAGCGAGGACATTACTTTCGTCATTGACCAAAGTAGGAGTTGACGATGTCGAACACCCCGCACCTGTCCAGGCGCCACCTGCTACAGCTGGGGACGACCGGTGTCCTTGCCGCCGCGTCGGCCGGTCTGCCCGTCTCCCCGGTGCAAGCGTCGCCCCGCCCTCACGCCAAGGAGACCGATCTGGGCCCGGGAGTGGTGCAGTTCGGCTCCAAGAGCGCCTACCAGTTCGAGGACACGATCTACATCGGGTCGCGCAACCTGGAGCCGATGTACGTTCTCGCCTACCACATCCCGTCGGCCACCGTGACTGGCCGGACTTCCGTGGCAGACGGCCGTTCGACGCAGGCCATGGCGGCAGACCCCACCGGCCGCTATCTGTACTTCGGCACGGAGAATGCCGCCGGGGGCGTCCCGACGCTGTACCGATGGGACCTGAAGAACCCCGCCGCCCCGGCCGAGGCGCTCGGCAGGGCCGGCGACGTACGTATCTGGGCGCTCCACGTGGCCCCGGACGGGGTGGTCTATTTCGGTGGCCGGGAACCCGGCGGAAACCTGTGGCAATTCGACCCGTCCACACGTGAGGTGAACGCCCTCGGTATCGCCGAACCCACCGCGACCGGTGCCCGGGCGATCGCCGCCACGGATACGACCGTCTACTTCGGCGCCGGGAACACCCTGGGCGGCGGTCAGGCCAGCAAAGCCGTCCTGTCGGCCTATGACCGGTCCAGCGGCCGGTTCACCTCGATCCTTCCTCCCGAACTGGCTGAGGACGACACCGTCCGCGAGCTCCGGATCCACCGCGACCGGCTGATCGTCGGCACAGCGAACGCCTCCGGCTCGCACATCGCGGTCATCGACACCAACGACCCCACGTCGTACCGGGTGGTCCGGCACGAGGGAATCACCTCCAAGGCGATGCTCGCCCACGACGACGACCTCTACTTCCTCGTCGGCGCGGGCCAGGTCCGGGTCTGCTCGCTGAAGACCATGGCCGTCAACCCGATCGTGATCGATGACCTCGACATCGGGGAGGTCTGGGGTATGGCCTACGCCGAGGAGCGGTTGCATGCCGTCTCCGCCTACGGCTTCGTCGCCCACATCGACCTGTCCGGCCGCACCGCCACCCGGACCGACCTGATCGCGGCAGGCGCCCCCAGCGAGCCGCAGCTCGCGATGAACGTCACGGCCGGCGGCGGTTACGCCTACGTGAGCGGCAACGGAGCCGTCGCGCGGCACTCTCTCCAAACCGGCGAGGTGGTCAATCTGGTGGCGCCGGGCGAGACCAAGGACGCCACGTGGGCCGACCAGCAACTATGGATGGGGCAGTACAGCGGCCTAGGGCTGTGGGCCTACGACCCGGCCCGCAAGGCGGACCCGGCACAGGCGGCGCCGCTGCCGTCAAAGTTCAACCGACCCGAATGCGTGACCTGGGACGAAGACAACAAGCGTGTCCTGATAGTCGCGCTCGCCGATGCCTCCGGAGGCAGCTGCCTGGGTGCCTATGACCCCGCCCGAGACGCGATGACCGTCTACGAATACCCGCTCGGACCCGGCCAGTCGATCCCGGCTGTCGTGGCCCACTGCGGCCTCGCCTACATTGGCGGCGGCGATGGTGGAACCGGCCCCGCTGGAGAGATCGCGGCCCTCGACCCGATGACCGGTCGTGTTCTGTGGAGCATCGACCCCGAGCACAACGCCCCCGTCACAGGCATGGCCGTACGCGGCCGTCACCTGTACGTGGTGCTCAACAACGGTGGATTCCGCGTGGTGGACCTGGCGCGGCGGACCATTGTCCACCGAGCCGACATCACGACGCAGGCCGCCAAGCGGTCAAACCTGGTCGTCACCCGCGGTCGCGTTTACGGCGTGTCTGCCGCGGCCCTTTACCGCTTCGACCCCCACACCTTCGAAATCACCGTGCTAGCGGACAGCCTTGAGGGCGCCTGGTACGGCGGCCAGCCCCACGTGTCCGCCGACGAACGCGGAATGCTCTACACCATGCGAGGCCGCAACCTGATCCGCGTCGAAGACTCACGCCGCAACTGACGTCGGCTTCTTTCCTTGCGCCGAGAACGACAGCGCCTGACAGGCCAGAAAAGTCATCCTGGCCTGTCAGCAGTGCCCCCGTAAGTCACGCCTCGCTTTCGCACCAGAGGAAATTCTTCGGCTCCGCCAACTGGTAGCAGCATTTCGGACTGCCCGTGCGACGAAAGGAATCCTGTGTTCGTGCCGAAACGCTCAACATGGCCCCGTTCCGGCCTGGCGAGACGCGGCAGGCGACAGTGAGAGCGCGCTTGGCGGTCGGCATAGCCGTTGCCATTTCGACGCTGCTCGGAGCAACCGCCATATACGGATGCTCTCTCGTCTATGACGAAAGGCCAGCGGAACCTTCCCCTTTCGCACAGTCGGAGGAACCCCTCAGGTCTCTCCCGAGGCGCATCACCTCCGCCCCGAGGGAGTCGCCAACCGTGTCACCAAAGCGCTCGGCGGTACCGTCTGCATCGGCCGCCAGGAGCTCCTTGGCGGCCCCCTCGTTTCCCACAACACGGCAGACAACTGTTCCTCCCAGCCTGCTCCCCTCGCCACCTTCTTCGTCGTCGACCTCATCGGCACCGCGCATGGTGACACTACGGCTCGGAAGCCACGGGGCAGACGTAGTGGAATTACAGCTCAGGCTGGCCCAGATAGGTGCGTACGAGGGCGAAGCAGACGGCGTCTACGACGAACAGGTCACCATAGCCGTGGAGGTCTACCAGTGGTGGGCGGGCGCGTCCGTGGACCGGCTCGGCGTGTACGGACCGCATACTCGTTCACTGTTGGAGGCAGAAACCGGGGAGCCAGAGTGAGAAGGGAGGGCTGACGGAGACGGGCCGGTCGGCTGGCACCACATCGGATCGGCCGCACGGAGGCTCGGCGGCTTCTCGTCAGGCGTGGATCGCAGGGATGGTCTTGGTGCGGTAGGAGTCGGTGGTGCTCTCGCGGTTGTCGTGCATGTCGTAGACGGCGAACTGGTCGATGCCCCGGCTCTGGAGGTGGCGGAGCTTGTCGATGTGGGCTCCGGACTTCGTACTGGTCCAGGCCGCACTCGTTCTTCGCGGCCTGGAAGCACTCCTTGATGGCCCACCGTGTTGGCGATGCTCGCGCACGCCTTCCTGGCCGCGATGACAGCTCCCGCCCTCGAGAAGGGGGCCGCAGAAACGGTTCGAGCAGCCTCGTTCCCCTCACCGTGGCAGAAATCCGACGGCTCCTGGACCTTGCCCATCCCCCCGCAGCCCGGCACCGGCAACCCACCCGTCGGCTCTACTGGTCCCACTGGCGCCGACGTCACCAGGCCATCGCCCGCCACTGCCACTACCAGCGCCGCACGCACCTCGATCGGGTGAGTCACGAACCTCCGCCCACCTGATGGAACGTCTCACCAACGCGATACGGCGTGGAGGTAGTTTCGCTGGATTCACCGTCGCGATCCAGGACGATCGGGGCAGGGTGACCACCTCCGACCACCAAGTGGGGTTGCCGGTGGCGACGGTTCCCGATGAGCCGACTGAAGGCGGCTACGGCTGGTCCCTGGTCTGCACGCTCGCGGCGAGTTGCGCCGTAACCGTGACCGCGACCAGCAGGACCATCACCGTCTCCCTTCCCGTGATGTAGCTCGCATGTCCACCCAGGGCCTGTCCGGGCGGACTCGGGCGAGGCTCATTCGACTTCGGAAGTCGTCGGTAAGAGCCGCCGGAGCCAGCCGATGCGGTACTTCCCGGCTTCGGCGAGGGTGGCTCGGCGGTCAGCCGGACGAATTCGGCGTCTGGGTTCTGCGGCACCCAGTCACCCCTCAGCGACTCCGCCCCGGGACCGGTTTCCCGGCATACAGGCGGCAGACGGCTACCACAACCTGACAGGCAATCAGAAAAGTCAGCAAGAGGTCAGCATCGATCCGATTGAACCCTGACACACAAGCTCGACCACGAGACTCGACGTACCTCCTCTCACACCCAGTAGACCCCCAAGCCCCGAGCCCAGGACAGAATGCGGATCAGAGCTCCAGCATGGCGACCGCCAGCGGAAGCACGGCCAGCCCGTCTCCAGGTTTCCGCAGGTCAGCGCACTCGTCCGCGTCGCTTCAGCGTGGTCGTGGGCAGTTCCGGGGCAGACAGGCGGGCGCCGTCGTAGCCCCGCACCTCGCCGAACCGCGAGCCCTTCTCCCAGTCGTTTCGCGCCTGTACGATCTCCTCACCGGATCGGGCGATGAAGTTCCAGAACATGACCAGTTCCTCCTCGAACGGTTCGCCGCCCAGGAGCATCAGCCCGGCGTCGGAGACGGCGCGAAGAGGCAGTTCGGTGCGGCCGCAGCCGAGGTAGAGCATCGAGCCGGGCAGCACGAGGACGCCGTCGACCTCGGCCTCGCCCGACATGGACAGGACCGCGTACTCGAAGTCGGGGTCCAGGGGCAGGCGGGCCTCGGCGCCACCGGCCAGGGCCACGTCGGCGCCGACGATCGGGGTGTACGCGGTGCCGGGCGAGGCCGCACCGTCCAGTTCGCCCAGGATGACGGTGGCGGTCACACCGGGGGCGGTGACGACAGGCAGATCCGTGTGGTGCTGGAAGTGCGGCTCGATGGTGCGGTGTGCTTCCGGGAGGGCCACCCAGAGCTGCGCCCCGTGCAGCAGCCGGGCATGTTCCTTCGGGCTCTCCTCGGAGTGGCTGATGGCGCGGCCCGAGGTCATCAGACCCAGTTCGCGGGGGCGTACCGTCTGCAGGCTGCCGAGACTGTCCCGGTGAAGCACTTCCCCGTCATGGAGCCAGCTGACGGTCTGGAGACCCATGTGGGGATGCGGCGGGACCTGCATTCCGGGCTCGTCGGCGATGTCGTCGGGGCCGTAGTGGTCCACGAAGGCCCAGGCGCCCACCATGCGCCGGCCCAGATTGGGCAGCAGACGGCGGACCTCGGTGCCCTCGCCGAGCTGGACGCGGCGGGGGGCGAGAAGCTCACGGACGGGCTCGGCGACGACGAAGCCGCGCCCTCCGCAGACGGAGGGCGTGGCCTGGCGATCGAGATTGCTCATGGCGCTCAACCTATTCCCGTAGCGGCGTGGAGCACCGGGTCCCACGCCAGAATTTTAGTGGAATGTTCAACCATTGTGCGGTGTTGTCATCGCTGAACGCACGGCGGGGCGGTCCGGAGCCGGCCCGCACCACATGAAGGAGGACACGTGAGCGAGACCGAGACCTACTACGAGTTCGGCACCGCCGCCGACCGGTGGGACCGGGCGCAGATGTTCTTCGAGGCCAGGGAGTACCTGACGGCCGCGCGGATCCTGGGCGGACTCGTCGACGAAGCGCCGGAGCAGGTCGCGCCGCGGCTGCTGCTGGCGCGCTCCTACTACCACTCCGCCCGGCTGGGCAAGGCGGAGCAGGAGCTCCGGACTGTGCTGGAGCTCGACCCGGTGGAGAGCTACGCGCACCTGATGCTGGGCCGGACGCTGGAGCGCCAGGGGCGGACCACCGACGCGGTGCCGTATCTGCGGATGGCCGCCGCCCTCACCGGCGACTTCGGCCCCGGAGCCACGCGCTCCTGACCGCTCCGTGTCACCGGGCCCGCACCACTCGGTGCGGGCCCGGTCTCCTTTACCCGCCGATACGAGCGTCGGACAATGGGATCTCCAGGGCGAAGGGGTGGGAGATGCACGGATCCAGGAGTGCCGCATTAGGCCGGGCGCGGTCGGCCGCGCTCATCGGGCTGGCGGTGGCGGTTTCGGCCGGCTGCTCCGGTGCCGATGACGGAAAGAACCGGGAGGCGGCGGAGCGGACCGCTCGCCCACCGGGAACCCACAGCTGGACCAGCAGACCCTGCGATCTCCTCACGGGCGAGGCACCCGCCGAGGGCTTCACCCTCGGCAGCACCACCGACTCCGCCTCCCCCGACGCCCAGGAGGACATCGGCGAGAACGGTGCGCGGCCGCTCTACCGGCAGACCGGCTGCCTCGCGGACCTCAAGGCTCCCGACGGCACCTTCTGGAAGCTCAGCACCAGGGCGTCGGTGTACGAGGCCACCGAGGCCGCCCGTCACGCGTACCGCGTCAAGGAGGACCTCGACCGTGCCCACGGACGCGGGCCCGAGAAGGTCCACGACGCCGCCTACGCGATACCGGCCGACGACGGGGGACGCCCCGGCCGCACCCTCCTCCTGTGGAACGGCGACCTCGTGCTCACGGTGTCCGCGTACGCACCGCACGGGAGCACGGAACACGACGTACAGGAAAGCCTCGAACGGATCGTCGGCAACGCGGCACGCCGCACGGAGGACGGCCTCCGCGATCACGATGCCTCTTCCCCCGCACCATGACGACCGCCGCGCCCTGCCTCCTGCCCTCTGCGCCAGATCCCCGGCGCCAGATCCCCGGCACCCGGCACCAGGACGTCTGTCGCCTGACGCCCCGGTGTCCGACCCCTTTGACGGCCACACGCCCCGGCCGCGCCCTTGGTTCGGTTCAGCCGCCCGGCCGGGCGTTCGCCACCCGGTCGAGCCACTCCTTCATCAGCGCCGCCTCGGCGCTGCTCAGACCCGCCCCGTGCTCCTGCCGCAGCAGGGCGCTCAACCGGGCCGCCGCCGTGGGGACTTCGGCGTCCGGCGGTGTGCCGGGCGGGGCCTCCGGCGTGAGCACCGTCGCGTACAGCGCGTCGCGCACCCGGTGGGACACCTCGATGTCGTCGAACGTCGCCGGGCGGGACACGAGCATCAGCGCCACCCCCACATTGGCCGACATGACCATCTGGGCGGCCAGCCCGGGCGCGACGCGCATCCGGCCCTGGGCCGCGGCCCGTTCGAGGTCGCCGGTCAGGATCCGGTGGGACTCCAGCGCCGCGGCGGGCGGCGTGCGCATCGCCGGTGAGTTCATCAGCCGGTAGAGGTTGCGGTTGTCGAGGGCGAAGGCGACGTGGCTGTCCCACCCCCGGCGCAGGTCCTCCACGGCGTCCGTCGTCTCGCCGCGCTCCCTCTTCGTCGCCAGGTACTGCTCGAAGCCGTGGTCGACGACGGCCGACAACAGCCCCTCCTTGTCGCCGAAGTGGCGGTAGAGGGCCGGGGCGCCCACCTTCGCCGCCTCGCACACCGCGCGCGTGGAGATGTCTCCGTCGGGAGATTCCCTGACCAGGGTGGCGGCCACTTCCAGGATGCGTGTCCGGGTACTCGTACTCACCGGACGGACGCTATCAAGCGGCACGGCGGCCGCTCAGACGATGCCGCCGTTGGCCCGCAGCACCTGGCCGTTGACCCAGCGGGCCGGGCCGGCGAGGAAGGAGACCACCTCGGCTATGTCCTGCGGGGTCCCCAGCCGCTCCAGCGGCGGCTGTGCGGCCATCCTCGCGACGGTCTCCTCGTCCTTGCCGTCCAGGAACAGGGCGGTGGCGGTCGGCCCCGGCGCCACGGCGTTGACCGTGATGTCACGGCCGCGCAACTCGCGGGCGAGGATCAGGGTCATCGCCTCGACGGCGCCCTTGGTGGCGGCATACGCGCTGTAACCGGGCAGGGCCAGGGCCAGCACCGAGCTGGAGAAGTTGATGATGGCCCCGCCCTCGCGCAGCCGCCGCGCGGCCTGCTGGTCGACCACGAACGTGCCCCGGATGTTGGTGCGGTGCATCCGGTCGAGCGTGTCGAGTTCGAGCTCGGCCAGCGGGGCGAGCGCCATGACCCCGGCCGCGTGCACCAGCACGTCGACGCCGCCGAACGTGGCCTCGGCGATGTCGAAGAGTGCCGCGACGGCGGCCTCGTCGGCCACGTCCGCCTGTTGGGCGACGGCCTCGCCGCCCGCGGCGGTGATGGCGGCGACGGCGGCCTCCGCCTCGGTCCGGTTGCCCGCGTAGTTGACGACGACAGCGAAACCGTCGGCGGCGAGGCGTTCAGCGCTCTCGCGGCCGATGCCCCGGGATCCCCCGGTGACCACGGCCACCCGGCGAGGAGCACCACCGGCGCGCGCGGACCGTGCGCCGACGGACTCCGCGCTGGTAGTCGATGTGGGTGCCGATGCGGATACGGATGCGGACTGTTCGGTCATGGCCCGTTCGGTCATGGCATTGCTCCTGGCGACTGGGGTCGCGGCGGTCCCGTGAAACCCGATGTAATCAACGCTAACACCAAAGCAATAGCAACGCTACACCGAAAGCGTAGCGACGCTAATAATCATTGCTACCCGCCTGAGACCTGCCCGCACAGCAGAGGAACCCGCCGGGGCTTACCCGGCGGGCTCCTTCGTGCTCGTCAGTACGTCCGCACTGGTGCGTCCGCGCGTGCGCTTACGGTCGGGCTCAGTTCACCGCGCTCGCCGTTCGGGGCGTCGCGGCAAGGGTGGGCGGCGACAGAAGCCGTTCGGTGAGGTGCCCGAAGACGACGCCGAAGACGCTCCACAGGGTCACCTGTACCGCGAGCGTGGAGAGCCGGAACTCCCACAGCAGACCGGCCGGGAAGTCCTTGCCCACTTCGTCGAAGGAGGGCAGGAAGGCGTAGGCGAGGCCGATCAGCAGGATGAAGCCGGCGGCGGCCGCCAGGGTCGCGTTCCAATTGCCCAGTCGAGGAGCGAGCCGTCTGCCGGTGATGACGGCGGCGACGGCCAGCAGCACGCTGAGGGCGACCATCAGGAAGAACAGGGCGGTGCGCTCGCCGATGGTGTCGGGGTTGCCGACGGCGGGCGGATTCGCCGGGTATTTGAGGAACGGCACCACATAGACCGTGAGCAGGGCGGCGCCCGCGATCAGCGCCGCGGTGGCCCGGGGGCCGAAGTCGCCGATGCGGCCCAGCGCGTAGCAGAACACGAGGGCGGCGATCCCGCCCACGGCGACGCCGAAGACCAGCACACCGGTGGCGAGTCCGCCGGTGGCCTGCATGGTGCGGCTCACCAACTCCTCGCCACCGCCGTGGTCGTGGCTGTGTGCCTCTTCGAGGGCGATGGCCGCGTCCACCTGGGACTCACCGAGGAAGTAGGCCACGGCGAGCGCGAACGCGCCCGCGATCAGGCCCGCGAGCATGCCGCGCACGAGCAGAGCTCTGACAGATATGGAGTTCACGTTGGTTTCCTGATTTCTCTTGCTTCCCGTGTCCGCTGATTCCCTGGTTGCTCAGGTGTCTCAGTGGCAGGGGAAGCCGAGCAGGTGACGGCCGTCGTGAACCCATTCGTGGACGCCTTCGCCGGAGATGAGCGCGGTGGCGCCCTGTTCGGCGCCGACGAAGTACAGCAGGACGAGCATGATGATGCCGAAGAAGACCGCCCACGGGGCAATGGCCTTCGCCGAGATCGGGGCGATCGTGGATGCCCCTGTCGCCGGAACGGCGGACTGCGCCATGGCAGAACCTCCTGTGGGAACACGCGTCCCTGTCGTGGTGCCTCGGACGAAGGTGCCGGGTCTGACTTCCCCGCGCGGGCGGGTTCACAGTGGCGCGACCGTGCCGGATTCTCACCGGGCTTCCGTCGCACCCTCGTCATGGTCGACGCGACCATACCCCCTGCACGCGGGCACCGCCATGGTCCAATCTGCGGGGTCGGTGAGCACGGACCCCTTGGGGCGACAGGGCCCTGGGGCCCCTGGTGAAGAAGTGAGGGCAGGGACATGACAGTACGGGTGATGTTGATCTCACCGGCGATGAACGCCGCGCTGCGGGAGGCCCGCTTCGACGGCGACGCTCCCCTGGACCGGTCCGGCAGGGAGCGCGCGCGGGCAGCGGCCGACGCGGTGCCGGTGACCGGGCTCGCGCTCAGCGGCCCCTCCGGACGGTGCCGCGAGACCGCCGAGGCGCTCGGGCTGGCGACGCGGACCGAACCGGGTCTGGCCGGCTGGGACCTGGCGCGGTGGTCCGGCCGCCGCCTCGACGATGTGGCGGCGGCCGAACCCGCGCAGCTGACCGCCTGGCTCGGTGATCCTTCGGCCGCCCCGCACGGCGGCGAGTCGCTGCGGGACCTGGTCGGGAGGATCGGAGGGTGGCTGGACTCGCTCGGCGGACCGGACGCACCCGGCGCGGGCTTCCTGGCCGTGGCCGAGGCCGCCGTCGTCCGGGCGACGGTCGTCCACGGCCTGCGGCTGCCGGCGGAGGCGTTCTGGCGGCTGGACGTCGCCCCGCTGACGCTGACCGAACTCAGCGGCCGGTCGGGCCGGTGGAACGTGGGGCTGGGCCGCCCGCTCACCGCCCCCACGACCGGCTGAACGCCACTGCGCTGCGGCCCCGATTCGCCGAGCGCCACGGCGCAGCCCTCGCGCAGTCCGGCCGGCCGGGCGTCACGCCCCCTCGTCCTCCCGCCAGTCGGGCCGGACGAGCACGGCCGTGGCGACGATGCCGTCCTCGATCCGCCACTGCCCGTGCAGCGTCGTCGGCAGGGCCGGGTCCGTGAGGAGCAGACGCGCGGCGAACGTGCCCTCGGCAGCGGTGTCCCCTTGAGGCGTGCCGTCGTTGCCGCTTCGACCGCCTGTCCGATGGAATGTCAGATCAGCCTGGACGAAGTCGAGTTCGATCCCCGTGACCGGGTACCAGGTCTTGAAGACGCTCTCCTTGGCGCTGAACAGGACACGGTCCCAGTGGATTTCTCCCCTGCCTTCCGGCGCGGGCGGGCCGATGCGCGCACGTTCGGCGGGCAGGGTCACCAACTCCCTTACGCCGGTGGGGAGCGGGGCGTGCGGTTCCGCGTCGATGCCGAGCGACAGCACGCCCTTCGCGCGGGCCAGCGCGGCCGCCCGGTACCCCTCGCAGTGGGTGAGGCTGCCGACGACTCCCTCGGGCCACAGCGGTCGCCCCCGGTGACCGTGGAGCACGGCCACCGGTGGCAGACCGAGTCCGGCCATGGCGCGCCGGGCGCAGGCGCGGGCCGTCGCGAAGTCGTTCCTGCGTTTGGCCACGCTCTTGGCGACCAGCGCCTCCTCCTCCGGGAAGAGGGTCCCGTCGGGGACGGTCTCCGCGCGGGTGGCGGCACAGGAGACGTCGGCGGGCAGCAGTCGCTCGATCACGAGGAGCCTCCGGGGGTGCGCCGCTGTGCGGACGGTTCGGCGTCGGTGCGGGCCGGTGGGGCGGGTTGCCCCTCGTAGGGGAGGATCTGCCGCAGCAGGCCTCGCGGGTGTCCCCTCTCGCGCCACTCCCTGGGGTAGCCGATGGAGACCTCCTCGAAACGCACCCCGTCGTACCAGGTCGTACGGGGGATGTGGAGGTGGCCGTAGACGACGGCGGTGACGTTGAAGCGGCGGTGCCAGTCGGCGGTCAGTTCGGTGCCGCACCACTGGGCGAACTCCGGGTACCACATCACCGACGTGGGTTCCCGGACCAGCGGCCAGTGCCCGGCCAGGACGAGGGGTATCCCGGGGTCGTGCTCCGCGAGCCGGCGCCCGGTCGCGGCGACCCGGGCGCGGCACCAGTCGTCCCGCGTCGGGTAGGGGTCCGGGTGCAGGAGGTACTCGTCGTTGCAGACGATGCCGGACTCGTGTGCGACGGCCAGCGACTCCTCCTTCGTGTGCGTGCCCGGGGCGCGGAAGGTGTAGTCGTACAGGAGGAAGAGCGGCGCGATCGCCACCGGTCCGTCCGGGCCCGGCCAGAGCGGGAACGGGTCTTCCGGAGTCGTCACTCCGAGGTCCCGGCACAGTTCGACGAGGTGGTCGTAGCGCGCCTGGCCGCGCAGTTGGACCGGGTCCTTGGCCAGGGTCCACAGCTCGTGGTTGCCGGGGGTCCAGATCACGTGGGCGAAGCGCTCCGCGAGGAGTCCGAGCGTCCAGCGGATGTCTTCGGGGGTCTCCGCCACATCGCCGGCGACGATCAGCCAGTCCGCGTCGGACGTCGGGCGCAGGGACTCCACGATGGCCCGGTTGTCGGTCACCGCGGCGTGCAGGTCGCTCACGGCCAGCAGACGGCCCGCGCGCTGCTGTCGGCTCCCGTCGCCGGGGGCGGGAACGGCGGCGGGGGCACCGTGCGGTGCGGGGTCGCTCGGAGGCGTCATGGGCGCTGTCTTCCCGATCTGTCGGCAGTGGTCCGGCTCCGTCCGCACGGTGGGGAGCCGCTGGGAACGTAGCCTCTCACGCTCCCCTCGCGGTTCCCCCGGGGTTTCGGGTGGCGGGCACGTCGGGCGGGGTCCCTACCGTCGCTGATTGTCTGTCAGCCGCCTTCTGTTCGCCGGGAGTTCAGTTCGTTCACGGCACCGAGTGCGTCGCCGACCGTCGTGTAGTCGACGGCGATGAAGGTGACCGGACTGCCGCGTTCCGCCTCGCAGGCACGGGTCCGCTCCAGGACCCAGTCGCGGGCGTTGACGCGGCCGGCGTCCAGGCGGCTGCCGCCCGCGTTCGTGATGAAGTGGTTGAGCAGGAAGAGCTGTTTCCCGGTGCCGCCCCGGTGGGGTTCGCACGTCATGTCGGAGGGGCTCCGGAAGGCGAACGGGGTCTCCATCCCGTACCGGTAGAAGTTGCGGTACCAGGGCGCCGGGCCGTCGGCCTTCTCGGCGAACACCACCAGTCGGCGGCCGCTGTCGATCATCTCCGCCAGGGTGGGCCACGGGGCGTCGGGATCCGCCGAGGGGGTGTGCAGGAGGTCCTCCAGGCCGGCGGCGCGGAACGCGTCCTCGGTGTCCTTTGGGCCGATGTCGTCCTGGACGATGAGCGTCACGATCTCCGTGGGGTGGGCGCGCAGCCAGTCGCCGATGTCCTCCAGGGCCGGGACCAGTTCGATGGCCCCGGCGCGGCAGACGCCGTGGCAGAGCCAGAGTCCCTCGCGCGGCGGGTTCGCCCGGTCGATGGCGCCGGTGATCAGGCGCCGTTGCTCGGGGGTGAATTCGGGGGAGCCGAGACGCCCGGCGATGTCCTGCGGGCGCTCCCAGCGGTACGTGTCGAGCTGGAGGGCCCGGACGCCCGTGTTGAGCTGGGTGGTGATGTCGGGGTCCTGGAGGGGGCCGATGAACCGGTCCGCGGTGGTGGACATGGCGTTGTGCGAGGTGAGGTAGGCGGCTTCGTCGTAGCGCAGTTCGCACAGCCGGCCGCTGCCCAGGCACTGGCGGGGTGCGGACGGGCCGAAGACGGGCGGCACGAGCAGTACGCCGGCCAGTGCGGCACAGGCCACGCCCGCCGCCGTCGTCCGCACCGCTGTCGGGGTCGGCATCCGACCCGGGCGCACCAGGAGCGCCCAGCCCACGCCCATGAGGAGCACGCCGCCGACGAGGCCGGTGAGGGCGGCGCTCAGCCCGGTGGCCACCGCCTGGTTCACGGCATTGCGCTGGAGGTCGTCGACGAGCGCGGTGACGCTCGGGGCCCAGGAGGACGGTGTGGTGAGGAGGCGTCCTCCGGTGATCAGCCGGGTCAGGAGCACGGCCGCGGCGGCCAGGACTCCCGCGCAGCCGAGCGCCTGCCCCAGTCGCATGAGCCGGCGGGCCGGGGCGGCGGGACCCGTGAACCAGAGCGTCGCGAGCGCGGCCAGTGCGACGGTGAGGGCGAGGACCTGGAGCAGGGTCAGGAGCCTGATGGCGTCACGGGCCCGCTCCAGGGCCGTGAGGTCCATCCCGGCGGTGGTCAGGGTGCCGGTGAGGTCCCACGTACCGTCCTGGAGGGTGGTGCGGAGGTCGGCGGCGGCGGTCCGTGAGCCGTCGGAGAGCGCGGCGGCCGCGGTGGCCGCCAGCGCGGTCGATACGTCTCCCTCCCCCAGGGCCACCTCGATCTCGGGGCGCAGCGCCGCCCGCTCCCGCTCCGGGACCGTCGTGAGGAGGGCGTCCGCGGCGCGGTCGGCCTGGTCCTCGGTGAGCGGCAGCGTGGGCAGGTTCGGGGCGCGGCCCTCCTTGAGGGCGTCGAGCGCCGTGACGAGGTCGGCGGTGAAGCGTGCGAAGTCCGGCCGGTCGCTCCCCTGGATACTGGCCACCAGATCGCCGAAGTAGACGCGTGCGAGGTCGGCGAGGTTCTCCAGCACCGGGGCCGGATCGACCGTCAGCCGGAGCTCGTCACGGTCGCCGCGCAGGTAGCCGGTCACGGCCTCGATCTGCTGGTCGGTGAGGGCCCGGACCGTGGCGGGCGGCAGCACGACCTTGATGTTCGACGTCACCAGCGCCTCGGGGACGGGCAGGTGCGCGAGCAGATCGCGGGTGACGGGCGAGATCTCCGGGTCGACGAGCACCTCGCCGTAGAGCCGGTCGTAGGCCGACTCCTCGTCCAGCACCGCCTGGTAGAAGCCGGGCGAGGCGACCGTGGACCGGACGGTCGCGGTCAGGGCGACCGTCGTCACGCACAGGACGGCCAGCAGGAAGGCGAGCACCGGCACGAGACGGCCGGCCCGGCGCGGGGAAGCGGGGCCCCACGTCGGCCCGAGCGGGTTCGCGGTCGGTTGGGCGCTCACCCGCCCAGCCTATGCGGAATATCAGCTTTTATGCGTGAATGATGAGATTCAGGAGCTGAGGAGCCCGCTGTGCACTCCGTTCACCTGGCCGTGCTGATGACGAGTCACGACCGCCGCGCGCGAACGCTCTCCGCGCTGCGCGCCCTGGAGGAGCAGCGCGGGCTCCCCGCCGGGACGACGCTCGGGGTGCATCTCGTGGACACCGGCAGCACCGACGGTACGCCGGAGGCGGTCCGGCTGCGGCATCCGGCGGTGGAGGTGATGTCGGTGGGCGCGGACGTCCCCCACAACCAGGCGCTGCGCATCGCGAGCCGCAACAGCCGCAGCGGCGGCGGGGGCGGCGGTCCGCTCGGCGGCACGCCCGGCGGGCCGACCCACTCGTGGACGCATCAGCTCTGGCTCGACGACCGGGTCGAACTCTTCCCGGACGCCCTCGCGAACCTGCTGCGGACGGCCGGGACGGCCGGGCCCGGGTCCGTTGTCGTGGGCGCGGTGCGGAACGCGTACGGGGACACGGTGTACTCCGGCCGGCGGGGACGTTCCCTGGCCCTCGTCGAGCCCGGCGAGCACCGGCCCGAGCCCTGCGACACGTACGACGGGCGCGTGGTGCTGGTGCCCCGTGCCGTGTACGACCTCGTCGGGGACCCCGACAAGGTCTTCCGCCACCGGATGGGCGACTACGACCACGGCCGCCGGGCGCGGCGGGCCGGGGTGAGCGCGTTCGTCGCCCCGGGGCATGCCGGTGAGTGCGTGGGCGGACCGGGCGCTCCGGGATCCCGGGAGCCGGGGATCGGGGTCCGGGAGGCCCTGCGCCGGGCGGCCTCCGTACAGGAGCTGCCGCTCCGCCCGTGGTGGGTGTACTGCCTGCGGCACACCTGGCCGTGGGCGCCGTATCTGATGCTCGCCCCGTACGCGCGTGCCGCGGCCCGTGCCACGCTCGGCCGGCTGCGGGGGTGATCACGTACCGGGGCGGTGTCAGCTTCGCTCGGCGGCGACCGCGGCGGCGGACCGGCCGGTGGGCGGGGGCGGCACGGTGGGATGCCGCTCGGCGGTCCTGGCGCTGCCGGAAGGCGCGCCCTTCCCGGGAGCCGGGCCCGTGACACCCGGTGCGGAGGTGGCGGAGGGGATCGCGGCGCCGGTGGTGGGCGCCGTGGTGCGCCGGGCGGCGGTACGGGACGGGGCCGTGCGGGGCGGTGCGTACGCCGGGATCCTCAGCAGGGCGTACACGGCGGCCGCGGTCCCGGCCGACGGCAGGAGGAGGAAAGCCGGGTGCAGGAGTTCCGCGTACACCAGTGTCGCGGTGGTGACCGGCACGGCCGCCCACAGGCCCAGGAGGACCGCCGTGCCCGGCACGGTGACGCGGACCCGGCGCAGGCGGTGCCCGATGTGGTCGTCCGTGTCGCGCAGGAGGGAACGCGCGGCGCGGCGGCGGGAGATCAGGACCAGGGCGGTGTCGGCGAGGGCCACCGTCGCCAGGACCGGCAGCGCGGCCCAGGCGGCGCGGCCCGACGGGGCGGCCGCCTGGATCAGCGCGCCGGAGGCGGCCAGCGCGAATCCGGTGAACTGCGCACCGGAGGCGCCGAGCCGGAGGCGGGCGGGGTGCCAGTTGTGGAGCAGGAAGCCGGCCAGGCCCGCCACCAGGGTCGCCGGAAGCAGGGCGAGGGCGGGGCTCCCGCCGACGGTGGCGCACGCGAGCAGCCCGGCGGCGGTGACCAGCCCGACGCTGGTCAACAGTCCGTCGGCGTGGTCGAGCAGGGCGAACGCGTTGGTGACGAGGACGATCCAGAGCACCGCCGGGACGGCCGCCGCCGGTGACAGTCCCGCGAGGCAGACGACGAGGATCGCGGCGGCCGTCTGAACAGGGAGGCGGAGGGCGGCCCGGAATGGCTTGAGGTCATGGACGAGCCCCAGGGCGGCGACGGTCCCGGCCCCGGCGAGCAACCCCGCGAGGGAGCCCGCGGAGTCGTCCGCCGCGCCGAGCCACAGGGCCCCGCCGGCCGCCGTGCCGACGCCGAGCACGGCCGTCGCTCCGCCCGTTCTGCGCAGCGCCGCGGCCCGTGGCGTACGTCCGCCCGGTTCGTCCGGGGCGTGGGCGCGGAGCGCCGCACGGCGGGCGACCTTGGCGAGTGCGACCGTGATGAACAGCGCGGCCACACCGGAGGCGATGATCCCCAGCACGTTCACCTGCCCTGCCTTTCCTCGTTCATGACCTGTGGCGCGGGACTCCGGCGGCCGGTGGAACGGCGGCCGCCCGGTCCCGGGCCGGTTGCGGGTCGGGGGACACGGGACGCCACTCGGGTGGCGCTTCTCCCCAACCTACGGGCCAATGTCCGCATTCACCCTAAATAACACGAAAAGGGCGACGTATTGTTCTCCCACCGGTCTCGACCGTGCTGTCTCCGGGACGGCCACCGGGCTGCCACCCAGCCGCCGGGAGGACCTGGGCCGACCACCCGGAAGCCTTCAAAGAGACTTGATGTGACCGGAGTTGGAAAGGAGCGCGGGCGGATGGGCCGTCAGCACGCCAGGTCCCGTCCGGCGTTGCGCTCGGCGGCCGCGTGCCACCAGCGGGGCGGGGAGGGACCGGCGACCGCGGCGGTGGGCTGATCGGGGTGCAGGCCCAGGACGCGCAGCGCGTCCGCGCGGACATGGACGACGTACTGACCGCGCCGGTGCCCGTCCGCGCCGACGCCGCAGAGGAGATCGAAGCGGACGAGATTCCCGGCGAAGGGCAACCAGTCGACGCCGCGGTCCCGCAGTCAGGCGCGGAGGGCCGCCGGGGGCCGCGGACAGCCCGGCAG
Source organism: Streptomyces sp. McG3 (assembly GCF_018619185.1). GTDB lineage: Bacteria > Actinomycetota > Actinomycetes > Streptomycetales > Streptomycetaceae > Streptomyces. The sequence goes on along the minus strand of NZ_JAAXYC010000048.1, from coordinate 453 downwards.
GTTCTCGCACGACACGACGGCCACCCACGCGGCGCCCGCCCCGCGTCCCGCCTTCTCCGCCTTGTCCCCACGCATGGCGCCGAGCCTAATGGCACCTCGCGACGCGGGCGTCCCGGCCGTCCACGAAGGTCCCGACGATCTCGATGTCCCCGATCCGTGAGGGGTCCACGCGGTGCGGGTCGTCGCCCAGCACGACCAGGTCGGCGCGCATCCCCGGCGAGAGGGCGCCCGCCGACTCCTCCCAGCGGCAGGCGTGGGCGCCGGCGACCGTGTAGGCCCGCAGCGCCTCGTCGACGGTGACGGCCTCGTCCGGGCCGACGAGGCGGCCCGACACGGAGGCGCGTTCGACCATGAACTGGATCGCCCGCAGCGGCGAACCGTCCGTGACGGGGCGGTCCGAGCTGCCGACGAGGGCGACCCCGTGATCCAGGAAGCCCCGGCCCCGGTACAGCC
>NZ_JAAXYC010000478.1 GCF_018619185.1 Streptomyces sp. McG3 | reverse complement strand
GGGCGGGGACGCCCAGCAGGGCGCCCGGCGCGTCGTACCCGTAGGCCGGGTCGAACGGGAAGTCGTGGGAGAGGGCGACGGATGAGGCCATGCCGCGAGGGTAGACGCCGACCACGCCGGTGCCGGGCGTGCCCCCGACACCCGGCCTCCGACGACGAATCGGTCACATCGCCTGTTCTTCCACAAACAGTGCGTTTACGGTTCAACTACAAGGCGCCAGGATGTCGAGCACGTTGCACGAGTGTGACCCAGCACCCTCTTGCGGATTCCCGAACGACTGGCGCAGAGTGATGTATGCGCTTACAGGCAGCGCATACATCGCGCAGCATCCGGATTGCTCAAGGAGGAGCCCTCCCATGTCCCGCATCGCCAGAACCGCCCCCGCCGGCATAGCGCTCGCGCTCGCCGTGACCCTCTCCGCCTGCGGCTCCTCCGGCGGCGACGTCGCGGCGGACGAGAAGCAGACGCTCACCGTGTGGGCCATGGGAGCCGAGGGCGAGAAGCTCGCCGACGTGGCCGAGGTCTACGAGAAGGCCAACCCGAACATCACGGTGAAGGTGACCCCCATCGGCTGGGACGTCGCCCACCAGAAGCTCGTCTCGGCAGCGGCGGCGGGCACCCTGCCCGACGTGGCGCAGATGGGCGGCAGTTACATGGGCGAGTTCTCCGAGCTCGGCGTGCTGGAGCCGGTGGACACCAAGGTCTTCGACAAGAAGGACTTCTTCCCGGCGGGCTGGGAGCAGGGCGAGGTGGACGGCACCGCCTACGGTGTGCCGTGGTACGTCGACACCCGGGTCCTCTACTACCGCACGGACCTGGCCGAGAAGGCCGGCGTCACCGAGGCTCCGACCGACTGGAAGGGTCTGAAGGACCTGGCAGGCGCGTACCAGGAGAAGGCCGGTACGAAGTGGGGGCTGTCCATCCAGCCCAGCGGCCTGGACACCGTGCAGAACTTCTACTCCTTCCTGTACTCGGCGGGCGGCGAGATCGTCAACGACAAGGGCGAGGCCGTCGTCGACAGCCCGGAGGCCGTCAAGGCGCTGAAGGAGTACGGCTCGTACTTCGACAAGGGCCTCTCCAACAAGTCCGTACAGCCCGGCTACGACGTGGTGAAGGACTTCGGCAACGGCCGGGTCCCGATGTTCTTCGGCGGCCCCTGGCACGTGACCCTCCTCAACGAGGGCCAGCCGCAGATCAAGGGCAAGTGGGCCATCGCGAACGTCCCGGCGGACGCCTCCTCCACCTCCATGGCCGGCGGTTCCTCCCTCGTCGTCTCCAAGGACAGCGAGCACAAGGCCGCGGCCACCGAGTTCATCACGTACCTGACCGACACGAAGGGCCAGTCCGACTGGTACGAGCGGACGAAGGACCTGCCCGCCAACACCTCCGCGTGGGAGTCCGGCACGCTCGCCGACGACGCCGACCTGCAGACCTTCAAGAAGCAGATGGACACCGCCAAGTCCTCGCCGTCCCTGGCCAACTGGACCGAGATCACCGACAAGGTGGACCAGGCCATCGCCAAGGTGACGCAGGGCAAGGCTTCCGCCGAGGACGCGCTGAAGACCGCGCAGTCCGAGATCGAAGGTCTCGTGAAGCAGTAGCCATGAGCACCACGACCGAGAAGGCCCGAGGGCCCCGGAAGGCCGGGGCCGCACCGTCCCCGGCCACCGGGGGCAGCCGGGGACGCAAGCCGTCGATGGGCGTGCAGAACGCGGCGGGGTGGCTGTTCTCCACCCCGTTCCTCGTCCTGTTCACCGTCTTCATGGCGTTCCCGATCCTCGCCACGCTGGTGATGAGCTTCACGGACTTCGGGCTGCGCAACGTGACGCGCCCCTGGGAAGCGAACTTCATCGGGTTCGAGAACTACGTCAACCTCTTCGGCGACGAGAAGTTCCTCAAGTCCCTCTTCAACACGGGGTACTTCGTGGTCGTCGGCGTGCCGCTGACCATCGGCATCGGGCTGGTCGTCGCCGTTCTGCTGAACAACGGCATCGACCGGGCGCGGACCTTCTTCCGGGTCGGCTTCTACGCCCCGGTGGTCACCACCATCGTCGCGGTGGCCGTCGTCTGGCGGTTCGTCCTCGATCCGAGCGACGGGCTGATCGCGGGCCTCTTCTCCGAAGTGGGCTGGACCGCACCGGACTTCCTCGGCTCCGAGACGCTGGCGATGCCGTCGCTGATCGTCATGGCGGTCTGGCGGAACGTCGGCACGGTGATGGTGCTGTTCATCGCGGGCCTCCAGGCGATCCCCACCGAGGTGCGGGAAGCCGCGAAGCTCGACGGCGCGAGCGTCTGGCAGGAGTTCCGGGGCATCACGGTCCCGCTCCTGCGTCCGACCCTCCTCTACGCCACGGTGATCACGACGATCGGCTACCTCAACGTGTTCGAGGAGCCGTTCGTGATGACCCAGGGCGGCCCGTCCGACTCGACCCTCACGGTCTCGCTGAACATGTACCGCGAAGGGTTCAACTTCTTCCACATGGGCTACGCGAGCGCCATGGCGTACGTCCTCTTCGTGGTGATCATGGGCATCACGGTGCTCCAGCTCCGACTGCTGAAGGACAACACGAAATGAGCGCCACCAGCAGCAAGGCACCGGTCGAGCCGCTGAAGTCCCGGGCCCCGAAGCAGCGGAGCGCCTCGCGCCCCGTCGTGTACACCCTGCTCTCGCTCGGCCTGCTGGTCATGTCGGCGCCCTTCCTCTGGATGGGGCTCTCCGCCTTCAAGACGCAGAGCGAGCTGTCGGCCAGCCCGCCGGTGTGGATCCCCACCGAGTGGACCCTGGAGAACTTCCGGCAGCTGCTCGACAAGCTGGACCTGCCCCTGTACTTCATGAACTCGGTGATCGTGGCGGTCCTGGTGACCGTCTCGAACCTGGTCTTCTGCTCGATGCTCGGCTACGCCCTGGCCAAGCTGAACTTCGTCGGCCGCAACAAGGTCTTCGGCCTGGTGCTCGGCGCGCTGATGGTGCCCGGCAACCTGATGCTGCTTCCGCTGTTCGTGCTGATGAGCAAGCTCCAGCTGATCGACAGCTACGCGGGTCTGGTGCTGCCGTTCGCCGCCGGGGCCTTCGGGGTCTTCCTGATGCGCCAGTTCATGCAGTCGATCCCGGACGAGCTGCTGGAAGCGGCCCGGATGGACGGCGCGAGCGAGTGGTACATCTTCTGGCGGATCGTGATGCCGCTGGTGAAGCCCGCCCTCGCGACCCTGTCGATCTTCACGTTCCTGGGTTCCTGGAACAACTTTGTCTGGCCGCTGATCGCGACCAACGACCCCGACAAATACACCCTCCCGGTGGCCCTGGCGACCTTCGCCACCGACCCCAACAAGGCCGGCGGCTCCAACGGGATGCTGATGGCCGGGGCCTTCCTGATCGTGCTGCCGGTGCTGGTCGTCTTCATCGCGCTGCAACGGCACTTCACGCAGGGCATCGCCACGGCGGGCATGAAGTAACGCGTCCGCCCGGGCACTTCACGTACGAGGCCGCACCCCACCCCGCAACAGAGCGCGGCCACACCCCTCACCACCACCAGAAAGACATGTCGCGATGACACACACCCCTGCTTCGGACCAGAAGACCCCCGTCCCGTTCCCCGAGGGCTTCCTCTGGGGCGCGTCCACGGCCGCCCACCAGATCGAGGGCAACAACACCGACTGCGACTGGTGGGTCAAGGAACACGCCGCCGGCACCCACATCGCGGAGCCGAGCCTGGACGCCTGTGACAGCTACCACCGCTGGCCCGAGGACATGGACCTGCTGGCCTCGCTCGGCTTCACCGACTACCGCTTCTCCATCGAGTGGGCCCGCATCGAGCCGGTCGAAGGCCACTTCTCCCGTGCCCAGCTCGCCCACTACCGGCGGATGGTGGAGGGAGCGATCGAGCGCGGCCTGCGCCCGATGGTGACCCTGCACCACTTCACCGTCCCGCAGTGGTTCGAGGCGCGCGGCGGCTGGACGGCCGAGGGCGCGGTGGAGCTGTTCGCGCGGTACGTGGCGGCCTGCGCCCCGGTCATCTCCGAGGGCGTCAGCCACGTCTGCACGATCAACGAGCCGAACATGATCGCCGTGATGGCGGGCCAGGCCAAGCGCGGCGACAACAGCTTCCCGC
>NZ_JAAXYC010000477.1 GCF_018619185.1 Streptomyces sp. McG3 | reverse complement strand
GCCCCTGCCCGGCGGGGGCGGGGGTGGTCAGGCCGCCTGGAGGACGTCACAGGAGCAGTGGCGGAATTCCAGGCCGAGCTCCCGGTCCACGGCCGCGCTCGAACGCGTGGCGGCTTCGGAGACCTGCTCCCAGGAGCCGTACTTCAGGTAGAGCTGGTCCGCCGTCGGGCCGAGCGGGTTCCCGTACTTCTTCTGGTTGCGCGCCTCCAGCTCCGCGACCTGTTCCGGGGTCATCCCGGCGCGGACGACGTCCTTGGCGTCATTGCGCATCTGGACCAGGGCGCGGGCGATGTCCTCCTCCGAGCGCCCTTCGGCGCGCATGGCGCACTCCGTGCGTTCCATGTCCGCGAGGAGGTCGTGATAGCGCATCCGCTGATCGCGGGCGACCTCGCGCTCCTGCGGCGTCTCGCTCCGGATCAGGCACACGACCGGTTCCGGACTGGTGCAGTCACCGTGATCCGGGGCCGCCTGCGAGACGGGCGCGACGACGACCGAACCGCAACCGGCGGACGACGCGCACGGGTGCGCGGTGAGCGTGGCGGCAGAAGCGGACTGGAGGGGGAGGAAGACGACTTGGGCGACCAGCAGGGTGGGAACCACGCGGCGGGCCAGCGAACGCAGACTGTTCCGTGACATGCGCTCATGGTTCGGCACACGGCCACGGGAACGCCGCACGGCGAGGCCGTACCACCCCTGCGGGCGGCCGACTCCACTCCGCCGGGTGAAGGCGGAGCGGACGGGCTGGGGCGGCGCCCTTCTCAGAGGTCGTCGGGCAGCAACCGGAACGCCTTGTGCCCGGTCGGAGGCCGGACCCTACGGCAGTGGCGGTCGGAGGTGAAGGTGAACTCGGTACGGTAGGCGGCGGCCGGCGCGACGTTCATCGCGTCCGTCAGTCCGATGCCTCTGCCCCCGTCAGCGTCCACGTATCCCTCCGCGACGGCGATCGCCGCGCTCAGGCGCGCGCCGACGGAAGGGATCTCGGACCGACGGGTGGCTGTGCCGCGTTCGAGGGTGACCGATCCCGCCCGGCGCGCAGGAGGGCGCGGAGCGCTCGGTCGAGGCCTTCGCGCTCGGTGTCGGTGAGGTCGGAGACCAGTGCCGACAGGTCGGCCGCGAGGTCGGTGAGGGCGGCGTCGACGACGCGGCGGCCCTCCGCCGTGAGGGTGATCCGGAAGCTGCGGCGGTCGTCGGCGTCGGGGACGCGTTCCGCGAGTCCGGCCTTCTCCAGCCGGTCCATCCGCTTCGTCATCCCCGCCCGCGACATCATCAGCTCGGAGGAGAGCGCGGACGGGCTCAGGGCGTACGGGGCACCGGTGCGCCGCAGCGTCGCGAGCACGTCGAAGTCGCCCTTGGCGATGCCGTGCCGTTCCACGGCGCGTTCCCCCACCGGGCCGATGACGTTCTCCGCGACGAACGCCAGCCGGCCGACGGTCGTCAGCGCGGACACCTCCAGGTCCGGCCGCTCCCGTCGCCAGTCCTCGACGATTCCGTCCACCGCGTCCGCGGCACCCTCGCTCATGCAGCGCAGTCTATTCGCCAGACGATAGTTCGCTGGCGTACTATCGTCTGGCGAACTATCCCCTGGACGAGGATTCGAGGAGACCGCTGTGCGAACTCTCATCCGTGATGTGCGCGCCTTCGACGGCGTGCGGGCCGTGGAAGGCGCTGACGTCCTCATGGTCGACGGCCACATCGCCGAGCCCGACGGCCTCCGCGCGGACGTCGAAGTCGACGGTGCGGGCAGGACCTTGCTTCCGGGGCTGATCGACGCGCACACCCACACCTTCGACGGCAGTCTCGCCCGGGCGCTGTCCTACGGCGTGACCACCGAGCTGGACATGTTCTGCCTGCCGTCGAACCTGCGACGCCAGCGAAAGCTGGCCGCGGACCGTGATGACGTCGCCGATCTCCGCAGTGCCGGCGTCCTGGCCACCGCACCGGGCGGCCATCCGACGGGAGTCATGGCAGCGATATCCACCATGCTGGAGAACCCCGAGGACGCGGTCGGACCGTTCGACACGATCGCCGACCCCGCCCGGGCCGCATCGTTCGTCGCCGCCCGGGCGGCCGAGGGCAGCGACTACCTGAAGATCGTGATCGATGACGGCGCGATGGCCGGGACACCGGTGCCCGCTCTCGGGCGGGACACCGCGGCCGCTCTCGTCGACGCCGCCCGCGCGGCGGGACTGAAGACCATCGCGCATGCGTGCACCGCCAGGGAGGCCGCACTCGCCCTGGACGCCGGCGTCGACGGACTGGCCCACGTCTGGGCCGACACCCCCGCGGGTGATCCGGTCACCGACGTCTTGGCTGCCAGGGCGGCCGGACGGGGCGTCTTCGTGGTGAGCACGCTCGCCTACTTCGAGTCCATCGGCGGCGACGGCTCGGACCGCCTCAGCCGTGCGGCGCACGCCGCCGGGGCGCTGCACCGGGCAGGTGTGCCGCTGCTGGCCGGTACCGACGCCAACCCCTTCGCCCCCAGCCACGGCGACGGCCTGCACCGAGAGCTGGAACTGCTGGTCCGGGCCGGCCTCTCCCCGCTCGAAGCGCTGGCCGCCGGCACCGGTGTCACCGCCCGGTGCTTCGGGCTGGCCGACCGGGGCCGTATCGCCCCGGGGCTCCGCGCCGACCTGGTCCTCGTCGACGGCGACCCGACGCGAGAGATCGTCGCGAGCCGTTCCGTCGTCGACGTCTGGCGACGCGGCATCCGCCGATCCCGCTGACATACGCGGGCGCGGCATCCGCCGATCCCGCTGACATGCGCGGGCGCGGCATCCGCCGATCCCGCTGCCGCACGCGGCCCGGGGCTGCCCTCGCAGGCGCCCTGTCCGCTTCTCTCCCCCCGGAGCGCCCCATGTCCTTACCGTCCGTGCTCAAGCCCGCGCCCCGCGCCGGGCGTCCCCAGGCCCAGCGGCCGATGCGGCTGTTGCAGATCACGCTCGTCCTCCAGTCGGCGGTGATCCTGGCGCAGGCGGCCACGGCCGGGCTCCTGCTCGCCTCCGTCCCCGTCGGCCGGGAGCTGCACGGCGTGATGGGGGGAGCCGTCCTCCTCGTGGTGCTGCTCAACCTGGGAGCGACGATCCTGGCCTGGAAGCCGGGGGGAGGCTCGCCGCGCCTGCTTCTCAGGAGCGCTCCGATGCTGGTTTTCACGCTGGCGCAGATGGTGCTCGGCTTCGCCCGTGTGCGGGAACTGCACGTGCCGATAGGGGTGTTGATGTTCGGCGCGAGCGTCATGCTGCTGACCCAGGTCCGGAACGACGGCCGGCCGGCCCGGGGCGGTGAGGCGTCGTGACCCCGACCCGACGGCAGACGCTCCGACTGATCGGGGGAGCGGCCGTGGCGCTGCCGGCCCTGGGCCTGGGGCTGCCGGCACTGAGGACGGCTGTCACCGGCAGGAGCATCGACACGGTGGGCAGGATCGCCTTCACCCACCGTGTGCAGGCGCCACCGCTTGCCGAGTCCCGGTTCGACGGAGAGGGAAGACGGGTCTTCGAGCTGGACATCCGTCAGGGCACGAGGGAGTTCATCGCGGGCAGACGCTCTCCTGCCTGGGGCGTCAACGGCGAGTGTCCCGGCCCGACCCTGCGGGCCGCGCGCGGGGAGACCGTGCTGATCAACGTGGCCAACGGCGTGGACGAGGCGACCTCGCTCCACTGGCACGGCATGCATCTGCCGCCCACGATGGACGGCGGCCCGCACCGGATGATCGAGCCGGGTGCGACCTGGTCGCCCACGTGGAGGATCGACCAGCCCGGCGCGTCGCTCTGGTACCACCCGCACCCGCACGGGAAGACGGCCCAGCACCTCTATCGCGGTGTGGCCGGAATGTTCCTCATCGATGACGACGACACCACCGCCAAGTCGCTTCCCCACCGCTACGGCATCGATGACGTCCCGGTCATCGTGCAGGACCGGCGGTTCGTCGACGGCCGGCTGGAAGAAGCCGCTCGGATCTGATCACGAAGCGGCTGGACGCCCTGAAGGTGTGTGAGGAGAACGCCCGCCGCTAGCGGAGGGTCCTGGTCACCGCGGCGCAAGCGGCCGCGCACGAAGCTGCACACATGTGATCGACGGTACCAGGGCGGCGGGAGCGGGCCGGGGTGACCAGGAC
>NZ_JAAXYC010000476.1 GCF_018619185.1 Streptomyces sp. McG3 | reverse complement strand
GAGATGTGTATAAGAGACAGCCCGAGGCACCCCCGCCGCATGCCCCACAGCCACCGCCCCCAACGGATCCCAGGACGACGGCAGCGACAACACCTCCCGCACCACGGACCGGCAGAACATCGTCGAGGACACCCACGCCGACCCCAGCCGCTCACCCGCCAGCGCCACCAGGAAGTTCTGCACGCCCGCGCCCGCCGCGACGACGAACATCTCGCGCTCCGCGGCGTCGCGCCGCTCGTCCCCGTACGTGTGCGAGCCGTCCATCACCAGGCACGGCACCGCCAGATACGGCGCGTTGCGCAGCACATCCCCGCGCCGCACCCGCTTGGCGATCGACTCCTCGCTCCTGCCGTCGCGCCGCAGGTCCTCGATCCACGCGTCCCGCATCGCGTCGAGCAACCGGGTCCGCGACTCGGCGGACTCCAGCAGGACGAACCGCCACGGCGTCGTGTGATGAGGGGCGGGCGCGGTCACCGCCGCGGCCACCGCCCGCCGCACGGCCCCCGGATCCACCGGCTCGTCGGTGAACTCGCGCACGGTACGCCGCAGCGTCACCGCTTCCCGCACGGCCTCGGACGTCCCGAGCCGGAACATGTCGTCGGCGGCGGTCCGCACCAACGCACGGGCACCGGGCTCGTCGCCGGACGCCACCACATGCGGCAGCCCGCGCACCACGGCGACCGGCAGCCCCTCCGCCTTGCCCTTGACCAGGTCCCCGGCCGCGGCCAGCTCGTCCGCCGTGGCCACGATCGTGGCGCTGAGCGGATTGCCGTACGCGTCCGTCCCGCCGCGCAGATCGTCCAGCACCCGCACCCCGGCGGCCCCGATCGCGACATCGGTCAGCCCATTGCGCCAGGGCCGCCCGAAGGTGTCCGTGACGACGACGCCGACCTCCACGCCGAGGGCGTCCCGCAGCCCGTCCCGGATGGCCCGGGCGGAGACGTCGGAGTCCTCGGGCAGCAGCAGTACGGTCCCGGCCGGCGTGTTCGAGGCGTCGACCCCGGCGGCGGCCATGACCAGACCGTGCCGGTTCTCCACGATCCGCAGCGGCCCGCGCCGGGCCACGACCCGTACGGTCTCGGCGTCTATGGCGGCCTCGCGGTCGGCGGCCCGGACGATCCGGCCCTCGGCCTTGGAGACGATCTTCGAGGTGACGAGCAGGATGTCCCCGTCGACCAGTCCGGGCCCGGCCTCGGCGATCAGCTTGGCGAGATCGTCACCGGCCCGCACTTCGGGAATCCCGCCCAACGCCCAGACCTGAAACGAGGGCGCACCGGAAACGGCGACACCACCGCCACCGGCAGCCACAGCACCACCGCCCCCGGAAGAATCCGGGACACCACCTTCGGCGCCACCAGGAGAACCACTCACGCCCGAACCTCCTCGGCCAGCTCCAGCGCCTGCCGGGCCATCTCGGCGGTCGCGTCCACGTCCGTCATCATCAGCGGCACCGCCCGGCAGCGGATCCCCGCCGCCTCGACCTCTCCGACCGCACCCGCGTCCACCGTGTCCACCAGCCACCCGTCCAGCAGCCCCGAACCGTAGTGCTGGGCCACGGCAGCCGCCGTCGACTCGACGCCCACCGCGGCGAGCACCTTGTCCGCCATACCCCGCACGGGCGCGTCCCCGACGATGGGGGAGAGGCCGACGACCGGCACCCCCGCCTCGGCGATCGCCTCGCGGATCCCCGGCACTGCGAGGATCGTGCCGATGGACACCACCGGATTCGACGGCGGGAAGACGATGACATCGGCCGAACCGATGGCCTCCAGCACCCCCGGGGCCGGCTTGGCCTGCTCCGCGCCGACCGGCACGATCGCCTGCGCCTCGACGGAGGCGCGCAGCTTCACCCAGTACTCCTGGAAGTGGATCGCCTTGCTCTCGCCGTCCGTCTCGACGGCGACATGCGTCTCGACCCGGTCGTCGGACATGGGGAGCAGCCGCACGCCCGGCTGCCAACGGGCGCAGAGCGCCTCGGTGACCGCGCTCAGCGGATAGCCCGCGCCCAGCATCTGCGTACGGACGATATGGGTGGCGAAGTCGCGGTCGCCGAGCCCGAACCATCCGGGGCCCACGCCGTACGCCGCGAGCTCCTCCTTGACCTGGAAGGTCTCGTCGGTCCGTCCCCAGCCCTGCTCCTCGTTGATGCCACCGCCGAGGGTGTACATCACGGTGTCGAGGTCGGGACAGACCTTCAGCCCGAACAGATGGATGTCATCACCCGTGTTGCCGATCACCGTGATGTCCGCGTCGGGCGCGGCCTGCTTGAGGCCGCGAAGGAAGCGGGCACCGCCGATGCCACCGGCCAGAACAACAATGCGCATGCGGAGCAGTTTGTCAGGCGTGTACGGCGGCCACGGTCGTCGGGGCGCTTTGCGTGGCGTGCATCGGCATCTCGGTCAGGCCCGGGTAGTAGATGTGCAGACTCACGGCCGGTTCGAGCGAGTCGTTGACCACTTCGTGGACGTAGCCCGGGGCGAAGGCCCGCTGCCCGCCCGCGCCGAGAGCCCGCGTCCCGCGCTCGGTGTGCTCGGTCAACTCGCCTTCCAGGACCGTCAGTACGCCGGCGGAGAGGCCGTGGTCGTGACGCCCGCTGCCCTGCCCGGGCACCCAGCTGAGCAGCCACACCTCGTAGCCGGGGCCCTGGTGCAGACGGTGGTACCAGCGGGAGGCGGAGTCGTACTGGACGATTCCGGCCCACTGCGCGCGGTCGGCCGCGATGGAGCGTGCGAGGCCGACGAATTCGGAGACGGTGGAGGGGTGCTCGCGGGCGGGCTGCAGGAGGTGCTGGACCTCAAGGATGTCGCCGGCGATCTGAAGGTCGCTGTCGCTGTTCATGGCTGCGGTGGTTCCTCGGCATGGGGGGTGCACGTGCGGGGAGTCGCGGTGAGCGCCGACGGCCCGGAAACGAGCCGCGGGAAGTGCGAGGTGCGGGGGAGGAGCGGGAGGAGACGAAGAAGGACGCTCGACCGGAAGGCTGGATCAGAGCTGGAGCACTAGGGCATCAACAGCTGTGACAGCTGGAACAGCAACAGCGGGCCTGGACAGCACTACGGAACCCACGGATGTGGGTGACGTGCATGGCTGTGGTCGCTGACATGGGACCAAGGAGACCGGCTCGACCGTCCGCTGTCAACCCAATGCCCGAAATGGGGGCAATGTTTCACCCCTTCCGGTTGTCGGGTTTGGAGAAAGGTTTATGCGTGCTTGGGCGGGGACATGTGGCGCATCATCCGCGCTCTCAAACGCGACTGACGCTCCGTGACCTGACTGTGATCTTGATCGCTTCGGTGATCGAATCGCAACACAAGGGCACCTTCGCTCGTCTCTCACAGGAGAGGGTGTGGAGTCGCGGGGCCAGTGGCATATGTCAGGTTTTTGCTGATTTGAACACTTTCTGCATACGCTTGGTTCCGCAGAGTGAATCCCTGGGCCAATAGCAGATCCTCGCTTGACTGCCCCGGAGCTACACACTTGTAATTTCACTCGTGTCGTTCAGCCGCAAACGGCTGCATCACGGGACGCAAGAGACAGACGAGGGGCGCACATGACCGAGCTGTTCCAGCAACTGCTGGTCGAGGACGCGGACGAGGAACTCGGCTGGCAGGAGCGCGCACTGTGCGCCCAGACCGATCCCGAGTCCTTCTTTCCCGAAAAGGGCGGATCCACCCGCGAGGCCAAGAAGGTCTGCCTCGCCTGTGAGGTGCGCTCGGAATGCCTTGAGTACGCCCTTTCCAACGACGAACGCTTCGGAATCTGGGGCGGTCTCTCCGAGCGGGAGCGGCGGCGCCTCAAGAAGGCCGCCATCTGACGTCCGCCCCCGGCCGGCCCCGCCACAGAACGCGTCGGCCACCGGCCACCGCACCCGGACCGCCCCGGGCGCACCCCGAACCACCTGACCGCACCCCGAACCACCCGGACCGGACCCGTCCCGGGCGCACCCCGAACCACCCGGACCGGACCCGGCCCCGGCACATCCCGGCCCACTACGGGCCTCCGCCCCTCGCGAGCCGCAGAGCGGCCCGCACCCCAC
>NZ_JAAXYC010000475.1 GCF_018619185.1 Streptomyces sp. McG3 | reverse complement strand
GGGCGAGGGCGGCGAGGGCGATTCCGGTGACGAGGGCGGCGGCTCTGGCCGGGCGGCGCTGCTTCTGGGCAAGCGGTGACCTGGACACGTTTTCCCCTTCGACGGTGGCGTCGGAGCCGGGGTTCGTCCCGGCTCGAACGACCATGCCAGCGCAGAACGCACCGCAAGAGGGGCCGCGGTGTCAGCTTGCTGCACGGGGGTCAGCCGCTCTGTGCAGCAAGCTGACACGGTCCGCCGTGACCGGCGGGCCCGGGCGGGGAACGGGGGGCGGGGAACGGCGCGCGGGGAAAGGATTCGGCCCCGGGACGTTTGGAGGAACGTCCCGGGGCCTGCGGGTCATCCTACGGTGACGCCCGGAGGGTCACCGTAGTCGGGAGGGCGCCGGCTCATCCGTCCGTCGCGATGGCGTTCAGGACGTTCATCCGGCCCGCCCGGAAGGCAGGGACGAGGGCGGCGAACAGTCCGACGAGGGCGGAGCATGCGAAGACCGTGAGGATCGTCGGCCACGGGATCTCCAGGACCTCCAGCCCCTCCAGCGCCAGCAGCTTCTGGGCCGCGGTGCCCCAGCCCATCCCGAGTCCGAGTCCGAGCAGCGCCCCGAAGAGGGCGATGACCACGGACTCCAGCCGGATCATGCGGCGCAACTGGCGGCGGGAGAGCCCGATGGCGCGCATCAGGCCGATCTCGCGGGTCCGTTCGACCACGGACAGGGCGAGGGTGTTCACCACACCGAGCACCGCGACGATGATCGCCAGGGCGAGCAGGCCGTACACGATGTTCAGCAACTGGCCGATCTGGTCCTTCAGGTCTTCCTTGAAGTCGGCCTGGTTCTGCACCTTGTAGACCGGGTACTCGGCCATCGCGCTCTTCAGGGCCGCGTACGCCTCCTTCTCCTTGCCCTCCTCCGCCTTGCCGAACATGGCCACGTTCTGCGGCATCCGGTCGGCCGGGACGTAGGACGCCGCCGTCGTGAGGTTGGTGTACATCGCGCCGCGGTCGATGTTGGTGTCGTCGGAGGTGATGGCGGCGACCTTCAGTTTCGCCGTCTCCCCCGCCTTGAAGGCGACGGTGAGGGTGTCGCCGACCTTGACCCCGTGCTTCTCGGCGTAGTCCTCGCCGACGGACATGGCGTTCTTGCCGTACGCCTTCGAGAGGTCGCCGGAGAGGGCGGTGCGCCGGACGTCCTGCTGGTAGGTCGGGTCGGCGGCGGTGACCCCCTCGTCCTCCGTCTTCCCGTCGGGTGCGGTGATCTTCGCCTTGACGAAGGTGTAGTTCGTCATGTGCTCCAGGCCCGGCACGGCGTTCAGGGCCTCGGCGGCCTGGGGCACGATCGGCCGCCCGGCGCCGCTGTCCTGGACGATGAAGTCCGCTCCGACCGACTTGTCGAGCTCCTCGGTGGCCGAGGCCACCATGGAGGACCCGACGACGGACAGGCAGGCCACCAGGGCGAGCCCGATCATCAGGGCGGCTCCGGTCGCTCCCGTACGCCGGGGGTTGCGCAGGGCGTTGCGCTCGGCCAGCCGGCCGACGGGACCGAAGAGCCGCAGGACGACGACGCTCAGGGCACGCACCACCACACCGGCCAGGAGCGGGCCGATCACGATGAAGCCGATCAGGGTCAGCAGCACGCCGAGGGCGAGGAACATCGAGCCTTCGGTGGCCTTGTCCGCCTGGGTCGTCGCCCACAGGGCAGCACCGCCGGCCGCCGTCAGGAACAGGCCGATACCGGCCCTGATCCAGCTGGATTTGCCGTCGGCGGGGGTCCCGGCGTCACGCAGCGCGGCCATCGGCGAGACCTTGCCGGCCCGGCGGGCCGGTATGTACGCGGCGAGGACGGTGACGACGACGCCGAGCACGAGGCCGATCGCGGGGGTCGTCCAGGCGACGGTGAGGTCGCCGGTGGACAGCTCCATGCCCACGGCGCCCATCGCCTTCATCAGCCCGACGGCAAGACCGACGCCGGCCGCGACGCCGAGCACGGAGCCGACGATGCCGAGGAGGACCGCCTCCACCAGCACGGAGCGGTTGACCTGCTTGCGGCTGGAGCCGATGGCCCGCATCAGACCGATCTCACGGGTCCGCTGGGCGACCAGCATCGAGAAGGTGTTGACGATGAGGAAGATGCCGACGAGGAAGGCGATTCCGGCGAAGCCGAGCATCGCGTACTTCATGACGTCCAGGAAGGAGCCCATGGAGTCCTTGTTGGCGTCCGTGGCCTCCTGCTGGGTCTGGAGCTTGTACGCGGCCGAGCCGTCGAGGACGGTGGCGACGTTCTTCTTCAGCTGGGTGTCGCTGACGCCGTTCTCCGCGCTCACCAGGATCTGGGTGAAGACGTCGGGGGCGCCGAGCAACTGCTTCTGGGCGGTGGCGGTGTCGAGGTAGACGACGGCCGCGCCCGGGTTGGTGACGGTGAAGGACGCGATGCCGCTGATCTTCGCCGTGATGTCACCGGTGGCGGCGATGGTGCGCAGCTCGTCACCGATCTTGAGCTCGTGCTTCTTCGCGGTGTCGGCGTCGACCATCACCTCGGTGGGGCCGCGGGGTGCGTGTCCGGAGGTGATCTCCATCGAACGCAGGTCGTTCTCGGTCCAGTTGCCCGCGATGGTCGGGGCTCCGGTCTCGGAGCCCATGTTCTTGTTCTCGCTGTTGACGACGGTGACCGCCATGGAGAAGACGGCGCCCTCCGCCTTCTTCACGCCGTCGGCCTTCGCGACCTCCTGGACGGCGGAGGCGGGCAGCGAGGCGGGCTTGCCGTTGTCGGGCTGCTCGTCGTTCCCGCCGGCCGTCTTCGGGCTGACGGTGACGTCGGGCGAGGTCACCGCGAAGAGCTTGTCGAAGGTGGTGTTCATCGTGTCGGTGAAGACGAGCGTGCCGCAGACGAACGCCACGGACAGCAGCACCGCCACGGCGGAGAGGGCCATCCGGCCCTTGTGCGCGAGGAAGTTGCGCACCGAGGTCTTCCAGACAGTCATGACGTCCGCCCGCGTGCGTCGAAGTGCTTCATGCGGTCGAGGACCTGGTCCGCGGTCGGGTTGTACATCTCGTCGACGATGGAACCGTCGGCGAGATACAGCACCCGGTCCGCGTAGGAGGCGGCGACGGGGTCGTGGGTGACCATGACGATGGTCTGGCCCAGCTCGTCGACCGACTTGCGGAGGAAGGACAGGACTTCGGCCCCGGCGCGGGAGTCCAGGTTTCCGGTGGGCTCGTCACCGAAGATGATCTCCGGCCGGGCGGCGAGCGCCCTGGCGACGGCGACACGCTGCTGCTGACCGCCCGAGAGCTGGGTGGGGCGGTGCTTGAGGCGGTCGGAGAGCCCGACCGTCTCCACGACCTGCTGGAGCCAGGCGGCGTCGGGCTTGCGGCCCGCGATGTCCATCGGCAGCGTGATGTTCTCGATCGCGTTGAGCGTCGGGAGCAGGTTGAACGCCTGGAAGATGAACCCGATCCGGTCGCGCCGGAGCTGGGTGAGCTTCTTGTCCTTGAGCTTGGTGATCTCGGTCTCGTCGAGGAAGATCTCGCCCGACGTCACCGTGTCGAGCCCGGCCAGGCAGTGCATCAGGGTCGACTTGCCGGAGCCGGACGGGCCCATGATCGCCGTGAACTGCCCGCGGGCGATGTCCACGTCGACATGGTCGAGCGCGACGACCCGGGTCTCCCCGGTGCCGTACGCCTTCACGACCTGCCGCGCTCGCGCCGCGACGGCCGTACGCCCTCCAGTGCCCCCGTGCCTGGGAATGGTCACAGCCGTTGTCACGGTATTTCTCCTATGTCGGTCGATGACTGGACGTCATTGGGTACGGTCCGAGTCTGGTTTCTGGACGGTGTCCGGCGCGATGGTGCCCAGCGCAGTCTTCAGGTGGGGTTTTCCCCACCTGCCCCCCTGCGGCGGGCCGTAGGGGGGGTGTCCCGCACCCCTCCCTGCGACGTAAGAACAGGTTAAGGAAACGCCCCTTGCCGCCACGTCCTCCGCCGGGAGGAACAGGCCCTGGCCACGAGGAGGGGGCGCCCCCTAGGGGACTCGCCCCCCAGGTGGAGGCGAGGTCAGGGGCACCGTTCGCCCCTCGCGGGGCCGTGGGCGGGGCGGCCGTCAACCGGAGCCGATGAGTCCGCCGGTGCCCCCTTGTCCACC
>NZ_JAAXYC010000474.1 GCF_018619185.1 Streptomyces sp. McG3 | reverse complement strand
GGCGCGGTGAAGCGGACGAGGCTGTCCACGTGGGCGTCGGTGATGTCCTGGCCGCGCACACCCTTCAGCCACACCACCTTGTCGACCCCCAGGGTCTCGATGAGGTCGGCCTCGATGTCGTCCCGGCGTGGAGTTCACCGTTCCGGACGAACCGCCCGCCGAGGCCGCGCACGCCCGCCGCACCATGATCGGGCGCAGCGCCGAGGAGGTCGACCACGCGCCCCCTCGGGGCCGTTACGCCCCCGTGCCCTCCCCGGAGGCGGGCGGTGCGAGCACCACCCTGCGGTGGGTCGCCCCCGCCGCCGCCCTCGCGCTCGCCTCGGCCGTGGTGCTGAGCCGCGCGCTGCGACGCCGGAGGTGACGGCCGCCGGGGGCGATGGGCACCGGAGGCAACGGGCGCCGGAGGCGGGGGCGGGCCAGTAGGGTCATCGGGTGAGCAGGAGCGAAGAGAACGTCAGGCTGACCGTCGGCGAAGCCGAGTTGACCGTCGACCCCGGGCACGGCTGCCGGATCAGCAGCCTGCGGATCGGGGGCACCGAACTGCTCCGCCAGGGCGAGCGGTACGGCTGCTTCCCGATGGTGCCCTGGTGCGGGCGCACCGGGAACGGGGAGTTCCGCAACGGCGACGCGCTCCACCGGCTGCCGCTGAACTCCCCGCCGCACGCCATCCACGGCACCGGCCGCGACACCTCCTGGCAGCCTGCGTTCACGGCCGCCGACCTGGCGGAGGGGCGGGCCGCGTTCTACTACGACCTCGCCGAGCCCTGGCCGTACCGGGGCCGGGTGACGCAGACCTTCGAGCTGACCGGGGACGCGCTGACGCTGGGCCTCGCCGTCGAGACGTCACGCGACTCCTTCCCGGCCCAGGCCGGCTGGCACCCCTGGTTCCACCGCACCATCGACGGCGTGGCCGCCGAGCTCTCCTTCGACGCCGCCTGGCAGGAGGAGCGCGGCGCGGATCATCTGCCCACCGGGCGGCGCGTCGACCCCCTGCCCGGTCCGTGGGACGACTGCTTCGGCATGCCCGACGGCGTGGACGTGAAGCTCACCTGGCCGGAGCGGCTGGAGCTGACGGTGAAGAGCCGCAGCGAGTGGGTGGTCGTCTACGACGAGCAGGACGAGGCGGTCTGCGTCGAGCCGCAGTCCGGGCCGCCGAACGGGCTGAACACCGCGCCCCGGCTGGTGACCCCGATCGACCCGCTGGAGATGACGACGACCTGGAGCTGGACGCGGCTCTGAGCCGGTGCCCGGCGGTGGGCCGGTGCGGTACCGCTTACCCTCGTGGTCATGACTGACGTACGCGCTGACCTGCTCCAGCAGATCAAGGACAAGGCCGTGGTGCACGGCAAGGTGACCCTCTCCTCGGGGCTGGAAGCCGACTGGTACATCGACCTGCGCCGGATCACGCTGGACGGCAAGGCCGCGCCGCTGGTCGGCCAGGTCATGCTCGACGCCACCGCCGAGCTGGACTACGACTGCGTCGGCGGGCTGACCCTGGGCGCCGACCCGGTCGCCACCTCGATGCTGCACGCCTCCGCCGCCCGGGGTAAGAGCCTGGACGCTTTCGTCGTCCGCAAGGCGCAGAAGGCGCACGGGATGCAGCGCCGGATCGAGGGCACCGACGTGAAGGGCCGCCGCTGCCTGGTCGTCGAGGACACCTCGACGACGGGCGGTTCGCCGCTGACCGCCGTCGAGGCGGTGCGTGAGGCGGGCGGCGAGGTCGTCGCCGTCGCCGTGATCGTCGAGCGCGGTGCCGCCCCGGCCATCGCCGAGGCAGGTCTGCCGTACATCCACGTCTACTCGGTGGCCGACCTCGACCTGGGCTGAGAGGGCTGTCGGGTGGCCGCGGCGGACGGTTTCACGTGAAACCGGGTCCGCCGAGTGGAGCCGGATGAGGAGTCTGGGAAGATGGGGGCGACGATGACGTCGCCCCCAGGTCAGGGACTCAAAGCCTGCACACCCGCACATCCCAAGGAGCGGTCAGATGCCCATCGCAACCCCCGAGGCGTACGCCGAGATGCTCGACCGGGCAAAGGCGGGCAAGTTCGCCTACCCGGCCATCAACGTCACCTCGTCCCAGACCCTGCACGCCGCCCTGCGCGGCTTCGCGGAGGCCGAGAGCGACGGCATCGTCCAGATCTCCACCGGCGGTGCGGAGTTCCTGGGCGGCCAGTACAGCAAGGACATGGTCACGGGTGCGGTCGCCCTGGCGGAGTTCGCGCACATCGTCGCCGCGAAGTACGACGTCACCATCGCGCTGCACACCGACCACTGCCCCAAGGACAAGCTGGACGGGTACGTACGTCCGCTGCTCGACGTCTCCGCGGAGCGCGTCGCCAAGGGTCTGAACCCGCTGTTCCAGTCCCACATGTGGGACGGCTCGGCCGAGACCCTCGCCGACAACCTGGCCATCGGCCAGGAGCTGCTGGCCAAGGCCGCCGCCGCCAGGATCATCCTCGAGGTCGAGATCACCCCGACCGGCGGTGAGGAGGACGGCGTCACGCACGAGATCAACGACGAGCTGTACACGACCGTCGACGACGCGCTGCGCACCGCCGAGGCGCTCGGCCTGGGCGAGAAGGGCCGCTACCTGCTGGCCGCCTCCTTCGGCAACGTCCACGGCGTCTACAAGCCGGGCAACGTCGTGCTCCGTCCCGAGCTGCTGAAGGACCTTCAGGCGGGCGTCTCCGAGAAGTACGGCAAGCCGGCCGGCAGCCAGCCGTTCGACTTCGTCTTCCACGGCGGCTCCGGCTCCACCGCCGAGGAGATCGCCACCGCGCTGGAGAACGGCGTCGTGAAGATGAACCTCGACACCGACACCCAGTACGCCTTCACCCGCCCGGTCGTGGACCACATGTTCCGCAACTACGACGGTGTCCTGAAGGTCGACGGCGAGGTCGGCAACAAGAAGACCTACGACCCCCGGACCTGGGGCAAGGCCGCCGAGGCGGGCATGGCCAAGCGCGTCACCGAGGCGTGCGGGCACCTGCGCTCCACGGGTACGAAGCTGAAGTAGTCACCCGTCTGCACGGACGTACGGTGTCGGGCCCGGTCCTCCTTCCAGGGGGCCGGGCCCGTTGCCGTACCGGGAGAGAAACGAGGCCCCGCTGTGGGTGCGACTTACGATTTCGACACCGTCGTCGACCGCCGGGGCACCTGGTGCGTCCAGTGGGACGGGGTCGCGGACCGGTTCGGGGTCGACGGGCTGCTGCCGTTCACCATCTCCGACATGGACTTCGCCACGGCCCCCGAGGTCCTGGCCGCGCTCCGGGACCGTCTGGAACACGGGGTGTTCGGCTACACCACCTGGCAGCAGGACGACTTCCGCTCGGCGATAGCCCACTGGTACGCGACCCGGTACGACACCACGATCGACACCGGGCAGCTGGTCTACGGTCCGTCCGTGCTCAACCAGCTCTCCCAGCTGCTGCGGATGTGGACGGGGGAGGGGGACGGCGTCGTCGTCCACACCCCCACGTACGACGGCTTCCGCAAGGCGATCACCGGGCTCGGGCGTGAGCTGCGGGGAGTGCCGGTGGGGGACGAGGAGGCGCTGGAGCGCGAGCTGTCGCGGGCGGACGCGAAGGTGCTGGTGCTGTGCTCGCCGCACAACCCGACGGGGCGGGTGTGGACGGCCGACGAGCTGGCCCGGACGGCGGAGCTCGCGGAGCGGCACGGGGTCGCGGTGATCAGCGACGAGATCCACGCGGACTTCGTGCACGAGGAGCATGCGGGGCGTGGCCATGTGCCGTGGACACGGGTGGCGGGCGCCGGGCGCTGGGCGCTCATCTCCTCCGGGTCGAAGGCGTTCAACTTTCCGGCGCTGACCGGTTCGTACGGGCTGATCGGCGATCCGGTGGACCGGGCGGAGTACGTGCGCCGGATGGAGACGGGGGAGGGGCTGGCGTCGCCGGCCGTTCTGTCGTTGACCGCGCACATCGCGGCGTACCGGGAGGGGGCGGCGTGGCTGGACGCGGTACGGGCGTACGTGGCGGGGAACCTGGGGTACGTCGCGGAGCGGCTGGGCGAGGCCTTCCCCGAGCTGGGGTGGGCGCCGCCGCAGGCCGGGTACCTGGCCTGGATCGACCTGCGGCCGCTGGGGGTGGACGACGCCGCGTTGCAGCGGGTGCTGGTGGAGCGGGAGGG
>NZ_JAAXYC010000473.1 GCF_018619185.1 Streptomyces sp. McG3 | reverse complement strand
AGGGGGAGAGACGGGCGGTGCGCGGGCGGTGGCCGAAAGGGCTCCGGCTGTCGGTGCGGTCCGCCAGGCGGCGGTCGGCGCGGGCCGTCTCCCCGCTCCCGCCGAAGCGGTTCGCGCTGCTGCTGCCGAAGCGTTTCGCCCTGCGGCTGCCGAGCACGAAGCGGTTCGCCCTGCGGCTGCCGCGCACCCGGCGGGGGCAACGGCGACTGGTGCAGGGGCTGGTGGCCGCCTGTGTGCTGGCGCTGGTGCCCGCGACCTGGATGCGGCTGGAGGCCGGCGACCGGGTGGGCACGACGGCCGAGGCTCCGTCGCGGGAGGTCGCCGTGGTGTTCGGTGCCGGACTGTGGAAGGGCCGGCCGACCCCGTACCTCGCGCACCGGCTGGACGCGGCGGCCGAGCTGTACCGCACCGGGAAGGTGAAGGTCGTCCTGGTCACCGGGGACAACAGCCGCGTGGAGTACGACGAGCCGGACGCGATGCGTACGTATCTCACCGGGCGCGGGGTGCCGGACGAGCGGATCGTGAGCGACTACGCCGGGTTCGACTCCTGGGACTCCTGCGTCCGGGCCAAGAAGATCTTCGGGGTCGACCGGGCGGTGCTGGTGAGCCAGGGCTTCCACATCCACCGGGCGGTCACCCTGTGCCGGTCGGCCGGGATCGACGCGTACGGCGTCGGGGTCGACGAGCCACGGGACGCCACCTGGTACTACGGCGGCGCCCGGGAACTGGCGGCCTCGGGCAAGGCCGCGCTGGACGCCCTGCTCCGGCCCGACCCGCGTTTCCTGGGGCCGGAGGAGCGGGGCGTGACGGAAGCGCTGGCGGCGGGGGCACGCTGAACGAGCCCGCCCGGAGCACGGAACCGTCGCCCGGACGAACCCGGCACCACCACTCCCCGCCGGAGAAGAGGCCGCCGCTCCCCACCACCGGGGTTCCGTCCTCCATCGCCGGACGGGCTCGAACGGGGCCGCCCGGGAGTACCGCTGGGCACGGCGTCGGCCACGTGCTCCGGGCGGGTGAGGCCGACGGCACTCCCTAGGAGCCGCCCGGTATGCGTCCGGTGGTCCACCGCCCCTCGGGGATGAGGACGCCGCCGGTCCGCAGCGAGCGGGTGACGGCGGTCGCGGCGAGGTAGACCCAGGCCCGCACGGACTCCCCGGACTCCCCGGCCGTCCCGGCCTCCGCCGCCCCTGGCGCCGGCAGCTCGACCTCCCGGACGACGCGCTCGTACAGGTTGCGCGGGTGGCCGGGGCCGAGGAACTCCTCCAGGTGGTCCAGCAGCCCGAGCAGTTCCCCGTACACCCCGGGCGCGGCGACGAGCAGGGTGCCGTGGACGCGGCCGTGGCCCTCGATGGCGTACGGGTAGCCGGGGCCCTCGTAGAGGAGGGCCCGGGGCAGCACGGCCGACCGCTCGCCCGCCGTACGGCCCCGGAGGAACAGGTCGTGGTTGGGTTCGCCCGGCAGCAGCGTCCGTACACGAAGAAGGGCAGTTCGGCGGCGACGGGGACGGTCGTGGTCATGGCCGCCGTCACAGGGCTGCCGGGGGCGCCGTCTCCGCCGTCACCCAGCCGAGGTAGCGGGCACTGCCCCGGATCACCGGCAGGGCGATGATCTCCGGCGTCTCGTAGTCGTGCTCCCGCTGGAGGTGTTCCTCCAGTTCGGCGTAGCGCTCCGTCGTCGTCTTGAAGAGCACCTGCCACTCCTCGGTCGTCTCGATGGCGTTCTGCCACCGGTAGACGGAGGTGACGGGGGCGGAGATCTGCGCGCAGGCCGCCAGCCTGGCCTCCACCGCCGACCGGGCCAGGGCGTCGGCCTTGTCCTCGCTGTCGGTCGTGGTCAGTACGGTCAGCCATGCCGGCGGCGCTGTCATCGTCGGTCCCCTCGGAGTACGGCGGGCTCCTTGCCCGTGGGCCTTCGATGCGATTGTCGGCCCACGGCGGTTCAGGCGCCGTACGGACGGAGATTCCGGGCGTCGCGCAGGGCGGTGCCCCACCACACCAGCTGGTCCAGCAGGGTCTTGGCCGCCGCGTCGGCGGGCTCCGGGTCCAGATGGCGTCCCTCGTCGTCGAAGAGGGCGCCGGCGTTGTGGAAGGACACGGTGTCGCGGACGGTGACGGTGTGCAGCTCGGCGAAGACCTGCCGGAGCTGTTCGACGGCCCGCAGCCCGCCGGAGATGCCGCCGTAACTGACGAAGGCGACGGGCTTGGCCTGCCATTCCGCGCTGTGCCAGTCGATGAGCGATTTCAGCGGGGCGGGGAACGAGTGGTTGTACTCGGGGGTGAGGACGACGAAGGCGTCGGCCGCCGCGAGCCGGGCGGAGACCGCGCCGAGCCGGGCCGCCTCCTCGGGCCCGGGACTGAAGGTGATCGCGGTGGGGAGGCCGGCCTCGGCGACGTCGACCAGGTCGGTCTCGATGCCGGGGTGGCTCGCCGCGCGGGCCAGGAACCAGTCGGCGACGACGGGGCCGAAGCGGCCGTCGCGGTTGCTGCCGAGGATGACGGCCACCTTGAGGGGGGCGGGCTCGGTGGCGGGCACGGTGGATGACGTGGATACGGCTGTGATGTCCATGGCGTCGACCTTTCCCCCTCAACCATGGTTGAGGTCAAGCGTGCCCGTCCGGAGCCCGGCCGATCCAGGTCCGGAGCCCGGCCGATCCAGGTCCGGAGCCTGCCCGATCCGGGTCCGGGCGGCCCGCCTACGGTGGCCGCATGACGACGCACCGGCCGGACGCACCCCTGCCCCACATCGAGTTCAACGGCCGCCCGGCCACGGAGGAGGACCTGCGGATCCCCGCGCTGTACGGATACGGCCACTTCACCGCCATGCAGGTGCGGGACGGGAGGATGCGGGGCCTCGGACTGCATCTCGCCCGGCTGGACGCCGCGAACCGGGAGCTGTTCGACCTGCCGGTGGACGGCGACCGGGTGCGGGAGCTGATCCGGCACGCCCTGGACGGGGCGGGGCTGCGGGACGCCTCGGTGCGGGTGAACGGCTATCTGCCGCCCGGCACGACGCCCATGACCCTGATGGTGACGGTCCGGGAGCCCGCCGCACGGCCGGCCGGGGCGCGGAGCCTGATGTCGGTGCCGTACGCGCGCACGGCCCCGCACATCAAGCGGCCGGGCGAGTTCGGGCAGACGTATTACGGGATCCTGGCGGGGCGGGCGGGGTTCGACGAGGCGTTGCTGACCGCGCCGGGTGGAGTGGTGACCGAGGGCTCTATCACCAACATCGGTTTCTGGGACGGGAGTTCGGTGGTGTGGCCCGACGCCCCGGCGCTCGCCGGCATCACGATGACCCTGCTGGAGCAGGGGCTGGAGCGGGCCGGACGGCCGTCGGCGCGCCGCCCGGTGACGCTGGAGGGACCCGACGGGGTGGGCCGTTATCCGGCCGCCTTCGTCTGCAACTCGCAGGGCATCGCGCCGGTGCGGCGGATCGACGACACCGCGTTCGCGGTCGACGAGGAGCTGATGAGGGAGTTGGGCGCGGTGTACGACGGCGCTCCGGAGGACGCCGTGTGAGGCACCCCGCACCGGGGGGTGCGGCGCCCGCCCCGGCCGTGCCGGACCATGGGGGCATGCAGATCCACATCGAGGCATCGGCCCTCCCCGGCCGCGACTGCGGCCCGGACAGCGACTTTCCCGGGTACGCGAACATCCACGTCGGCGTCCAGCGCAAGGACCGGCCGGGCGAGCTGCTCGACCCGCACCCCGGGGACGCCCCCTCCGCCTCGTGGGTGCTCGACTGCACGGCCACCGCGACGGCGGACGGGATCGAGGTGTCGGGGCCGTACGTCCAGAACCGGCTGGGCGGGCGGTTCGTCTATCTGTCGTGGGGCACGGTGGACGACGCCGGGGTCTTCACCATGTTCCGGCGCGCCAAACTGATGTTCACCGACATCGACCCGGACGTCCTCGAAGCCGCCGCGCGCTCCGGACACCTCACCGGGCGGCTCGGGCTGACCGACGCCAAGGGTCAGCCTCTCTGCGCACGGGTGCGCCCGCCGCAGATCGTCTGGAGCGCCACGAACGGGGCGGACGGAGCCTGAGAAGCCGGGACCGGCCGGAGGCGGATCCGACACCGCCCCCCTCCGGTCCAGGGGGGAGTGGACCGGAGCTGTGTCTTATACACATCTGACGCTGCCGACGACTACT
>NZ_JAAXYC010000472.1 GCF_018619185.1 Streptomyces sp. McG3 | reverse complement strand
CCCGGAGGAGGGTTCTTCTTCCTCCTCCGCGGCCGGCCCCGCCGAGTCGGCGAGCGCCCCGGAGTCCGGAGCGGCCACCGACCCGGCCCCCGTTGACGCCGTCGCTCAGAACAGCCGCAGCTTGTCGTCCTCGATGCCCCGCATCGCGTTGTAGTCCAGGACCAGACAGCCGATGCCGCGGTCCGTCGCCAGCACCCGCGCCTGCGGCTTGATCTCCTGCGCGGCGAAGACGCCCCGGACCGGCGCGAGGTGCGGGTCGCGGTTCAGCAGCTCCAGATAGCGCGTCAGCTGCTCCACGCCGTCGATGTCACCGCGCCGCTTCAGCTCCACGGCCACCGTCTGCCCGTTGGCGTCCCGGCACAGGATGTCCACCGGCCCGATGGCGGTGGGGTATTCGCGGCGGATCAGGGTGTGACCCTCGCCGAGGATCTCGATCCGGTCCGCGAGCAGCTCCTGGAGGTGCGCTTCCACGCCGTCCTTGATGAGCCCCGGGTCGACGCCCAGCTCGTACGACGAGTCGTGGAGGACTTCCTCCATCGTGATGATCAGTTTTTCGCCCGCCTTGTTCACCACGGTCCAGACGCCTTCGTCACCGTCGGCGCCCTCCTTCAGGGTGCACGGCGGGGACATCCAGTTGAGCGGTTTGTACGCCCGGTCGTCGGCGTGGATGGAGACGCTTCCGTCCGCCTTCACCAGGATCAGTCGGGGGGCGGAGGGCAGGTGGGCTGTGAGCCGGCCCGCGTAGTCCACGGAGCAACGGGCGATGACGAGACGCATGGTCGGCAACGCTACTCGACGACGGGGGCCCGACGCGATTTCCCCACCCGTCGCCCCCCGTCACTCGGTGCACACCGCGACGCGGCGATGAGGGCTTGCCCCTCTTTGCGCCCCTTCGTTATTGGCCGGTTGTGTTCCCAATCTCCTGGTGCGGCCCCGACTGCGCGCTTACCGTGGAAGCAGGAGGTCGCCGTCCGTGCACGCTGCGTCGTCGCCGCCCCCCTTCCCTGCCCGTAAGGCCCCGGCCATCGCCCGGGGTCGCGAGAGGAGAACCCATGTCGCTCGACGTCTCACCGGCGCTGTTGGAACAGGCCGAGCGAGGCGAGGTCGACGAAGCCGACTTCGTCGACTGCGTCCGGACCTCCCTGCCCTTCGCATGGGAGATGATCAGCTCGCTGGTGGCTCAGCTGAAGGTCGACGGCGGACAGTTCGCCGACAACCAGACGCCGCCGCCGGACGAGCAGGCACGTGGTCAGCTGCTGCGCGCGCTCGCGAGTGATGCGATACGCGGCGCGCTCCAGCGGCACTTCGGAGTGCGCATCGCATTCCAGAACTGCCACCGCGTCGCGGTGTTCCCGCTGGACGCCTCGGTCGACGACCGACTGGCCAAGTTCACCTCGGTGAGGGGCCAGTTGCTCAACCAGTCGCCCGGACTTCGGGACTGCTGAACGCTTCTGCTGCCGTCCCGGGCCGCGGGAGGTGCAACTAGCTCCGGGGCGGCAGCTCCCGCACCACCGCACCACTGGTCCCACAGATCCCAGCTGTTCAGACGGCTCCGAGGAAACACCGGCATGCGCGGGTCAGGTGAGCAGCGGCAGCACGTCGGCGCCGAGCCGCCGGACGTTCTCCTCGGTCGCCGCGAGATCGCCGGACCCCTCCACCAGGAGGGCGAAGCGCGTGATCCCGGTCCGCTCGGCGGTGGCCGCCAGCCGGTCGGCCGCCAGCCGCGGCGGGCCCACCGGGTGCAGCCCGCACAGCAGTTCCGTGTACGCGACCGGGTCCCGCATCACGCGGTGCCTGCCGTCGACCGTGACATGGGCGTCGAGCCCCTGGCGCAGCCAGCCGGGCATCGACTTCACCAGCAGCTCCGTGGCCTCCCCGGCGCCGTCCTCGATCTGGGCCACCCCGGCGGACACATGTGCGGCCCCCTCCGCCACCTCGGGCGGATGGCCGGCCTCCCGGGCGGCCGTCCGCCACAGGGCGACCATCTCCGCCTTCTCCTCGTCCCCGCAGTGCATGCCCAGCAGCATCGGCAGCGCCTGCCGGGCCGCGAGCCGCACGCTCTTCGGCGAGGTGCACGCCACGACGACCTCGGGCCCCGCTCCACCCGGCCCCGCGTCCGCCGGGCACTCCAGCAGCTCGTCCGCGCGCGGCACCACCGCCACCTCGCGAAAGCCGAACCGCTCGCCGCGCCCCGCGACGCGCGGCTCCCGCAGCCAGTCGAGCACCAGGTCCAGCGCCTCGGGGAAGCCGTTCTCGTACGCGTCGAGACCGCCGCCGAACACTTCCAGGTCCACCCACGGACCACCCCGCCCCACCCCGAGCGAGAAGCGTCCGCCGCTGGTCAGGTGCAGCAGCGCGGCCTGCTCGGCGAGCGCGACCGGGTGGTGGTTGGGCAGCACGCTGACCGCCGTGCCGACCCGGATTCTGCGGGTGCGGCCCAGCAGCAGCGCCGCCAGCGTGGTCGCGGACGGGCAGACCCCGTACGGCACGAAGTGGTGCTCGGCCAGCCAGACCGAGTCGAGACCGCTCTCCTCCGCGGCCTCGGTGGACCGGACGGCCCGGTGCAGGGCCTCACCCGGCCCCTGTCCCGGGAACTGGGCTGCCAGAACGAACGTTCCGATGCGCATCGCCTATTGCCTCCTTGCGGCCGACGCGTTTCTCCCCCACCGGCAACAACGTCTGACACGTGCCAAAGGCACGGTCCCGGAGGAAGTTGTTGCGATTTTCCGCTAACTCACCCCACTGCCGAACAGGGCCGCCGGACCGCCCGACCACTGCCCCCGGCGCCAGGCTCTAGGCTTGGACGAAACCGTGTCCGATCCGCCCCGTGAGGTGTCCTGTGTCCCCGCGCCGTAACCGCCCCCGTGGCGGCGAGAGTCCCGACGAACACCCCGGCTCGGCGCCCGGCAGGTACGGCGGGGGAGGGGCCACCGAGAGCTGGCAGGGCGAGGAGTGGTCGGTGCGCCCGGTCAGCGGCGCGAGCGCCCAGGGCAAGCGGTACCGCTGCCCCGGCTGCGACCAGGAGATCCCCTCCGGGGTCCCGCACCTCGTGACCTGGCCCGAGTTCGGCGGCATCGACGACCGCAGGCACTGGCACAAGGCGTGCTGGAACGCGAAGGACCGCCGCACCACCAGGGTGCAGCGGTCCCGGAACGCTCCGCGCCACTGAGGGCGACCGGCCACTCGGACTCCGCCCGATCCTCCAGACGTCGCGCTGCCCCCAGACGTCGCGCGGCCCCTCAGACGTCGCGCCGGTTCAGTATCACGACAGCCCCGCCCAGCGCCGCGGCGGCCAGGCACAGCATCAGCAGCAGCGGCTCCCAGCCGGACGGACCGCTCTCGGTCATCGTCGTGCCGTACAGCCCGCCGATCTGGTTGGGGATCGAGTAGTCGATCAGGAAGCGCTGAAGACCCCGCAAGCTGTCGGCGAACATGAACAGCGCGAGGACCAGGGGCGCCAGTACCACGCCGATCATGATGGTGATCGCGCCCGCCGAGTGCCGCACGATCGCGCCGATCCCGAGCGACAGCAGACCTAGGGCCGCGAGATAGAGCCCGACGCCGGCCGTGGCGAGCGCCCAGTCGCCGCCCGACGCGGAGGGGCCGTCCAGGATCAGGGTCTGGAGCCCCGCCACGACCGCGGCGGTCACCGTCGTGACCGCGAAGGCGAGCGAGGAGAGGACGATCGCCTTCGCCGCGAGCACCCGGACCCGGCTCGGGCAGGCCGTCAGCGTCGTACGGATCATCCCGGTGCTGTACTCGGAACCGATGGTCAGCACACCGAGCGTGATCACGCAGATCGATCCCAGCAGCACCCCGAAGAAGCCGAGGGCCAGGACCGGCTCGCCCGGCATGCCCCCGTTGCTGTCCGCCGCGAGCAGCAGCGCGATGCCCGGCCCGACCGTCAGCATCAGCGCGATCATCACGCCGAGCGTCCATATCGTGGCGCGCACGGAACGGATCTTGGTCCACTCCGAGGCCACCGCGTCGCCGAGGGTGGCGGGCCGGATCGGGATCGGCGACTCGTAGGAGCCCAGCACGCCGGCGTCCGGTGCCTGCTGGTGGGCCCGCGGGGTGGTCGGCGTCGTCATCGGAGGTCCTTGCTCGTCTGCTCTCCGGCCGCGGCGGCGGAAGAGGGCTCGGCTGCGGGGGAGGGCGCAGC
>NZ_JAAXYC010000471.1 GCF_018619185.1 Streptomyces sp. McG3 | reverse complement strand
GCACCCGCCCCTCCACGCCCAGGACTTCGGCCAGCAGACGCCGGGTGACCACCTCGGCCGGAGGCCCGTCGGCGGCGACACGGCCCTCGCGCAGCGCGACGATCCGATCGGCGAACCGCGCGGCGTGGTTGAGGTCGTGCAGCACCATCACCACCGTCAGCCGGCGTTCCGCGCGAAGCCGTACGACCGTCTGGAGCACCTCCAACTGGTGCCGCAGATCGAGATAGGTGGTCGGCTCGTCGAGGAAGAGCACGTGGGCGTCCTGGGCCAGCGCCATGGCCAGCCGGACCCGCTGGCGTTCGCCTCCGGACAGCGCGTCCACGGGCCGGTCGGCCCAGGCGGTGACACCGACGTCCGCGAGCGCCCGGGACGTCACCTCGTCGTCGCCCTCCCGCAGCATCCCGAGCGGCCCCCGGGCGGCATAGCGCCCCTGACGCACGAGTTGGCGCACGGTGAGTCCCGGTACGGCGGGCGCCGACTGGTGGAGCAGGGCGACGCGTCGGGCGGCGGTGCGGCGGGGCAGCCGCGCCACGTCGTCGCCTGCGAGCAGGACGCGCCCGCCGCTCGGGGTGAGCAGTCCGGCGGCCAGCTTGAGGAAGGTGCTCTTGCCGCAGCCGTTCAGCCCGATCAGGGCGACCAGTTCGCCGGCGCGGACGCTCAGGTCCACCCCGCGCAGGACCATGCGTCCGGGGTAGCCGAAGGTCAGCCCCTCCGCCCGGACGACCTCGGGTCCTGGCATCCCGCCCGGTTCCGTATCCGGCCCGGCCGCCTCCACCGGGCTCGACTCCACTTGTCCGGTCAGGCCTTCCGGCATGTCACCCTCCTCATCCGCTGTCCTCCACTTCCGTCGGCGTCGGCTTCGGTGCCGGTGCCCGCGCCGATGCCGCCATCGGCGCGTCCTGTCCGCGTACCGCTCTCCGTCATCGCTCGTCCGCCCGTCGTCGTGCCACGGCCATCAGCAGCCCCGCCCCCACGAAGGTGGTCAGGGCTCCGACCGGAATGGTCAGCCGGTCCGCGTCGAGCGCGGTGGCCAGCAGCCGGGACAGCAGTTGGGCGGCGGCGTCCGCCCCGCACACCACGGCCGCGCCGAGCAGTGCGGCACCCGGAAGGCTGATGCGCAGGTCGGCCCCGAAGACGGCCAGCGCCAGGTGGGGCACCAGCAGCCCGACGAAGCCGAGCGCACCCACGGCCGACACGGCACCGGCCGTCAGCGCCACGGCGCAGACGAGCGCCGCGCCCCGGCCCCGGCCGGTGGCCAGGCCCGCGGCGGAGGCCTGCTCGTCGCCGCAGCGCAACAGGGTCAGCGGCCCGGCGAGCAGCCAGGCCGCCGCGCCCCAGAAGGCGGCCCACGGCCAGAGCAGATGCCAGTGCTGCCACACCCGGCCCTCGGTGGAACCGATCAACCACTGCACGACGCTGCCGAGTTCGCCGGGGGCGACCAGGAGAACGACCGCGGTGAGCCCGGCCAGCACCGCCGACACGAGGACCCCGTAGACGGCAGTCTGTTCCGGGTCGCCCCGGTCCCGCCCGGCGAGCAGCCACAGCAGCCCCGCACCGGCGAAGCCGCCGAGGCAGGCCGCCACGACCACGGCCGTGGGGGATTCCCAGCCCGCGAGGCCGAGTCCGGTCGCGGCGACGGCCCCGAGCACCGCACCGGGCGTGACGCCGGTGACCTCGGGCCCGGCCAGCGGGTTGCGCAGGGCGGACTGGAGCACGAGCCCGGCCACCCCGAGGCATGCCCCGGCGACCAGCGCCACCAGCAGCCGGGGCAAACGCAGTTGGAGCACGATGTGATGGGCGGTGGGGTCGTCGCCGCCGCCGAACAGCACGGCGCGGGCGCCTTCGGGGGTGACGCCCCGGCCGGCGAACAGGTCGGCGCAGGCCACCGCGGCGACGAGCAGCGCCAGGCCGCCCATCCGGACGCCCGGTGCGCGCAGGATCCGACGGGACGGTCCGGGCGCTCTGTCGATGAGCGTCATCGTTCCGCCTTCCGCAGGACGGGGGCCGGAACGTCCAGCGGACTCCCCTGGCTCCCCGGATCACCTGGACTTCCCGGTACGGGCGGAGCCACAGGCCCCCGGTCCCGGGCGGGCCGCCTCCCCCGCTTCAGCAGCACGACCCCGACCGGCACCCCGACCAGGGCGGTCCAGGCGCCGACGGGCGTCTCGACCGGGGCGAGCGCCAGCCGGGCCGGCTGATCGGCGCACAGCACGACGATCGCGCCGCACGCGGCGGACCGGACGAGCCACCCGGCCGCGCCGCCGTCCGGGCGCAGACGGCGGGCGAGGTGGGGGGCGAGGAAGCCGACCCAGGCCACCGGTCCGCAGACCGCGACGACGGGGGCGATGAGGACGACGGCGATGCCCAGCGCGGCGACCCGCGCCCGTTCGACGCGTACGCCCAGCGCACGGGCGTCGTCGTCGCCGAGGCGCAGCACACCGAGCACCGGCACACACAGCACCAGCGCCGGGACGGCAACGGCGAGCCAGGGCAGCAGACCGGTGACGTCGTCCCAGGTGCGGGCGGACAGACTGCCCAGCAGATAGCGGTAGATGAGCTGGAGGTCGAGCTGGTCGGCCATCACCATGAGCACCAGCAGTGCCGCCTGGAGCGCGGCGGCGACGGCGGCTCCGGTCAGCAGGACGGCCGAGGGGCTCCGCCCGAATCCGGCGGCGACCAGGGTGAGCAGACCACCGAGCGCCGCGCCGGCCAGGGCGAGGAACGGTTGCAGCCCGAGGGGGACGGACAGGGCCAGGACCAGCGGTGCGGCGACGCCCAGGGCGGCCCCGGAGGAGACTCCCAGCATCTCGGGCACGGCCAGCGGGTTGCGCAGGGCCTCCTGGAGAACGAGGCCTGCCGCGCCCAGGCAGGCCCCGGCGATCAACGCCAGCACCATGCGGGGCAGCCGTAGTTCGGTGACGACGAGCCCCGCGAGCCCGTCGGCCCCCAGCGTGGCCGGGAGCCTGGCGGGCGGGACGTACGGCGTGCCGAGGCTGAGCGCGCAGACCGCGCCTGCCAGGGCCGCCGCGCCCAGGCAGAGCGGCGCCACGGGCGGACGCCTCACCGCAGTGCGGCCGTCGCCTCGTCGAGGACGACGCCCAGGGAACGGGTGCCGCGCCCCTTGGCCCACACCTCGGAGTCGACCTCGATGACCTTGCCGTTCCGCACGGCGGGGATGCGTGACCAGAGGGGGTTCTTCGCCAGCTTGTCCGAGAGCTTGCCGTCCGGGGCTCCGAAGGACAGGGTCTCCACGAACAGGACGTCGACGTCCCGGGCGAGGATCTCCTCCAGGCTGTAACTGCCGTCGACACCCCGGCTCTTCCAGGGGTAGTGGGAGATCTTCGGGAACAGTCCGGCCGCCACATCGGTCTCCGGGGTGGCCACGCCGAAGTTCTCGTCGCTGCCGTAGACGATGAGCGCGGTCGCGTCGCTCCTGCTCTCCTCCGCCCGCGCCAGGCGGGTGCGGAAGGCCTTCTCCGCCTTCTCGCCCTGCTCGGTGCGGCCGGTGAGCGCGGCCAGGTCCCGCAGGTAGCCGACGCTGTCCTGCCAGGATCCGGGCTGGACCGGCCAGAACGTCGTGGCGCCCTTCAGCGCGGGGGCCAGCTTGCCGTGCGTGTCCTCCAGGCCGATCACCAGATCGGGCCGGTGGGACAGGATCGCCTCGACCTCGGGGCTGAGGAAGCCGCCGGGCACGACCGGTATCTCCGCCGCCTTCTCCTCGCCCAGGAACTTCGGGTGCGCCAGCACCTGGGAGTTGGTGGCGGTCGGGGTCATACCCAGCTCGACGAGGATGTCGTCGCAGAGGGCGACCAGGCAGACGATCTTCTCCGGCGGCTTCGGCAGGGAGACCGTGACGCCCTTGGCGTCGGTGATCCGGGTGGCGGCCTCGATGGGCCGCACCTCCGTGCTCGTGCGGGCGCCGGCCCCGTTCGCCGGAGCGGCGGCGGGTCCTCCGGTGTCGGCCTCCCCGGTTCCGCAGCCGGCCAGCAGGCCTCCCAGTACGGCGATCGCGGCCCAGCGGCGGACTCTCAGCGCGGTTCGTGGCATCGACGGTCCCTCAACGTTCCTGTGCGGTCCCGGGGATGCGGCAGTGCGGGCGGCGGAGCCCGGGAGCGATCCCCGCCACAAGCCGAAACCTTACACATGATTATCATTTCCAATAAAGTGGCCGGGGACGTCACCCTGTCCCCGCCGGCCCCCGCAGCC
>NZ_JAAXYC010000470.1 GCF_018619185.1 Streptomyces sp. McG3 | reverse complement strand
CGCCCCACCCAGACCCAGGTCCTCGGCCTCCTGGACGCCCTGGCCACCGAGGACGACATCCTCGTCAACGCCGCGGGCTCCCTCCCCGGCGACCTGCACAAGCTCTGGCGCACCCGCTCCCGCGACCAGTACCACGTCGAGTACGGCTACTCCTGCATGGGCTACGAGATCCCCGCCGCGATCGGCGTCCTGCTCGCCGACGGAGTCCGTACGCCGCGCCGGCCCGTCTGGGCGCTCGTCGGCGACGGCACGTACCTCATGAACCCCACCGAGATCGTCACCGCCGTCCAGGAGAACCTGCCGCTGAAGCTGCTCATCCTGCAGAACCACGGATACGCCTCCATCGGCGGCCTCTCCGAGTCGGTCGGCGCCGAACGCTTCGGCACGGCCTACCGCCACCGGGACGCCGACGGCGGCTTCACCGGCCCGCCGCTCCCCGTCGACCTGGCCGCCAACGCGGCCTCCCTCGGCATGCGCGTCCTGCGCGCCACCACCGTCGACGACCTGCGCACAGCACTCTCCGAGGCCCGTGACGCGGAGGGCCCCACTTGTGTCTACGTCGAGACCGAAACGCCCGACACAGTGTCGGGCCCCCCTCCGGCACAGGCGTGGTGGGATGTTCCGGTAGCCGAGACCGCGAGCCGCCCGGCGGCGGTCGAGGCCCGGGAGGAGTACGACCGGCAGGTCGCCGCCCGACGCCGCCACCTGTGAAGACTGCCTGAACCCGCTCGAACTTCCTGAGCGGCCAGAAGCCTGAAGGAGTACGTCATGACGAAGACCGTCAACCACTGGATCGGCGGCAAGACAGTGGAGGGCACGTCGGGCCAGTACGGTCCCGTCACGGACCCCGCCACCGGCGCCGTCACCACACAGGTCGCGCTCGCCTCCGTGGAGGAGGTCGACGCGGCCGTGGCGGCGGCGAAGGCCGCGTACGCGACGTGGGGCACCTCCTCGCTCGCCCAGCGCACCACCGTTCTCTTCCGCTACCGCGCGCTGCTCGACGCCCACCGCGACGACATCGCCGCGCTGATCACCGCCGAGCACGGCAAGGTGCACTCGGACGCGCTGGGCGAGGTCGCCCGCGGTCTGGAGATCGTCGAGCTGGCGTGCGGGATCACCACCCAGCTCAAGGGCGAGCTGTCCACCCAGGTGTCCAACCGGGTCGACGTCTCCTCGATCCGCCAGTCGCTGGGCGTCGTCGCGGGCATCACGCCGTTCAACTTCCCGGCCATGGTGCCGATGTGGATGTTCCCGCTGGCCATCGCCTGCGGCAACACCTTCGTGCTGAAGCCCAGCGAGAAGGACCCCTCGGCCGCCAACCTGCTGGCCGAGCTGGCATCGGAGGCCGGCCTTCCGGACGGCGTCCTCAACGTCCTGCACGGCGACAAGGTCGCCGTCGACGGCCTGCTGAACCACCCCGACGTGACCGCCGTCTCCTTCGTCGGCTCCACCCCCATCGCCCGCTACATCCATGCCACGGCCTCCGCCAACGGCAAGCGCGTCCAGGCCCTCGGCGGCGCGAAGAACCACATGCTCGTCCTCCCGGACGCCGACCTGGACGCGGCCGCCGACGCGGCGGTCTCGGCTGCGTACGGCTCCGCCGGCGAGCGCTGCATGGCGATCTCCGCCGTCGTCGCGGTCGGCGCGATCGGCGACGAACTGGTCGCGAAGATCCGCGAGCGCGCCGAGAAGATCACGATCGGCCCCGGCAACGACCCCGCCTCCGAGATGGGCCCCCTGATCACCGCCGCCCACCGCGACAAGGTCGCCTCCTACGTCACGGGCGCCGCCGCCCAGGGCGCGGAGGTCGTCCTGGACGGCACGGGCCACACGGTCGAGGGCTTCGAGGACGGCCACTGGATCGGCCTCTCCCTCCTGGACAAGGTCTCCACCGACTCCGACGCGTACAAGGACGAGATCTTCGGCCCGGTGCTGTGCGTGCTCCGCGTGGACACGTACGAGGACGGCGTCGCCCTCATGAACGCCTCGCCGTTCGGCAACGGCACCGCGATCTTCACCCGCGACGGCGGTGCGGCCCGCCGCTTCCAGCTGGAGGTCGAGGCCGGCATGGTCGGCGTCAACGTGCCGATCCCGGTCCCCGTGGGCTACCACTCCTTCGGAGGCTGGAAGGACTCGCTCTTCGGCGACCACCACATCTACGGCAACGACGGCGTGCACTTCTACACGCGCGGCAAGGTCGTCACCACCCGCTGGCCCGACCCGGCCGACACCCCTGCGGGCGTCGACCTCGGCTTCCCGCGCAACCACTGAGGCCGCCCCCGGCCTGCCCGGGCCTCCGGCGAAATCCGGATGCCCGGGCACGGCCGGGTCCCCCATCCTGTGACCCATGAACACCCCGGCACTCCCGCCCCGTTACGAGATCCGCGCCCGGCAGACAGCCACCACCGTCACCGTCTACCAGGCGTACCGCCCCGCCATCGGGCTGCCCGCCGCACGCGACGGGCGGTTCCCCGAGGTCTGGAAGCGGGACCGGATGACGTGGATCAAGCCCAGCTTCCTGTGGATGATGTACCGCTGCGGCTGGGGTACGAAGGAGGGGCAGGAGGTCGTCCTCGCCGTCGAGATCGACCGGGGCGGCCTGGAATGGGCCCTCGCGCACGCCGAACTCTCCCACTACGCACGCGGGGTGCACCCCGACGCCGCGTCCTGGAAGCGGAGCCTGCGCACCGCCCCCGCCCGGGTCCAGTGGGACCCCGAACGCGACCTCGACCTGAACGCGCTCCCGCACCGCTCCCTCCAGCTCGGGCTGAGCGGTGAGGCCGCCCGGCGGTACGCGGACGAGTGGACCGTGTCCGTCCGCGACGTCACCCCGCTCGCGCGCGAGGTGCACGCGGCGGTCCGGGCGGGGCAGCGGGAGCGGGCCGCGGCCCTGCTGCCCGTGGAGACACCCCTCGACCTCGCCGCGCCCCGGCCGGTCCGGGGCGCTCGCGCGGCGCCGGACAGGTGACTTTCGGCAGTGCCGGAAGACTCCCGGTCTCCGTAGCCTCTCCCTCGTGAACAGCTCTTTCCCCAGGAACAGGACCGCTCGTGGGCCATGCCCCAGGTGGGCGGATCCGGGCGGCCTGCTGGTGCCCGCCGCGGCGGCCTTCGGCGCGCTGAGCCTGGTCGGGTGGTGGTGGGGCCTGCCGACGGCGATCGCCGCGTTCGTCGCGGGGCGGGGCCCCGGGCGGGGCAGAACCGTTCTTCTGGTCCTGGCCGGGACGCTCGTGGCCGGGGCGGTGGCGATGGCGGTGGCGCCGTCCCTGCTCGCTCTCGGGACGCGGTTCGTGGCGGTGGTCGTCCTCGCCGTGCTGGTGCCCTGGTTCGTGGGACGGTTCTCGCGTCAGTACCGGGAGTTGGTCCGGGCCGGCTGGGAGAGGGCCGAACAGCTGGAGCGGGAGAAGCGGTTGATCGCCGAGCAGGCGAGGCTGCTTGAGCGGGCCCGGATCGCCCGGGACATGCACGACGTGCTGGGCCACGACCTCAGTCTGATCGCCCTGTCGGCCGGGGCGCTGAAGCTGGCGCCCGGCCTGGACGAGCGGCACCGGCAGGCCGCCCAGGACATCCGGGGCAGGGCCGGTGCGGCGGTGGAGCGGCTCGGCGAGGTGATCGGCGTCCTCCGCGAGGAGAGCGAGGGCCCGCCGGACGGGCCGCGCGACTCCGACATCGCCCGGCTCGTCGGCGACGCGGCCGCCTCCGGGCTCGACGTCGGACTGACGGTGGCCGGAGAGGCGGCGGCGCCGGGCCTTCCGCCCGCCGTCGAACGCGCCGCGCACCGGGTCGTGCAGGAAGGCCTGACCAACGCGGCCAAGCACGCGCCGGGCCGGCCCGTGAGCGTCGAGCTCTCGCACACGGCGACCGAGACCCGGGTGGTGGTCCGCGACGGAGATCCGGCGACACCGCCCGGGGCCCCGGGCGAACGGCCGGCCGCGCCCGGGGGCCGAGGACTCGCCGGGCACGGGGAACGTGGACTCGCCGGGCCCGGGGGCCGAGGACTCGCCGGGCACGAGAACCGGGGGCCCGCCGGGCACGGGGGCCGAGGCCTCGCCGGGCACGAGAACCGGGGGCCCGCCGGGCACGGGGGCCGAGGCCTCATCGGGCTGGAGGAGCGCGTCCGGCTCGTCGGCGGCACCCTCGACCACGGTCCCCGGGACGGCGGCTTCACCGTCGATGCCCGGCTGCCCGGCGGCGCGGAGAGCGGCGCGCGCCCCCATGGAA
>NZ_JAAXYC010000047.1 GCF_018619185.1 Streptomyces sp. McG3 | reverse complement strand
GCAAGAAGCCGAGCCCCTCCCCCACCGACGCCTCCGCGCGCAGCGAGGTGCTGGCCCTGGTCAACCAGGAGCGCGCCAAGGTCGGCTGCTCCCCGCTGTCCACCAGCGCCCCGCTGACCTCGCTCGCCCAGAACTTCAGCGAGGACATGGCGGCCCGCGGCTTCTTCGACCACACGGACCCGGACGGCGACACCCCCTGGGACCGGGCCGCACAGGCCGGCGTGCAGGGGCTCGGCGCGGAGAACATCGCCCGCGGCCAGGCCGACGCGCAGGCCGTGATGGAGGGCTGGATGAACAGCGAAGGCCACCGGGCGAACATTCTCAACTGCGACTACAAGACCATCGGCATCGGCGTCCACGAGGGCTCCGGCGGCCCCTGGTGGGTCCAGAACTTCGGCTTCTGACCCCGGAGCACGCTTCGCCCCCACGTTCCGCGCGCTACGCGGAACGTGGGGGCTGCCTGCGTCTGAAGCTGGTCAGCAGCTGACCAGGCCCAGGAACGTGTTGAACGGGGCGGCCGGCTTGACCCACTGGGTCACTTCCTGACCCGGCTGCAGGGCCTGACACTCGGGCTGCGGCCCCGACGGGGACGTCACCTGGAAGGTCGCCTTCACCCGCTGTGCGTTCCCGCAGTCATTGGTGATCTCGACGCCCATGTGGCCGAACACCTCGGGTATCACCACTGTTTTGACGCAACTCGGCACAGCGACCGCCGCGGCGGACGCCGAGGCAGGAGAAAGGGCCGCCAGAGTCATGCCGCTCACGGCAACCGCCATGGCCACAGCGGCCTTCCGCTTGACCTTCGCCAACACCATGTGATGCCTCCTTGTCGGAAGACACCAGTCAACGGCGCGGCCCCCTGCCGGAGAAGGCCACATCGAAAACCTCTACCCGGCCTACGGGCGGGCCTGCCCGCTTTCTCCCGCACAGCGCTCCCTCGGGGTGAGCACGGTGCGGGAGTAAGCTTTTGCCATGGCCAGTGATACGGACCGTCTCGCGTTCGACGTCTTCTCCCGTCAGTGCCCCTCGCGCACGACGCTGGAGCACGCCACCGGGCGCTGGGGCAGCCTGACACTGGGCGCCCTGTACGAGGGAAGCCTCCGGTTCAACGAGTTGCGCCGCCGGGTCGACGGGGTCAGCGAGAAGATGCTCGCCCAGACCCTGCACGCGCTGGAGCGGGACGGGCTCGTCCTGCGGGAGGCCCAGCCGGTCAACCCGCCCCGGGTGGACTACGAGCTCACCCCGTTCGGCCGCGAGGTCACGGAGAAGCTCCTCGGGCTGATCCGGTTCGTCGAGGGGCGGATGGACGACGTGCTGGCCGCCCGTACGCGTTACGACGAGGCGCGCGGCGGGCGCTGACAGCGCGGGCAGTAGTAGCTGGAGCGGTTCATCCAGGCGCGGCGGCGCATCGGGGTGCCGCACCGGTGGCAGGGCTCGCCCTCCCGGCCGTACGCGTCGAGCGACCGGTCGAAGTAGCCGGACTCGCCGTTCACGTTGACGTACAGGCTGTCGAAGCTGGTGCCGCCCTGGGCGAGTGCCGCGTTCATGACGTCGCGGGCGTGGCCGAGCAGCTCGGCGGACTTGGGTCGGGGCAGGGTCGCGGTCGGCCGGTCGTAGTGCAGCTTGGCGCGCCAGAGCGCCTCGTCCGCGTAGATGTTGCCGACCCCGCTGATCAGCGACTGGTCGAGCAGGGCGCGCTTGACCGTCGTACGGCGCAACCGCAGCGCGGTGTGGAACGCGGCGTCGTCGAAGAGCGGGTCGAGGGGGTCCCGGGCGATGTGCGCGATCGTGTCCGGCAGGCCGTCGGGGGTGTTGTCGTGCAGCGAGAGCCCGCCGAAGGTGCGCTGGTCGACGAAGCGCAGCTCGGTGCCGAGCGCGTCGTCGAACCGCATCCGGATCCGCAGGTGCTTCTCATCGGGCGCGTCCGCCGGCTGCACCAGCAGTTGTCCGCTCATGCCGAGGTGTCCCAGCAGCGAGGCGGCGGCGTCGTCGATCGGCACCCAGAGGTACTTGCCGCGGCGCATCGCCGCCCCGAAGCGGACTCCGCGCAGCCGGGCGGCGAAGTCGACGCCGCCCGCGAGGTGCCGGCGGACCGCGCGCGGGTGCAGGACCTCGACCTCGCTGACGGTGCGGCCGCTGACCCAGCGCTCAAGGCCCCGGCGGACGACTTCGACCTCGGGCAGCTCAGGCACGATGCACTACTCCAGACACGACGACGGCAGTACGGGAGCGGTTCTTCCGGAGGAACCGCTCCCGGGGACAGGGAAACCCCCCGGTGCGCGTGGCACCGGGGGGTTCCCGTTTCGCTTCAGGCCGGAGCGGCGTCCGTGTTCGGCGACGGATCGGCAGGGGTGTCGGCGGCCCCTCCGTCGGCCGCGGACTTCTCCGCGGCCTGCCGTGCCTCCGCGGCGGCGCTGATCTCACGCCAGGCGGACTCGGCCGCCTGCTGCTCCGCTTCCTTCTTGCTACGGCCGGTGCCGGTGCCGTACGAGACACCACCGACGCGAGCGGCAGCAGTGAAGGTCTTCTCGTGATCCGGACCGGTCTCCGTGACGAGGTACTCGGGGACTCCGAGGCTCTCGCTCGCGGTGAGCTCCTGGAGGCTGGTCTTCCAGTCCAGGCCGGCACCGAGGTTCGAGGACCTGTCGATCAGCGGGTCGAAGAGCCGGTGGACCAGCTCCGAGGCCGCGCTGAGGCCCTGGTCGAGATAGACCGCGCCGATCACTGCTTCCAGTGTGTCGGCGAGGATGGAAGCCTTGTCCCGGCCCCCCGTACCCTCTTCACCGCGGCCGAGCCGGATGAAGGAGCCGAGTTCGAGGCCGCGGCCCACTTCCGCAAGTGCACGCGAGTTGACCACCGCGGCCCGCAACTTGGCCAGCTGGCCTTCGGGCAGGTCGGGGTGGGTGCGGTACAGCGTGTCCGTGACCACCAGGCCGAGCACCGAATCCCCGAGGAATTCGAGCCGCTCGTTGGTGGGCAGACCGCCGTTCTCGTATGCGTACGAACGGTGGGTCAGCGCACGCACCAGAAGGGCGGACTCGAGGTGATACCCGAGCCGCCCTTCCAGAAGCGTGTGGGACGAGGCTGTGTTGACGTTGTCTGCCTGCTTCTTGGCGCTGGACAACTCAGACATCGGGCCTCTCACCAGCCGCTCAGACCTCGAGGACCTGGCGCTTGTTGTAGGTGCCGCAGCTCGGGCACGCAATGTGCTGGAGCTTGGGCTCCTGGCAACGCTCGCACGAAACCAGGGTGGGGACCGCAGCCTTCCACTGCGACCGGCGGTGGCGCGTGTTGCTGCGCGACATCTTCCGCTTCGGAACAGCCACGGCTACTTCTCCTGCTTCTCGTCGACGCCAGGTTCGGCGCCGCCCATGTTGTCCTTCTCGCCGTCCTGAACGGTCTCGGCGAGTCCTTGCAGTGCCGCCCAACGAATGTCGAGGGCGTCGTGGTGGTGGTCCGGATTCTCGTCCAGCCTGATTCCGCATTCGGAACACAGACCGGCGCAGGTCTCCTTGCACACCGGCTGCATGGGCAGTGCGAGCACTACCGCGTCACGCAGCATTGACTCGAGGTCGAACAAGCCGTCCTCGAGGAAGAACCTGTCCTCGTCGTCCTCGGCGTCGTCGGCCGGTTCCGCCGCACTGCTGCGGCCCCGGTCATCGGCGTCAGGGTACGAGAACATTTCCTGGAAGTCCGCGTCGACCTCTACGGTCAGCGGCTCCAGACACCTTACGCACTCCCCCTCGGCGGTTGCACGGGCGGTGCCTGTGACAAGCACCCCTTCCATGACCGATTCGAGGCGGAGGTCCAGCTCCACGGGTGCGCCTTCCGGCACGCCGATGACGCCGTCGATGCCCAGGACCGGTGAACCGGGTGCGTCCACCGTGCGGGTCAGCCGCTTCAGGGCACCGGGACGCCGACCCAGCTCGTGCGTATCGAACACGAGAGGATTGCGGTGGTCGAGGTGGCCGTTCAGGGCTTTTCCTGCTTTCGAAATCATGGGTGTCGTCCTGCGAAGGGAGGGCCGTCTACGGTCCGGGGACGAACCGTCTCCGTTCCGTGGACGAAACGGGCAGCCGAGATCGCGGACCTATGTGCGACCGAGGATTCAGGATACTGGACGGACCGCTCAGCACCCAATCGGGTCGGCCCGCCCGGGATCAGCGGCCCTGCTCGTACCGGCGCAGCTGTTCCAGGTCGATCATGCTGGTGTCGAAGAGGCTGGTCTCGTCCAGCGCGCCCCCGTCCTGCTGGCCGGCCGCCTGGGGCTGCTGGGGCTGCTGCTGCCAGCCGTAGTCCGGCTGGGTCCCCGGCTGGGGCGGGTACCCGTTCGGGTCGTAGCCCCCCTGCTGCTGGTACGCCGCGTACGGATCGGGCTGCTGCTGGTAGCCGTACGCGTCCTGGACGCCCTGCTGGACCGGCTGCTGCGGCTGCTCCTGATAGCCGTACGCCGCCTGCGCGTAGCTCGGCTCGCCCAGCGGCGGCGCGGGGTACTGGGGCTGCTGGGAAGGCTGGGGCGCCTGCCGCGGTTCCGGGGCGAGCTCGGCGAGGCCGGCCAGGTAGTCGGCGTCGCTGGTGTGCCCCTGGCCGCCTGCGGCGTCCTGGGCGGCCATGTGCGCACCGAGGTCGTCGCTGGCTACCCGGCCGTGCAGCTTCTGGCGGCCCCGGCCGACCGCCTCCAGGGTCTTCGCGAGCACGGCCTCGAAGGCACCGAACTTGGCGTCGACATAGGCGTCGGCCCGCTGCCGCAGGGTCTCCGGGTCGGCGCTGCGCTCGGGGGCCTCGGCGAAGTCGGGGTCCTGATAGCCCTGCTCGTCCAGACCCTGACCGCGGCCGAGGAGCTTCTCGCGGCCCCGGTCCACGGAACCGATGGTCTTGGTGAGGACGACCTCGAAGTTGGCGAGCTTGCTGTCGACGTAGTCGTCGGCCTCGGCCCGGACCTCCTCGGCATCGCGGCGGGCCTCGGACAGGATCCGGTCGGCCTCGCTCTGCGACTGGCGGGCGATCTCGGTCTCGGAGATCAGCGAGGCGCGCTGGGCGTGGGCGGACTCGATGATCCGCTCGGCCTCCTGCCGGGCCTGCACGGCGAGCTGCTCATGGCCGCCGATCAGCTCCTGCGCCTGGGCGAGGGAGCCGGGCAGGGCCTGCCGCACCTCTTCGAGCATGGCGAGCAGCTCGGCGCGGTTGACCACGCACGAGGCCGACATGGGCATGGATCGGGCGCTCCCGACCGCTTCGACGATCTCGTCGAGCTTCTTCTGCACGTCCACCGTGTGCTCGCCACTCTCTGCTGCTCTGTTGAAGCTGCTGCTCCGTTGGAGACGGACGGGACGACTGTAAGGCCAGTCGGCCGCCGCCCGACACCTGGTGACGGGCCGTCAGCGGCTCAGCGCTCACCCAGCCGCTTCACCAGCGCCTCGTGCACGGTCGGCGGCAACAGGTGGGAGACATCGCCGCCCCAGGTCGCCACCTCCTTGACCAGCGAGGACGACAGGAAGCTGTACGTCGGATTGGTCGGCACGAAGAGCGTCTCGACGCCGGAGAGGCCGTTGTTCATCTGGGCCATCTGCAGCTCGTAGTCGAAGTCGCTGACGGCCCGCAGGCCCTTCACGATCGCCGGGATCTCCCGCTGCTTGCAGAAGTCGACCAGCAGGCCGTGGAAGGACTCCACCTCGACGTTGCCGAAGCCGGCGGTGACCTCGCGGATCAGCTCGATCCGCTCGTCCACGGTGAACAGCCCCTTCTTGGACTGGTTGATCATCACCGCCACGTGCACCACGTCGTACAGCTTCGAGGCTCGGCCAATGATGTCGAGATGTCCGTTGGTGATGGGGTCGAACGACCCCGGACAGACGGCGCGGCGCACTGTGACTCCCTCGCTCTCCGGTCCGGTCATCGTGCGTCTTCGCACGTAGCGGCGGCGCGACCGTACCAAAGCGTTCCCTCGCCGTAGCGACGGGACCGCAGTGGCTCGAATCCGGCGGGCCAGCCGAATTCTCCGCCCCGGGTGCTGCGTTCCACCGTGACGAGCACATCGTCGCTGAGCCACCCCTGGGCACGGAGTGTGAGCAGGATCTCGCGAAGAT
Organism: Streptomyces sp. McG3; assembly: GCF_018619185.1. GTDB lineage: Bacteria > Actinomycetota > Actinomycetes > Streptomycetales > Streptomycetaceae > Streptomyces. The sequence continues at coordinate 31,259 of NZ_JAAXYC010000047.1, read as the reverse complement.
CGTCGTCGGTGACGGCGTACGGCGGGTCCAGGAACACGATGTCGTACGGGTCGGCGGGCGCCGGTCCTGTCACGATCTGCTCGGCTTTGCCGGTGCGGACTTCGGCGCCGGGGAGACCGAGGGTGCGGACGTTGTCGCGGACGGTGCGGACGGCCTTCGCGTCGGCCTCGACGAGCAGGGCGTGGACCGCGCCCCGGGAGAGCGCTTCGAGGCCGACGGCGCCGGATCCGGCGTACAGATCGGCGACCCTGACCCCCTCCAGGGTGCCGAGCAGCGCTTCCCAGGTGGAGAAGAGGCCCTCGCGCGCACGGTCGGAGGTGGGGCGGGTGCCGGTGCCGGGCGGTACGGCCAGGCGGCGTCCGCCGGCCGAGCCGGCGATCACGCGGGTCATGGGTGTGGGGTCCTCGGGGTCGGGGGCGTGCGGAGGGGCTCGCGCTGCGCGCGTGCCGTGCGTCCACGATATGGCGTGCGGCCCGCACCAGCAGGACAGCCCCGGGCTCACCCCTTGTCGAGATACTCCTCGCGGTCCTTGTCCAGCAGGGCGGCCAGCACCGTGCGCAGCTCCGGCAGGTGTTCCAGCCCGGGGTCGGCGGCGACGATCGCGACGGCCTCCTCGCGGGCTGCGGCGATCACCTCCTCGTCGTCGATGACGGTGAGCATCCGCAGCGACGAGCGCACTCCGGACTGGGCCTGGCCCAGCACATCGCCCTCGCGGCGCTGCTCCAGGTCGATGCGGGAGAGCTCGAAGCCGTCGAGGGTGGCGGCGACGGCGGAGAGCCGGGCGCGGGCGGGGCTCGCCTCGTGGGCCTCGCTGACCAGCAGGCAGAGCCCGGGGGCGGAGCCACGGCCGACGCGGCCGCGGAGCTGGTGGAGCTGGGAGACGCCGAAGCGGTCGGCGTCCATGATCACCATGGCGGTGGCGTTGGGGACGTTGACCCCGACCTCGATGACGGTGGTGGCGACCAGGACGTCGACGTCCCCGGCGGCGAACCGGCGCATGACGTCGTCCTTCTCGTCGGGGTGCATCCTGCCGTGCAGCACCTCGACGCCCAGTCCGGCCAGCGCGCCCTTGCGCAGCTCGTCGGCGATCTCCAGCACGGCGAGCGGCGGGCGCTTGTCGCCGTCCTCCTCGGGAGCCGCCTTCTTGGCCTTCGCCTTCTTCGCGCCCTTCCCCTCGGCCTCCTCCGCGTCGTCGCCGATGCGGGGGCAGACCACGTACGCCTGGTGGCCGTTCTCCGCCTCCTCGCGGACGCGTTCCCAGGCGCGGGCGAGGAAGTGGGGCTTGTCCTTGGCGGGGACGACATGGCTGGCGATCGGGGAGCGGCCGGCCGGGAGCTGGTCCAGGACGGAGGTCTCCAGGTCGCCGAAGACGGTCATCGCGACCGTACGGGGGATGGGGGTGGCGGTCATGACCAGGAGGTGGGGCGGCTGCTTCCCCTTGGAGCGCAGGGCGTCGCGCTGTTCCACGCCGAAGCGGTGCTGTTCGTCCACGACGACCAGGCCCAGGTCGTGGAACTGGACCTTGTCCTCGATGAGGGCGTGGGTGCCGATGACGATCCCCGCCTCGCCGGTGACCAGGTCGAGCAGGGCCTGGCGGCGGGCGGCCATGCCCATGGAGCCGGTGAGCAGGACGACCTTGGTCCCCCGGTCCGAGCCCCCGAGCATGCCGCCCTCGGCCAGCTCCCCCATCATCTCGGTGATCGAGCGGTGGTGCTGCTGGGCGAGGACCTCGGTGGGGGCGAGCATCGCGGCCTGGCCGCCGGCGTCGACCACGGTGAGCATGGCGCGCAGGGCCACCATGGTCTTCCCGGAGCCGACCTCGCCCTGGAGGAGGCGGTGCATGGGGTGCTCGGTGGCCAGGTCGTCGAAGATCTCCTTGCTGACCTTCTCCTGGCCCTCGGTGAGGGTGAAGGGCAGCTTGGCGTCGAAGGCGTCCAGCAGGCCGTCCGCGACGGGGCGGCGGGCGACGGCGGGCAGTTGGGTGTCGGCGTACCGGCGGCGGGCCAGGGCGACCTGGAGGACGAACGCCTCGTCCCACTTGAGCCGGGCCCTGGCGTCCTCGACGTCCGCCTTCGTCTGCGGGCGGTGCGCCTTCAGCAGCGCCTCGGGCAGCGAGGTGAAGCCCCGGCCCTCGCGCAGGGAGGGCGGCAGCGGGTCCACCGCGTCCCGCGCGCTGGGCAGCACGGCGTCGACGGCCTTGGCGATCCGCCAGGAGTCGAGCTGCTTGCAGGCGGGGTAGATCGGCAGCAGCCGTCCGGCGAAGGCGTCCACGGCCTCGGTCGCCTCGTCGGCGTCGGAGGCGTCGAGCAGTTGGTACGTGGGGTGGGCCAGCTGCATCTTGCGGTTGAAGACGGAGACCTTGCCCGCGAACATCGCCCGGCGGCCCGGGAGCAGCTCCTTGTGCGGCTTGTGGACGCCGTGGCCGAAGAAGACCAGCTGGAGGCGGCCGCTGCCGTCGGTCAGGGTGACCTCCAGGCGTTTGCCCCGGCCGTTGTTGAACATCAGGATCCGGGCGTCGGCGACCTGGGCGACGACCGTGACGTGCTCGTCCAACGGGAGGTCGGCGAGCGCGGTCAGCTTGCCGCGCTCCTCGTACCGCCGCGGGTAGTGGTGCAGCAGATCACCGACCGTGTGCAGGTCGAGGTGTTCGGCCATCACCTTCGCGGTGGCTCCGCCGAGCAGCTTCAGAAGAGGTTCATCGAACGAGGACACGCGATCCATTGCACACCACGGCACTGACAGCTGTCCGGCGGGCACGGCGGTGGGTCCGCTACTCGACGCCGATCAGCAGGGGGGCGCGCTGGTGCCCGCCCCGGTAGACCACGGTGTCCACGGCGAGGTAGCCCTCGCGCACGTGTTCCTCCAGCACGTCGGCCAGCGAGTCGGGGACGTCCTCGCCGAGGACGAGGGTGACCAGCTCGCCGCCCGCCGCCAGCATCCGGTCGAGGACGGTGCGGGCGGTGGCCGGGACGTCGGCGCCGATCACGGCCACGTCGCCGTCGATCAGGCCGAGGATGTCCCCGGCCTGGCAGATCCCGGCCATGGTCCACGACTGGCGCTCCGCGACGGCCAGTTCGGCGTAGCGGGTGGCGCCGGCGGCCGCTGTCATGGCGACCACGTCCTCGTCGAAGCCCCGGTCGGGCTCGTGGACGGCGAGGGCGGCGATGCCCTGGACGGCGGCCCGGGTGGGGACGAGGGCGACCCGGACCCCCTCGGTCCTGGCCTGTTCGGCGGCCGCGGCGGCGGTGTGGCGCAGGGCGGCGTCGTTGGGCAGCAGCACCACCTCGCGGGCGTGGGCGCGGCGGATGGCGTCGACCAGTTCGCCGCTGGCGGGCGGTTCGCCCGGGCGGGCGATCACGGTGGTGGCGCCGGCCTCGGTGCAGAGCCCGGCCAGTCCGTCCCCGGGGACCACGACGACGACGGCGCGCTGGGTGGGTTCGGCCTGGACGCGGAGGTCGTGGCCGCTCTCGGTGGCGAAGTGGGTGATCCGGATGCGGTACGGCCGCCCGGCCTCGACGCCCGCCTCCACGGCGGCCCCGGCGTCGTCGACGTGGACGTGGACGTGCCAGAGCCCGTCGCCGCCCACCACGACCAGGGAGTCGCCGAGGGCGTCGAGCCGGGTGCGCAGCCGGGCCACCTGCTCGTCACGGGCCTCCAGGAGGTAGATCACCTCGAACGCGGGCCCGGCGCCCCCGTCCTCGGGGCAGTCCAGCGGCCCCGCCCCCTCCGGGGTGCCGCCCACCGGCAGGCCCACCACGGAGCCGCCGTCCACGGGCGCGGGCGTCCTCCCGGGCCCGGTGCGGGGACCCCGTACCGGGGCCTGCCCGGTCACGGTCTCCACCAGTGCGCCGAGGACCGCGACCAGTCCCCGGCCCCCGGCGTCGACCACGCCCGCCCGGCCGAGGACGGCGAGCTGATCGGGCGTCCTCGCGAGGGCCGCGAGTGCTCCGGCGTACGCGGCGTGCACGACGGTGCGCAGGTCGGATTCCCCGCCCGCGGCGGACTCGCCCGCGGCGGCCTCTGCGGCAGCGGCGGCGACGGTGAGCACGGTGCCCTCGACGGGGTGGGCGACGGCCCGGCGGGCGGCGTCGGCGGCCCGGGTGAGGGCGAGGCGCAGGTGAGCCGCGTCGCCGCCGTCGGCCAGCACCCCGGCCATGCCGCGCAGCAGCTGGGCCAGGATCGTGCCGGAGTTCCCGCGGGCGCCGATCAGGGCGCCGTGCGCCATGGCGCGTACGGCGTCGGCGGTGGCGGGCGCGGTGGCCCCGGTCTCGTGCGCGGCGAACACCGCTTCGACGGCCGCGGCGGCGGACTCGACGGTCAGATAGAGGTTGGTGCCGGTGTCCCCGTCGGCGATGGGGTAGACGTTGATCGCGTCGATCTCCGCGCGCTCCCGGCCAAGGGCCTCCAGGGCCAGTGAGCACCACGTGCGCACCGCGACGGCGTTCAGATCGTCGGGGAGCTGCGGCACCGATGGTCCTCCTCGATCGGCCGTGGCGACGGACTGCACCGCAGGTTAGCCCGCCTGCCGGGGTTCCGGTCCGGACAGGGGGCGGGCGGGGCGGGGGCCGACCCGTGGTAGTTTCGTATCTCCGAAGCAGGCGTTGTATGCTGCTCCGGTTGCCCGATGAGAGTCGGGCCATTCCTCCGGTACCGCCACTTCAGTCAAATGATTCCGGCGCGCCGGATTTCACTGTAAGTGCATCTGAAGTCTTTGGAGTGACCCGTGGCTGCCAACTGCGACGTTTGCGGCAAGGGGCCGAGCTTCGGCAACAGCATTTCGCACTCGCACCGCCGTACGTCCCGTCGCTGGAATCCCAACATCCAGCGCGTGCGTGCCGTGGTCGGTCGGACGCCGAAGCGGCTCAACGTCTGCACCTCGTGCATCAAGGCCGGCAAGGTCGCGCGCTGACGTCCCCGTCGTAGCGCAGCCTGCCGGTTGCCCAAAAAGCCGGTCCATCTCGGTGGACCGGCTTTTTGCTGTGCCCGGGTGGTGATCAGACGGCCGGGCCGGTGCCGGGTGAGCGGGCCGGACGGGTCTCCCAGCCGTGGTCGACGGGGCCGATGCCGCCGCCGAGCGGGAAGCCGGCCTCGATCGCGCCGGTCACGTACGTCTTCGCGTCCCGTACCGCCGTGGGCACGTCCTTCCCGAGTGCGAGCCCGGAGGCGATGGCCGAGGCCAGGGTGCAGCCGGTGCCGTGGGTGTGACGGTTGTCGTACCGGGGAGCGCGCAGCCAGTGTTCCGCGCTCCCGTCGGTGAGCAGGTCCACCGCCTCACCGGGCAGGTGGCCGCCCTTGATCACGACCCAGCGCGGCCCGAAGGAGAGGATCTCCTCGGCGGCCCGGCGCATTCCGCTCTCGTCGGTGACCGTGACCCCGGTGAGCTGGGCCACTTCGTCGAGGTTCGGGGTGGCGACGGTGGCGACGGGCAGCAGCTTCGTCCGTACGGAGTCGAGGGCCTCGGCGGCGAGCAGCGCGTCGCCGTGCTTGGAGACGCCGACCGGGTCGACGACGACGGGGGCGTCGGTTCCGGCGAGGAGTTCGGCGACGGTCTCCACGAGGACGGCGGAGGCGAGCATTCCGGTCTTCACGGCCTGGACCCCGATGTCGTCGACGACACTGCGGTACTGGGCGCGTACGGCCTCCACCGGAAGCTCCCACGCGCCCTGGACGCCGAGGGAGTTCTGTGCGGTGACAGCGGTGAGCACGCTCATGCCGTGCACACCGAGCGCGAGCATCGTCTTCAGATCGGCCTGGATCCCCGCACCGCCGCCGGAGTCTGATCCGGCGACGGTGAGCACGCGGGGCGGTACAGCGGTACGTATGGGCATACGCAGCAATCTAATGGTCACCGGGGCGGGTGGGTGTCCTCGATGGAGCCGAAGTGGTCCCAGCCGCCCTTGCTGGTCCAGGGCGCGCCGTCGACGGTGACCTGGGGCAGGGCGGAGGGGTTGAGGACCTCGCCGATCACCTTCCAGCGGGCGGGCAGCTTCACGTCCGGAGGGAAGGTCGCCACGATCGCGTGGTCCTCTCCCCCGGTCAGCACCCACTGGAGCGGATCGACGCCGACGGCCTGGCCGATGTCGGACATCTGCGAGGGGATGTCGATGAGGCCGGAGCGCAGGTCGATGCGGACCTTGCTGGACTCCGCGATGTGCCCGAGGTCCGCGACGAGGCCGTCGCTGACGTCGGTCATCGCGGTGGCGCCGAGCCCGGCCGCCGCGGGGCCCGCGTGGTACGGCGGTTCGGGACGGCGGTGGGCCTCGACGAAGGCGCGGGGCGAGCGGAAGCCGCGGGAGAGCACGGCGTATCCGGCGGCGGACCAGCCGAGCCAGCCGGTGACCGCGACGACGTCACCGGGGCGGGCCCCGGCCCGGGTGACCGGTTCATGGTTGCGCAGGTCGCCGAGGGCGGTGATCGCGACGGTGATCGTGTCACCGCCGACCACATCGCCGCCGACCACGGCGGCGCCCGCCACCTGGCACTCGTCGCGCAGTCCGTCCATCAGTTCGGCGGCCCAGGTGACGGGGAGGTCGGCGGGGACGACGAGGCCGAGGAGCAGCGCGGTGGGCACGGCGCCCATGGCCGCGATGTCGGCGAGGTTCTGTGCGGCGGCCTTGCGGCCGACGTCGTACGCCGTCGACCAGTCACGCCGGAAGTGCCGGCCTTCCAGCAGGATGTCCGTACTGGCCACGACCCTGCGGTCGGGGGCGGCCACGACCGCGGCGTCGTCGCCGGGCCCCAGCCGTACCGCCGGAGTGGTGGTGAGCCGGGACGTGAGCTCTCTGATGAGCCCGAACTCCCCCAACTCGCCCACGGTTCCCTTCACCGAGTCTCACCTCTCCTTTATCGCCCCGGACACCCGTCCGGGCCCCCGGTCGCGAGCCGTCTGTGCTGTCGGTACCGTCAAGAGATACGTCAACTTCTGCGCTCTGTCCGCCACGCTGTGGACGTCATCCGGCCCGTAGGTCTCCCCGTGGCCCGCGGCAACGCGATAACGTGGCGTCCCTTTCCCCCACATGATCCTCGTGGCCGCCCTGGAGGTTCCGTGGTACAGGCGTACATCCTCATCCAGACCGAAGTGGGCAAGGCGTCGATCGTCGCCGAGACCATTTCCAAGATCCCGGGAGTCATCCAGGCAGAGGACGTCACCGGTCCGTACGACGTGATCGTGCGGGCCCAAGCAGACACGGTCGATGAACTCGGCCGCATGGTGGTCGCCAAGGTGCAGCAGGTGGACGGCATCACACGAACCCTGACCTGCCCGGTCGTCCACCTCTGACCCCCGTCTAGGCTGGGCCGGTGACGTCATCCGCCCGCCGTTCCCCCCGCTCGGTATTCCTCGGTCCGTCCGCTGCCGTGCTCGTGCTGGCCGCGGCGGGCTGTTCCCTCAGCGACGCGCAGCCCTCGATCACGGTTCCCACACCGTCCCCGGAGGCCGCAGCGTACTGCGAGGCCCTGCACGAGGCACTGCCGGAGACCGTCCTCGAACTGGAACGCGGCGACCCCTCCCCGGATTCGGAGCTGACCGCCGGCTGGGGGGACGGGGCGATCGTACTGCGCTGCGGGGTCCCCCGGCCCGCCAAGATGGACGACCCCCAGTCACAGGGCGTCGAGGCGGACGGGGTGCAGTGGATGCTGGAGGAGCCCGAGGACTCCGGTCCGCGGTTCACCACCACGTACCGCAAGGCGTACGTCGAGGTCACGCTGGACTCGACGTACGCCCACGACATCACGCCGCTGGCCTCGTTCGCCGGCCCGGTCGCGAAGACGGTACCGAGCAAGTTCTGAAGGCCGGCCGCCGGCTTCGTCAGCGCAGTCCGGTGGAGCGGCTCAACGCGGCCTGGATCAGCCGGTCGACCAGCTCCGGGTAGCTGACGCCGCTCTCCTGCCACATGCGCGGGTACATGGAGATCGGGGTGAAGCCCGGCAGGGTGTTGATCTCGTTGATGACGAAGGAGCCGTCCTCGGTGAGGAAGAAGTCGGCGCGCACCAGGCCCTCGCAGGAGACGGCGTCGAAGGCGGCGACGGCGAGCCGCTGGACCTCGGCGGTCTGCTCCTCGGTGAGCGGTGCGGGCACGAGCCCGGCGGCCGAGTCGATGTACTTGGCCTCGAAGTCGTAGAAGTCGTGCGCGGTGACCGGCGGGATCTCGGCGGGCACGCTGGCGCGCGGGCCGTCCTCGAACTCCAGCACGCCGCACTCGATCTCGCGGCCGCGCAGCAGCGACTCGACGAGGAACTTCGGGTCGTGGCGGCGGGCCTCCTCGATCGCCTCGTCGAGTCCTTCGACGGAGTCGACCTTGGTGATGCCCATCGAGGAGCCGCCGCGGGCGGGCTTGATGAAGAGCGGCCAGCCGTGCTGGCCGGCGAAGTCCACGATCCGCCTGCGGGCGGCCGCGGGGTCGTTGTCCCACTCGCGGGGGCGAACGACCTCGTACGGTCCGACCGGCAGCCCGAAGGAGAGGAAGACGCGCTTCATGTACTCCTTGTCCTGGCCGACGGCGGAGGCGAGGACACCAGCGCCGACGTAGGGCACACCGGAGAGTTCGAGGAGTCCCTGGAGAGTGCCGTCCTCCCCGTACGGGCCGTGCAGCACGGGGAAGACGACGTCGACCTCGCCCAGCGCCTTGGGCACCGAGCCGGGTTCGCTGTAGAGGACCTCACGGCTGCCGGGGTCCACGGAGAGCACGACGCTGCCCTCGGCGGACTCGGTGAGCCGGTCCACGTCGGGGACCTTGCGGTCGGTGATGGCCATGCGTTCGGGCTCGTCGGCGGTGAGCGCCCAGCGGCCGTCCGTCGTGATGCCGATCGGCAGGACGTCGTACTTGGTCCGGTCGATGGCCCTCATGACGGCGCCGGCCGTGACGACCGAGATGCCGTGTTCGGAGCTGCGGCCGCCGAACACGACAGCCACGCGGGGCTTGCGGCGCTGCGGCACAGGGCTCTCGGCGCGCTCAGGGCTCTGGGGGAGGTTCTCGCTGCTCATATCGCGATGAGCGTACCTGCTGGTAAGGGAGACGTCAGCGTCGCTCGGCCTTGGCGCTCCGCGACATCAGCTCCTTGACGGCGACGACCGGGGACTTGCCCTCGTGGACGATCGAGACGACGGTCTCGGTGATGGGCATGTCGACCCCGTGCCTGCGGGCCAGATCGAGGACGGATTCGCAGGACTTGACGCCCTCGGCGGTCTGCTTGGTGACGGCGATCGTCTCCTGGAGCGTCATGCCGCGGCCGAGGTTGGTGCCGAAGGTGTGGTTGCGCGAGAGCGGCGAGGAGCAGGTGGCCACCAGATCGCCCAGGCCCGCGAGTCCGGAGAACGTCAACGGGTCCGCGCCCATGGCCAGACCCAGTCGGGTGGTCTCGGCGAGGCCCCGGGTGATGAGGGAGCCCTTGGTGTTGTCGCCGAGGCCCATGCCGTCCGCGATGCCGACGGCGAGGCCGATGACGTTCTTCACGGCGCCGCCGAGCTCGCAGCCGACCACGTCGGTGTTGGTGTACGGCCGGAAGTACGAGGTGTGGCAGGCGGCCTGGAGGCGCTGGGCCACGGACTCGTCGGCGCAGGCGACGACGGCCGCCGCGGGGCGCCGCTCGGCGATCTCCTTGGCCAGGTTGGGTCCCGACACGACGGCGATGCGGTCGGCGGAGACCTTCGTGACGTCCGCGATCACCTCGCTCATCAGCTCCGCGGTGCCCAGCTCGACGCCCTTCATCAGGGAGACCAGGACGGTGTCCGGCTCCAGGTGCGGGGCCCAGTCGGCGAGGTTGGCCCGCAGCGTCTGGGAGGGCACGACGAGGAACGCGAACTCCGCCCCGCGCAGGGCCTCGGCGGCGTCCGTGGTGGCGTGGATGGAGTCGGGGAGCGCGATGCCCGGGAGGTAGTCCGGGTTGGTACGGGTGGTGTTGATGGTCTCGGCGACCTCGGCGCGGCGGCCCCAGAGGGTGACCTCGCAGCCCGCGTCGGCGAGGATCACGGCGAAGGCCGTACCCCATGAGCCGGTTCCGAAGACGGCTGCTTTTACGGGGTGCGTCACGTGGGTCCCTTTCCCTGAGCCCTGCGCCGTTGCTCAGCACGGGCTTTGCGGTGATCGTAGAGCTCGGCGGGCGCTTTCTCGCCGCGCAGGTCCTCCAGCTCGCGGGTGACCGCCGCCATGATGACCTCGGTCGCCTCGCGGAGCACCTCGGGGGTCGGCTCCAGGCCGTGGAAGCGGCTGAGGTCGATGGGCGGTCCGGCCTGCACCTGGAGCGTCTTGCGGGGGAACAGCCGGAACTTGTTCTCCTTGGCGTACGGCGGCATCGCGAGGTTGGCGCCCCACTGGGCGACGGGGATGACGGGCGCCTTCGTCATCAGGGCGACCCGGGCGGCCCCGGTCTTGCCTGCCATCGGCCACATGTCGGGGTCCCGGGTGAGGGTGCCCTCGGGGTAGAAGGCGACGCACTCGCCGCGCTCGATGGCGTCCACGGCGGCCCGGAAGGCGTCCAGGGCGTTGGTGGTCTCGCGGTAGACGGGGATCTGGCCGGTGCCGCGCAGCATCATCCCGACGAACGGGGTGCGGAAGAGTCCTGCCTTCGCCAGGAGCCGCGGCACCCGCCCGGTGTTGTACTGGAAGTGGCCGTAGGAGAGCGGGTCCAGATAGGAGTTGTGATTGACGGCGGTGATGAATCCGCCGTCGGCCGGAATGTGTTCCATCCCCCGCCAGTCGCGCTTGAACAGAACCACCAATGGCGGCTTGGCGATGACCGCCGCCAGGCGGTACCAAAAGCCGATTCTGCGGCGGGACACTCGGACACCTTCCTTAAGGAATTTCGACCTGCAGCCTGGCTACTGACGGTCAAGTCTCGCCCCAGGCCCCTGCTCTGTCGAGAACACCGTACGCCTCACGTTCGGTAGCGGACCTCCAGGTTGTCGTACCGGCAGGCGAGAATAAGTGCTGACGCGTACGGAGGGGGAGATCGCCACGAACACCGATCCGGCTGGGCCCTGGTCCCTGGTCGTTCCACTGAAGCCGCTCGCACGGGCCAAGAGCCGCCTGGGGCAAGCGGCGGGCGAGGATGCGCGGCCCCGGCTGGCCCTGGCGTTCGCCCAGGACACGGTGGCCGCGGCGCTGGCCTGTTCCCTGGTGCGGGATGTGGTGGTCGTCACGGACGATGCCGTGGCCGCGGCGGCTCTTTCCGCGCTCGGCGCGCGGATCGTGCCGGACGCTCCGGCGGCCGGGCTCAACGCCGCACTCGCGCACGGCGCACGCTCCGTGCGGGCCCTGCGGCCCGCCGCCGCGGTGGCCGCGCTCAACGCGGATCTGCCGGCACTGCGCACCGACGAATTGGCGCGGGTGCTCGATTTTGCTTCCGCTTTTCCCAGCACTTTTCTCCGGGACGCGGCAGGAATCGGAACGACATTTCTGGCCGCCGCGGGCGGTGCGGAATTCCGTCCGGCATTCGGTGGTCCGTCCGGGGCCCGGCACCTGGCGTCGGGGGCGGTGGAAATAGCGCTGTCCGGCGTCGACTCGGTGCGCCGGGACGTGGATACGGGCGAGGATCTGCGGGTCGCCCTGACCCTGGGGGTGGGGTCGCACACGGCGCGGGTCGCGGCCGCGACCGCGCCGTCCCGTGACCGATAGGCTGCCGCCCATGCAGGCGACCTCGTACACGTACGACCCCGAGACCCGCGGCGGCAGCGTGCTGCTGGACGACGGCACCCCGGTGGACTTCGACGCCCCGGCCTTCGACGCGGGCGGTCTGCTGCTGCTGCGTCCGGGGCAGCGGGTGCGGATCGAGGGCGAGGGTGAGGGAGCGGACCTGCGGATCACCCTGGTGACGCTGCAGACGTTCTGACTCCGCCCCGACCGGATCGGGACCGCTGGGCCGAACGGGGCCCGGAAAGCCCGCGGGCCGGGCTCCCCCGGAGGGGAGCCCGGCCCGGCGCGTTGTGACGATCGAGCGGGTGCCCGGTCTCACTTCTTGCGTGCGGTGACCTTCTTGGCCGTGGTCTTGCGCGCCGTGGTCTTCTTCGCGGGCGCCTTCTTCGCCGTGGTCTTCTTGGCGGGCGCGGTCTTGCTGGCGACGGTCTTCTTGACGGCCGTCGCGGTCTTCTTGGCCGGGGTCGCCTTCTTCGCGGCCGCGGACGCCTTCTTCGCCGTCGCGGTGGTCTTCTTCGCGGTGACCTTCTTGGCTGCGGCGGTGGTCTTCTTCGCCGGAGTCGCCTTCTTGGCGGTGGTCTTCTTCGCGGTGGCCTTCTTGGCGGCCGACTTCTTGGCTGCGGCGGCCTTCACCGTCGTACGGGCGGCGGAGGAGCCGCCCGAGAGGCTGCCCTTGGGGGCCTTCTTGACGGCCACGTCGTTCTTGGGGAGCTTCTTCGAGCCGCTCACCAGGTCCTTGAAACCCTGGCCCGCGCGGAAGCGGGGCACCGAGGTCTTCTTGACCCGGACGCGCTCACCCGTCTGCGGGTTGCGGGCGTACCGGGCGGGGCGGTCGACCTTCTCGAACGAGCCGAAGCCGGTGACCGAGACACGGTCCCCGGCGACAACGGCACGGACGATCGCGTCGAGTACCGCGTCGACAGCGTCTGCGGCCTGCTGACGGCCGCCGACCTTGTCGGCAATCGCTTCTACGAGCTGCGCCTTGTTCACGTCTTCCCCTTCGGAGACATTGCCAGAACGAAAGTGTTCAAGCTTTTTCGCACGTTAGGCAGATATATACCGCAAATCAAACACGAAACGGGCTAATCACCCTAGTGCCGCAACGAAGTCGACCGATGCGCAGTTCCACGTGTCAGTCACCTTCGGGGAATCGGCCCTCATCGAGGTCCTTCATCATCCGGTCCAGACGCCTTGCCGCGTCCGGGAGATCGTGCTTCGCCGCGGCCGTGACGACCAGCAGCTTCCGGGTCAGCGCCATCCGTACGCTCTCCGGGACTTGCAGTGCACGCACCTTCGCGTGCGCTTCCTTCAATCGGTCGGCGACTTGGCCATAGAGCTTGAGTTGGCTGTCGCGTTCCATGCACCGATTGTGCCATCTGGGGCGAGTTGTCGCCCGACGGGGTCTCAACAAGCGACTGCGCCCCCTGCCGGGAGGCAGGGGGCGCAGTCCTGGAAAAGCGCTGCTCAGGCGGCAATGGTACGCGGCTTGAAGGCGGGCCTGACCGCCTCGTACGCGGCGATGTCCGCTTCGTTCTGAAGGGTGAGGCTGATGTCGTCGAGGCCGTTGAGCAGTCGCCAGCGGGCGTTCTCGTCGAGCTCGAAGTCGGCGGTGATGCCCTCGGCGCGGACCTGGCGCGCCTCCAGGTCGACGGTCACCTCGGCGGTCGGGTCGGCCTCCGTCAGCTCCCAGAGCGCGTCGACGACCTGCTGCTCCAGGACCACGGTGAGCAGCCCGTTCTTCAGCGAGTTGCCCCGGAAGATGTCGGCGAAGCGGGAGGAGACGACGGCCTTGAAGCCGTAGTTCTGCAGGGCCCAGACCGCGTGTTCGCGGGAGGAGCCCGTACCGAAGTCGGGACCGGCGACCAGGACCGAGGCGCCCTGGCGCTCGGGGCGGTTGAGGACGAAGTTCTCGTCCTTGCGCCAGGCTTCGAAGAGCCCGTCCTCGAACCCGTCGCGGGTGACCTTCTTCAGCCAGTGCGCGGGGATGATCTGGTCGGTGTCGACGTTGCTGCGGCGCAGCGGAACGGCCCGGCCGGTGTGCGTGGTGAATGCTTCCATGGCTATCGGACTCCGGCGGGGGTACGGGCGTCGGACAGGTCGGCGGGCGAGGCCAGATGGCCCAGCACCGCGGTGGCGGCGGCGACCTGGGGCGAGACCAGATGGGTGCGGCCGCCCTTGCCCTGCCGGCCCTCGAAGTTACGGTTCGAGGTGGAGGCGGAGCGCTCGCCGGGGGCCAGCTGGTCGGGGTTCATGCCGAGGCACATCGAGCAACCCGCGTGCCGCCATTCGGCGCCGGCCTCGGTGAAGACCTTGTCCAAGCCCTCGGAGACGGCCTGGAGCGCGACCCGGACCGAGCCGGGGACGACCAGCATCCGTACCCCTGTCGCGACTTTGCGGCCGTCCAGGATCGACGCCGCGTTACGCAGGTCCTCGATGCGGCCGTTGGTGCACGAACCTACGAAGACGGTGTCGACGTTGATGTCACGCAGCGGCTGCCCGGCGGTCAACCCCATGTACTCCAGGGCCTTTTCGGCGGCGAAGCGCTCCGAGGCGTCCTCGTACGAAGCCGGGTCGGGGACGTTGGCCGACAGGGGCGCGCCCTGGCCGGGGTTGGTGCCCCAGGTGACGAACGGGGCCAGTACGGTGGCGTCGATGACGACCTCGGCGTCGAACACCGCGTCGTCGTCGGAGCGCAGGGTCTTCCAGTACGCGACGGCGGCGTCCCAGTCCTCGCCCTCGGGGGCGTGGTCGCGGCCCTTGAGGTAGTCGAAGGTGGTGGCGTCCGGGGCGATCATGCCCGCGCGGGCGCCGGCCTCGATCGACATGTTGCAGATGGTCATCCGGGCCTCCATCGAGAGCTTCTCGATGGCGGAGCCGCGGTATTCGAGGATGTAGCCCTGGCCGCCGCCGGTGCCGATCCGGGCGATGATCGCCAGGATCAGGTCCTTCGCGGTGACCTCGTCGGGCAGTTCGCCCTCGACCGTGATGGCCATGGTCTTCGGGCGGGCCAACGGCAGCGTCTGGGTGGCGAGGACGTGCTCCACCTGGCTGGTGCCGATGCCGAACGCCAGCGCGCCGAACGCGCCGTGCGTGGAGGTGTGGGAGTCGCCGCAGACCACGGTGGTGCCGGGCTGGGTCAGCCCCAGCTGCGGGCCGACCACGTGCACCACGCCCTGCTCGACGTCGCCCAGCGGGTGCAGCCGGACGCCGAAGTCCGCGCAGTTCTTGCGCAGGGTCTCCAGCTGGGCGCGGGAGACCGGGTCGGCGATCGGCTTGTCGATGTCGAGGGTCGGGGTGTTGTGGTCCTCGGTGGCGATGGTGAGGTCGAGGCGTCGTACCGGACGTCCGGCCTGGCGCAGCCCGTCGAAGGCCTGCGGGCTGGTCACCTCGTGCAGCAGGTGCAGATCGATGAAGAGAAGGTCGGGCTCGCCCTCCGCGCGCCGGACGACATGGTCGTCCCAGACCTTTTCCGCGAGTGTCCTACCCATCGCTTTCCCTCCGGCCGGCGTCTTCGCCGGCCCAACTAGAGATCGGTGTGCCTCCGTCCGGACCCCCGTGCGGGGCGGTGGCTACGAGCCGTTGTGCGGCCGCCCCTACAGGTTCGCAACTTCCGCCGGAAATTGAACTTGCGTTTCACAGAGTGAGACGGGAGTATCGTCGTATGGACAACTCTAGCGGCGTCGGCGTTCTCGACAAGGCAGCTCTGGTATTGAGCGCCCTGGAGTCCGGTCCGGCCACCCTCGCCGGGCTGGTCGCGGCGACCGGGCTCGCACGGCCCACGGCCCATCGACTGGCCGTGGCACTGGAACACCACCGGATGGTGGCGAGGGATATGCAGGGCCGGTTCATTCTCGGCCCCCGGCTGTCGGAACTGGCAGCCGCGGCGGGCGAGGACCGCCTGCTGGCCACGGCCGGACCGGTGCTCACCCACCTGCGCGACATCACCGGCGAGAGCGCGCAGCTCTACCGCCGGCAGGGCGACATGCGCATCTGCGTGGCGGCGGCGGAACGGCTGTCCGGGCTCCGGGACACGGTGCCGGTCGGCTCGACCCTCACGATGAAGGCGGGTTCCTCCGCCCAGATCCTGATGGCCTGGGAGGAGCCGGAGCGCCTGCACCGGGGGCTCCAGGGCGCCAGGTTCACGGCGACGGCGCTCTCCGGCGTACGGCGGCGGGGCTGGGCCCAGTCGATCGGCGAGCGGGAGCCGGGCGTCGCCTCGGTCTCGGCCCCGGTGCGCGGCCCGTCGAACCGGGTGGTCGCCGCGGTCTCGGTCTCCGGGCCGATCGAGCGGCTGACCCGCCACCCGGGCCGGATGCACGCCCAGGCGGTCATCGACTCGGCGGCACGGCTGAGCGAGGCTCTTCGCCGCACGGGCTGACGCCGCACACCACTTCCTCGTGACCGAACATCCCGAAGGCCGCCCCAGTGTCGTGGCGGCCCTTTTTCCTTTTCCGGGCTCCCCCGCAGGGCGCAACCACGGTGCCGAACGCGGGACTTGGCCCGGACGCGCCCGGCTCCGGACAAGCGGGAAGGCCCCCCACCGAGGTGAAGGGCCTTCCCGTACTGCTCTGTTGTACCCCCGACCGGATTCGAACCGGCGCTACTGCCGTGAGAGGGCAGCGTGCTAGGCCGCTACACAACGGGGGCGCGTTTACTGCTGACTTGCGCTGGGCTACCAGGACTCGAACCTAGAATGACGGTACCAGAAACCGTAGTGTTGCCAATTACACCATAGCCCATGGTGTGACAAGTACCCCCGACCGGATTCGAACCGGCGCTACTGCCGTGAGAGGGCAGCGTGCTAGGCCGCTACACAACGGGGGCCCTAGCGATCCTGCATCGAGAGCGATGGGTGCGACCCATGATGTTCTCGCGGGAAGGATCTGTACCCCCGACCGGATTCGAACCGGCGCTACTGCCGTGAGAGGGCAGCGTGCTAGGCCGCTACACAACGGGGGCTTGTCCTGCTGATCTTGCTCGTACTGCTGGGTCTTGCGCTGGGCTACCAGGACTCGAACCTAGAATGACGGTACCAGAAACCGTAGTGTTGCCAATTACACCATAGCCCACTGAAACGCAACCCCTGGTGGGGATTTCGTCTCTGTCTGCGCTTCCCGGCCGGATCTTTCGGCCCGCTCGGGCGGCGCAGAAAGAACATTACCCGAAGGTGTCCGGCGCTCCAAAACGGGTATGGCCCGCCAGCAGACCGGGGAGCTGGTCGAGCCCGGTGATCGTCACGAGATCCGGCCTCCCGCCCCTGCCCCGCCGGTCGAGCCAGATGCCGGTCAGCCCGGCGGCGACGGCGCCGCCGGCGTCGATGTCGGGCTCGTTGCCGACGTACGCCACCTCGTGCGGCTCCAGTGCGAGCGTCTCGCAGGCCGCGTGGAAGGCTCCGGCCTCCGGCTTGGAGATCCCCAGCTCGACCGCGCAGACCATCGCTTCGAAGCGGTCCCGGATGCCGAGCGCGGTCAGCTTGTGCTGCTGGTGGTCGGTGTTGGCGTTGGACAGGATTCCGTGGCGGTAGTCGCGTGCCAGCAGGTCGAGCACCGGCAGGACGTCCGGGAAGAGCGTCCAGGCGGCCTCGTAGTGGGCGGCGTGACGGCCGAACCACGCCTCGGCCTCGGCATCCTCCAGATCGCGGGAGAGGAACTCCCGCACCCGGTCCCGCCGCTGTCCTCGGAAGTCGGTCTCACCGGCGGTCATCCGGGCCCAGTGCCGAACACTCAGCGCCTTCCAGGCGTCGAGGGCCACGTCCACCGACGCGTACGC
Source organism: Streptomyces sp. McG3 (assembly GCF_018619185.1). Taxonomy (GTDB): domain Bacteria; phylum Actinomycetota; class Actinomycetes; order Streptomycetales; family Streptomycetaceae; genus Streptomyces. The sequence goes on along the minus strand of NZ_JAAXYC010000047.1, from coordinate 13,860 downwards.
CTCGGGCAGCCCCTCACGCTCCAGGTGCTGCCGCATACCGATGCGGTCGGCATTCGCGTAGTCGAAGATCGTGTCGTCGATGTCCCAGAGCACGGCGCGGATCGGCATGGACCTCACGGTAGCCGTCGACGGCAGGCCGCGGAGGGGAAAAGCGGCTTGGAAAGCCGAGAGGGCCGCAGCCGGTCGGCCGCGGCCCCCTCGGGGCGTCCCTTGCCTGCTTACGCGGTCAGCTTCGCCAGCGCGGCGTCCACGCGGGCCAGGCTCTTGTCGCGGCCCAGGATCTCCAGGGACTCGAAGAGCGGCAGGCCGACGGTGCGGCCGGTGACGGCGACGCGGACCGGGGCCTGCGCCTTGCCGAGCTTGAGGCCGTGGGCCTCGCCGGCGGTCAGGACGGCGTTCTTCAGGGACTCCGGGTCGCTCCAGTCCGCCGCCTCCAGATGGGCGCGGGCCGTGGTGAGCAGGGCCACCGGGTCGCCCTTCATCGCCTTGGTCCAGGACGCCTCGTCCTCCACCGGCTCGTCGAGGAAGAGGAAGTCGACGTTGTCGGTGATGTCGGAGAGCACCGTGACCCGGGTCTGGGCGTACGGGGCGATCCGCGTCCACTTCTCCGCGTCGAACGCCTCCGGGGCCCAGGGGGCGAAGGGGGCCCGCAGCCAGGGGCCGCAGGCCTCGGTGAAGGCCTTCACCTCCAGCATGCGGATGTGCTCGGCGTTGATGTGCTCGCACTTCTTGAGGTCGAAGCGGGCCGGGTTGGCGTTGACGTCCTTGATGTCGAACGCGGCGACCAGCTCGTCCATCGAGAAGATGTCGCGGTCCTCGGCGATCGACCAGCCCAGCAGCGAGAGGTAGTTCAGCAGGCCCTCGGGGAGGAACCCGCGCTCGCGGTAGAGGTTGAGCGAGGCCTGCGGGTCGCGCTTGGAGAGCTTCTTGTTGCCCTCGCCCATGACGTACGGCAGGTGACCGAAGGCGGGGGTGTCCTTGGCGATGCCCAGCTCGATGAGCGCCCGGTACAGGGCGATCTGGCGCGGGGTGGAGGAGAGCAGGTCCTCGCCGCGCAGGACGTGGGTGATCTCCATCAGCGCGTCGTCGACCGGGTTGACCAGCGTGTAGAGCGGGGCCCCGTTGGCGCGGACGATGCCGTAGTCCGGGACGTTCTCCGGCTGGACGGTGATGTCGCCGCGGACCAGGTCGGTGAAGGTGATGGCCTCGTCGGGCATCCGGAAGCGGACGATCGAGCTGCGGCCCTCGGCCTCGTACGCGGCGGTCTGCTCGGCGGTGAGGTCACGGCAGTGGCCGTCGTAGCCCGACGGCTTCCCGGCGGCGCGGGCGGCGTCGCGGCGGGCGTCCAGCTCCTCGGTGGTGCAGTAGCAGGGGTAGGCGTGCCCCGCGGCGAGCAGCTTCTCGGCGACGTCCTTGTACAGGTCCATCCGCTGCGACTGGCGGTAGGGGGCGTGCGGGCCGCCGATCTCGGGGCCCTCGTCCCAGTCCAGGCCCAGCCAGCGCATCGAGTCGAGCAGCTGCTGGTAGGACTCCTCGGAGTCGCGCGCCGCGTCGGTGTCCTCGATCCGGAAGACCAGGGTGCCCTGGTGGTGCCGGGCGAAGGCCCAGTTGAAGAGCGCCGTCCGGACCAGGCCCACGTGCGGGTTGCCGGTGGGGGAGGGACAGAAACGGACGCGTACATGTGCGTTAGCCACGCTTGATCACCTTGTTGGTGAGAGTGCCGATGCCTTCGATGGTGACGGCGACCTCGTCGCCGACGTGCAGGGGGCCGACCCCCGCGGGGGTGCCCGTGAGGATCACATCGCCCGGGAGCAGCGTCATGGCCTCTGTGATGTGGACGATCAGGTCCTCGATGGAGCGGACCATGTCGCTGGTGCGGCCGAGCTGTCGCTGCTCGCCGTTGACCGTCGCCTGGATGGTGAGGTCGTGGGGGTCCACCTCGGTCTCCACCCAGGGGCCCAGCGGGCAGGAGGTGTCGAAGCCCTTGGCGCGGGCCCACTGCTTCTCGCGCTGCTGCACATCGCGGGCGGTGACGTCGTTGGCGCAGGTGTAGCCGAGGATGACGTCCTTGACCCGCTCGCGGGGGACCTCGCGGCACATGCGGCCGATGACCACGGCCAGCTCGGCCTCGTGGTGCAGCTCGTTGGAGAAGGAGGGGTACTCGATCGCGTCGCCGGAGCCGATCACCGAGGTGGTGGGCTTGAAGAAGGTGATCGGCGCGTCGGGGACCTCGTGGCCCAGTTCGGCGGCGTGCTCCGCGTAGTTGCGGCCGATGGCCACGACCTTGTTGGGGAGCACGGGGGGCAGCAGCCGGACCTTGTTCAGCGGGACCTTGGTGCCCGAGAGCTCGAAGTCGGCGTACGGAATGCCCTTGATGATGTCGAGGACGAGGTCACCGGATTCCACGGTGCCCTGCCCCTCGACGGCGCCGAAGGCGACATTGCCGTCGATGGAGAACCTGGCGATGCGCACGGGATGCTGTCGCCCCTCACTTGCTGGCTGACTGAAGACTGACGCTCCAGGCTAACGCGGTGAGAGGGGACAGCCTCGCGTATGAGGGCGCACGGAAGGCGGTGGCCGGCCGGGTCCTACCGGGCGGCCGTGACCGGGGCTTCCATCAGGATGGTGCGGCGCGGGTTGGCCGTCACGGTCGGCAGGTCGGCGGCGTGCTCCGGCTGGGGGGGCGTCCGCAGCGCTTCGGCGTCCTTGAGGTGCGCCAGCGTGGTGCGCCGGGGGTTGGCAATGTTGCGGAACATCGTCGTCGTCTTCATCTGCCGTCAGGACCCTGTCGGTGAGGGCGTCGCTCGTCGCGGCGCCGGCTTGTCGGATTCGCCATCCCTGTAAAGCGTCAGGCTAAACATCCGATTCCCCGCCGAAGCCGGGATGAGGCGACGATCATCATGTGAGTTTGCTCACGAACTAATCGACAATTGACCCATTGCGGACAGTTGACCATGGTCCAGAAAACGGACAATGCATCACTGAATCCACTATTCCGCTCCTGATCATCGCGTCTGGGACACCCCCCGCCCCTAGGTGAGTCCTCCGCAATAGTCCGCTTTACCCACGATCACTCTCCACTGCTTGTCACCCGCCCATCACAACGTGTCACGCAGGTCACAGCCCGGTACATGGCCCTTGTTGGAGATCCTGCACTGTGCTGGAATTCCACGCACCGCCGCGGGTTTCAGGCCGGCGCGCAGGGGCGCAACGCAGCGCCGAGTGGCGGCGGGAGGGGGAAGTACGCCGGTCACTCACACGACCACCCATGGGGCGCGTCCAGTGCCCCACGACGCCGACACCGTTCTTGTCCGCACACGCGGGCGGGACGCCTGGTCCAGAGGTTGCGACGCTAGTGCAGGGACGTTTCAAGAGGGATGGCAGCGCTCCGGCGGAACAGGAGCCGCGCGGCGGGACCGACCGCGGTTCCTCGCCCCAGCACGCCCAGAACCCCGGGCCGGCCGCTGCCGGCGACACCAACGACCGCGCGCAGCGCTCGGGCTCCACGACGAGCAGCGGCGCGGAGCCGAACACGCCCGCACAGCCGCGCGGCCCGGTCGACACGGGTTCGCGCATAGCGCTCCGTAACTGGCGCATCAGCACGCGACTGGTCTCACTCCTCGCCCTCCCCGTGGTCGCCGCGACCAGCCTGGGCGGTCTGAGGATCAACGAGTCCATGACCGACATGCAGCAGCTGGAGCACATGCAGCTGCTGACGAAGATGACCAAGCAGGCGACCTCGCTCGCCCAGGCGCTCCAGGTGGAGCGCGACCAGTCGGCCGGTCCGCTGTCCAACAAGTCCAAGCCCACCGACTACAAGGTCACCGGGCCCCGGGACAAGACCGACCGGGCCAAGGACGCCTTCCTCGACGAGACCGACTCGATCGGTGACTCCGAGGGCGACGAGGCGCTGGACAGCATCCACGCGAGCATCTCGCAGATCGCCTCCCAGCTCGGCACCATCCGTACGATCCGCAAGACGGCGTACGAAGAGGGCGCGCCGAGCCTCAACACCATCGACCAGTACAACCAGCTGATCACCTCGCTGCTGAGCCTCTCGCAGGACATGGCGCAGGCGACCAGCAACCCGGACATGATCAAGCGGACCCGGGCCCTGGCGGCGTTCTCCTCCGCCAAGGAGTACGCCTCGGTCCAGCGCGCGGTCATCGCCGCGGCCCTGCCGGGCGGTTCGGTCAAGGAGCCGCACCTCAACCCGAACGACCGGCAGTTCGGCTCCAACGCGCTCGCCAAGGAGTCCCGGGCCCTCACCTCGTTCAAGACGATCTACGGGACGACCGGGGAGAGCGCCGAGGAGCTCATGGCGCCCCTGGACAACGGCAACCCGGAGATCAACGCCGGGAACATGTACGCCAAGCGGATCCTGGACACCACGAACGGGATCGAGGGCAAGCAGGTCCGGTCGTACCTGGACTGGTACGACCAGAGCACCATCAAGATCAAGGCCATGGAGACGATCGAGGCCACCCTCCTCAGCGACATGGAGGCCAAGGCCCGCGAGCTGCGCCAGGCCTCCCAGCGCGAGGCGATCGTCAACGGCGCCGTCATCCTCATCGTGCTCGGCGTCTCGCTCGTCGGCGCCTTCGTGGTGGCCCGCTCCATGATCCGTTCGCTGCGGCGTCTGCAGGACACCGCCACCCGGGTCGCCCAGGACCGGCTGCCCGAGCTCGTCAAGCAGCTCTCCGAGACCGACCCGCAGGACGTCGACACCTCCGTCGAGTCGGTCGGCGTGCACTCCCGGGACGAGATCGGCCAGGTGGCCGCGGCCTTCGACGACGTGCACCGTGAGGCCGTCCGCCTCGCCGCCGAGCAGGCCCTCCTCCGGGGCAACGTCAACGCGATGTTCACCAACCTCTCGCGCCGCTCGCAGGGCCTCATCCAGCGCCAGCTCTCGCTCATCTCCGAGCTGGAGTCCCGCGAGGCCGACCCGGACCAGCTGTCCTCGCTCTTCAAGCTCGACCACCTCGCGACCCGTATGCGCCGTAACGGCGAGAACCTCCTCGTCCTCGCGGGCGAGGAGCCGGGCCGCCGGTGGACCCGGCCCGTCCCGCTGGTCGACGTGCTCCGCGCCGCCGCCTCCGAGGTGGAGCAGTACGAGCGCATCGAGCTGTCCGCGGTGCCCGCCACCGAGGTCGCCGGCCGGGTCGTCAACGACCTCGTGCACCTGCTCGCCGAGCTGCTGGAGAACGCCACCTCGTTCTCCTCGCCGCAGACGAAGGTCAAGGTCACCGGTCACGCGCTGCCCGACGGACGGGTGCTCGTCGAGATCCACGACACCGGCATCGGCCTCTCCCCCGAGGACCTCGCCGCGATCAACGAGCGGCTCGCGCAGCCGCCCACCGTGGACGTCTCCGTCTCCCGTCGCATGGGTCTGTTCGTGGTCGGCCGGCTGTCGCTGCGACACGGCATCCGGATCCAGCTGCGCCCCTCGGACTCCGGCGGGACGACCGCACTGGTCATGCTGCCCGTCGACGTCGCGCACGGCGGCAAGCAGCCCCCGTCCAAGCAGGGCCCCGGACAGCAGCCCGGCGCCCCGGGCGGTCTGCTCGCGGGCAACGGGAACGGCGCAGGCAACGGCCAGCGCGCGGGACTGGGCGGCGGACCGGCCGGTCCGGGCGCCAAGAGCCTCGGCGGTGGACCGGGTGCCCAGCGCGGCCAGGTCGGCGCGGGCGCGGGCCCCCGGGCGGCACTGCCGGCCCGGGACACCGGTGCCGGCCGTCCACAGGGCCCCCAGGGCGGCGGCCAGCCGAACAACGGCGGACCGGGCCAGGACTTCCCCGGCCAGGACTTCCCGGGTCAGGGTCCGGCGCCCCAGCGCCAGGGCGGCGGCCTCTCCGGCGCCTTCGGCAACAGCGCCCGGCTCGGCGCCCGCGGCGGCCAGGGCGGCCCGCAGGGCGAGGCCCCGGGCCGCGGTGACGCGACCAACCTGTTCGGGCACGGCGCTCCGCCCTCCCCCGGGCAGAACGGACGCCAGGGTCAGTTCGCACCGCCGAACCAGCAGAACCCGTCCGGCTGGCAGAACCAGTCGAACCAGCAGAACCAGCAGGGCCCCGGAGCGCAGCAGCCCCAGGGGCGTCAGGAGCAGAGCGGCCCCGCCCAGGGCGGCTTCCAGCAGTCCGGCGGCCCCGGCCGTCAACTGCCGCCGCCCGGTGGACCGCGTGCCGAGCTGCCGGGGGGCAACCCGCAGCCGCAGCGGCCGGCGACCACCAGCTGGGGCGCGGACACCCCGCGCGGTCACGAGGAGCACGACGCGACCGGGCAGTTCGCCCGTCCGGCGGACCTCGGCCAGGACCGGTCGTTCAACGCCCCGCTGAACCAGCGTCCGTCGGACGACCGCCAGGGCCCCGGCGCCACCTCCGAGTTCGCCCGGCCCGACTTCTCGGCGCCGGCGGCTCCCCAGGACCGGTCGTACCCACAGGGCGCTCCGCAGGGCCAGGACCCGGCGAGCACCGCACAGTTCGCGCGGCCCGACTTCGGCGTCCCGCAGCAGCCGGACCAGAACCAGCTGGGCCAGAACCAGCTGGGCCAGGGGCAGTACGACCAGGGTCAGCAGCTGCCCGCGCCGCGTCAGCGCGGCTCGGAGGGCAATGACTTCGGTGCGCCACTGCCGTCCGCCTCCCCGGCGGGCGAGGCTCCGCCGTACCGTCCGGCGCTGCCGCAGCAGCCCCAGCAGCCGGAGGCCCTGCCGCCGGCCGGTCCCGGGGACGGCCGTACCCCGCTGTACGACACGCTGGAGACGAACTGGTTCCACGGTCCGGGCCAGGGCGGCCAGCAGCCGCCCGCCGAACCGCAGGCGCCGGCCGCTCCGGACCCCTCCGATGTGCCGGTCCCGCCCATGCCCCGGCGTGGTGCGGCCGACCCCTCGGTCACCAGCTCGTGGCGGGCCTCGCCCAACGACGAGCTCGTACGCCAGGCCGAACGGGTCAAGAAGCCCGCCGCCGGCGGGGTCACCACTTCCGGGCTGCCCCGCCGTGTTCCCCGCGCCAATTTGGTTCCGGGGACCGCGCAGCAGCAGAATCACCAGTCCGGACCACAGGTTTCGCGTGCGCCCGATGACGTGCGCGGTCGTCTGACCAATCTCCGCCGGGGCATCCAGCAGGGTCGGCAGGCCAACAACGGCCCGCAGACCGGCAGTATCCATCTCGGCCCCACTCACCAGCAGGAGCGTTAGTTGAGCCCCATGAGTCAGGCCGCGCAGAATCTGAACTGGCTGATCACCAACTTCGTGGACAACACCCCAGGGGTGTCCCACACGGTGGTGGTCTCCGCGGATGGCCTGCTGCTGGCGATGTCCGAAGGTTTCCCGCGCGACCGCGCCGACCAGCTCGCGGCGGTCGCGTCCGGTCTCACCTCGCTGACCGCGGGTGCGTCCCGGATCTTCGAGGGCGGCGCCGTCAGTCAGACGGTTGTGGAGATGGAAAGGGGATTCCTCTTCCTCATGTCCATCTCCGACGGTTCGTCACTGGCCGTTCTGGCCCACCCGGACGCCGACATCGGTCTGGTCGGGTACGAAATGGCCCTCCTGGTCGACCGTGCGGGCACCGTCCTCACGCCCGACCTCCGCGCCGAACTCCAAGGAAGTCTGCTCCACTAGGCGGCCATCCAGCGGATTCACGACACGATCCCCCCAGGTAATGCCCACAACCCTCACCCGTCAGGCCGCTTTAGTCCCCTCACCGGCCCCTTGCAGACGGCAAGCCGAGAACCTGCTGTCACGCCCGGAGGATTCATGACCCCGCCACCCGCCTCACCCGATCCGTACGGCGCACTGCACCACGCGTCGTACGACGGGGAAGGCGACCAGCCGCTGGTTCGTCCTTATGCCATGACCGGCGGCCGGACCCGGCCGCGCTACCAGCTCGCGATAGAGGCACTGGTCAGCACGACGGCAGACCCCGCGCATCTGGGGACCCTGCTCCCCGAGCACCAGCGGATCTGCCACCTCTGCCGTGAGGTCAAGTCGGTGGCGGAGGTGTCGGCACTGCTGTCGATGCCGCTCGGCGTCGCCCGGATCCTGGTGGCGGACCTGGCGGAAGCCGGCATGGTGGCCATCCACCAGCCGGGCAACGGAGAGGCCGGCGGCGCGCCGGATGTGACACTGCTCGAAAGGGTGCTCAGTGGACTTCGCAAGCTCTAACGGCGGTACGGGCCGCGCCACCACCTCGGCGAAGATCGTGGTGGCGGGCGGCTTCGGCGTGGGCAAGACCACGTTCGTCGGGGCCGTGTCGGAGATCAACCCGCTGCGCACCGAGGCCGTCATGACGTCCGCGTCAGCGGGCATCGACGATCTGACCCACACCGGGGACAAGACGACGACCACCGTCGCGATGGACTTCGGACGCATCACGCTCGACCAGGACCTGATCCTGTACCTCTTCGGTACACCCGGTCAGGACCGCTTCTGGTTCATGTGGGACGACCTGGTCCGCGGCGCCATCGGCGCCGTCGTCCTCGTCGACACCCGCCGCCTCGCCGACTGCTTCCCCGCCGTCGACTACTTCGAGAACAGCGGGCTCCCCTTCGTCATCGCCCTCAACGGCTTCGACGGACACCAGCCCTACACCCCCGACGAAGTACGCGAGGCGCTCCAGATCGGGCCCGACGCGCCCATCATCACGACGGACGCCCGGCACCGGGCCGACGCCAAGAGCGGCCTGATCACCCTGGTCGAGCACGCGCTGATGGCACGCCTGAAGTAGTTCTTCCACCCAGCGTAAGTCGATATCGGCATACGGAAGTTGCAGTAGTCACGCGGGGGCGGCCTGTGTCGTTTGACACGATCCGCCCCCGTGTTCATAACGTTTCGAGAGAGAATTGACTCCACGCCGCCACCCGACGCATCCATTCGGTGCCACTGCGCTCACATGAGCCCCGCCTTTTGACGGGGCTCGCTCTTTATGCCCGTTTTATCTGAGGTCTGGGCCACTCGGAATCGCTGATTCCGACTGTTTGGAACGGGACCGGTCCCCGTGCTGCAATTCGACGAACTCCCCAGTAGGACCGCCCTGAACGAATAATCCGGCACAGCGTAGGTGCCGACGCCGAGAGGTTGTTGGTCGAGTGAGGCGAAGCAACGAGGGCTCCGCGGCGCAGCCCGAGCGGGGCAACTTCACCCCGCCGTCGCGCGCTGTGTCGTCCCCTGCGGATGCGCCCGGCACGGAGCCCACCGGTGGTGGCAGCACCAGCCGGATGTCCCCGCGCAACTGGCGCGTGGCCACCCGGCTGAACGCGATCCTCCTGATCCCGGTGCTGGTCGGCCTCGTCATGGGCGGCTTCCAGGTGAAGGGCTCCATCGACACGTGGAGCGAGGCTCAGGACGCCGAGAGGATCGCGGTCGTCGTGCGCGCCGCGTCCGACTACGGACAGGCGCTCCTGAACGAGCGGGACCTCACCGCCGAGCCGCTGCTCTCGGGCGACCGTGACGCCGATGTGGTCGAGCAGACCCGGGCCACCACCGACGAGGCGGCGCGGAAGTTCGACGCCGCGGTGAAGGACATGCCCGCGAAGCCGGGCCTGGAGCGCCGTCTGAAGCTCTTCAAGGGCGAGGAGCCCAAGCTTCCCGAGCTGCGCAAGGCCGCCTACTCGCAGGCCCTGGACCCGGTGAAGACCGAGGAGGGCTACGTCCAGGTCCAGCACTCGCTGATGGAGTTCTCCAACGAGCTCGGCCTCGGCACCGGCAACATCACCAGCTACGGCCGTACGGTCTACGCGATCGAGCTGTCCAAGGCTGCAGAATCGCTTCAGCGCTCGATCGGCATGCACCTCCTGGTGCGCCCGAGCAAGAAGCCGGGTACGTACAACGACCAGGTCAAGGCCTTCGGCTCGTACAACTACCTGGAGCAGATCGCGCTGGGCGAGTTCAATTCCGGGGGCACCCAGGACGACGTCGACCGGCTCAAGCAGGTCATGGCCGGCAAGGCCGCCGAGGGCGCCAAGCAGCTCAAGGCGGCCAAGGAGCAGGCCGAGGCCGCGGGCGAGCCCTTCGTGGCCCCGCCGAGCATCGACGGCTCGGTCTTCGACGGCATGGCCCGGGAGATCGGCCAGGGGCAGGACCCCGAGGAGCTGGCGGCCAAGGGCATCACGCCCGCGACCTGGATGGCGGCCGCGACCGCGAAGTTCGAGGGGTACGCCACCGTCGAGGACGAGCTGGTCACCAAGGCGGTGGACGAGGCCGCGAGCATCTCCTCCGACGCCAAGACCGACGCCATCGTCAACGGCCTCATCGTCGTCATCGCGCTGCTGGCCGCCTTCATCCTGGCCGGGCTCATGGCCCGCCAGATGAGCCGCTCCATGCGTCAGCTGCGTACCGCCGCCTTCGGCATCGCCGAGCAGCGGCTGCCCTCCCTCGTCGACCAGCTCTCGCGCACCGACCCGGGCCGGGTCGACACCCGGGTGCAGCCGATCCCGATCACCACGCAGGACGAGATCGGCGAGGTCGCCCGCGCCTTCGACCAGGTGCACCGCGAGGCCGTCCGGCTCGCCGCCGAGCAGGCCATGCTGCGGGGCAACGTCAACGCGATCTTCACGAACCTCTCGCGCCGCAACCAGTCGCTCATCGAGGGCCAGCTGACCCTCATCACCGACCTGGAGAACAACGAGGCCGACCCGGACCAGCTGGAGAGCCTCTTCAAGCTGGACCACCTGGCCACCCGTATGCGCCGCAACGGCGAGAACCTCCTCGTCCTCGCGGGCGAGGAGCCCGGCCGCCGCTGGAACCAGCCGGTTCCGCTGGTGGACGTCCTGCGGGCCGCCTCCTCCGAGGTGGAGTCCTACGAGCGCATCCAGCTGACCGGCGTGCCGGAGAGCGAGATCCACGGCCAGGCCGTCACCGACCTGGTGCACCTGCTCGCCGAGCTGCTGGAGAACGCCACCACGTTCTCCTCGCCGCAGACGAAGGTCAAGGTCACCGCGACCCGGCTGCCCGACGGCCGGGTCATGGTCGAGATCCACGACAAGGGCATCGGCCTCACCGCCGAGGACTTCGCCGACATCAACCACAAGCTGGCCAACCCGCCGACCGTGGACGCCGCGGTGTCGCAGCGCATGGGCCTGTTCGTGGTCGGCCGGCTGGCCGACCGGCACGGGATCCGGGTCCAGCTGCGCCCCTCGGGCGAGCAGGCCGGGACCACCTCGCTGGTCATGCTGCCGGACGCCATCACCCACGGTGGCGGTGGCGAACCGGGCTCCGGCCAGGACGACTTCACCGTCTCCTCGATCATCCCCGAGCAGCAGCAGGCCTTCGAGCCGGCGCCGCAGCAGGCCCCGATGCGCACGGCGGCGGAGCTCGGCTTCGACGACTCGCGCTACGAGGCCCCGGCGGACCCGGGTCAGCTGGACCCGGTCAACCGCTCGCTGATGCGCGAGGAGCGCAGGGCGGCCCTTGAGGCCCAGACGGGCCCGGGCGGCCCGTTCGGTGACAACTCCCGGGAACAGCAGGGCTACGCGCAGGAGCCGTACGCGGGCGACCCGTACGGCGGGCAGCAGCGACAGGGTTACGCCGATGATCGCTACGGCCAGGACCAGTACGGGCAGCAGCCGCCGCAGCAGCCGTACCAGGAGACGTACCAGCAGCAGTACGGTGCCGGGGACGGTTACGCGCAGCAGCGGGATCAGCAGGCGCAGCAGCACCCGGGAGACGGTTATCCGGAATCGGCATATGCCGATCAGCAGGCTCAGCAGGCTCAGTACGCCGACCCGTACGCGGCTTCGCCGGACCAGTCCCACCAGGATGATTGGCCTGTTCAGAGTGGTTTCCAGAACACTTATGAGCCGATCACTCCCACCGAATCGGAATCTGTTCCGAGCGCGCCCGCAGAGCCTTCGGACCGCGTAGGCTTCGACCGTCCGGGGCCCACCCCGAACGTCGGCCACGAGCTGACCGAAGCCGGTCTGCCGCGCCGCGGCGCTCAGCAGCACTGGCAGCCCGGCCCCGGCGGCCGCGGCAACGACCAGCCCGACCCGACTCCGGAGCCCCAGCCGCAGCAGGAACAGCGGCAGGACCCGCAGACGGACGGGGACGGCCCCGACGACTGGCGCTCGACGAACGACGAGCGCTGGGAGCGGGCCGAGAAGCTCCGTGAGCCGAAGGCGGGCGGAATCACCCCCTCCGGCCTCCCCCGGCGCGTACCCAAGGCCAACTTGGTCGAGGGCACGGCGGAGCAGACCCAGCAGGGCGGCCCACAGGTCTCCCGCGCGCCCGAGGACGTCCGTGGCAGGTTGAGCAACCTGCGGCGGGGGATCCAGCGGGGACGCAGCGAGGGTTCGGACACCAGTACCACCTACAACCAGGAGCGTTAGTGTGAGCCCGATGAGCCAGGCGGCGCAGAATCTCAACTGGTTGATCACCAATTTCGTGGACAACACCCCCGGGGTGTCGCACACGGTGGTGGTCTCCGCCGACGGACTCCTGCTGGCGATGTCCGAGGGTTTCCCGCGCGACCGCGCCGACCAGCTGGCGGCCGTCGCCTCCGGTCTGACGTCGCTGACCGCGGGCGCCTCGCGGATCTTCGAGGGCGGCGCCGTGAATCAGACCGTTGTGGAGATGGAGCGTGGATTCCTCTTCATCATGTCCATTTCCGACGGATCCTCACTCGCTGTCCTGGCCCACCCGGACGCCGATATCGGTCTGGTTGGGTATGAAATGGCCCTTCTGGTGGACCGCGCGGGCAGTGTCCTGACTCCGGACCTCCGCGCCGAACTTCAGGGAAGTCTTCTTAACTAGCAGACAGACAGTGCGTTTCTCGCCACCGCGCCATAAAGTGCGGTGGCGCGGCCCCACTGGGATCGGTGACCGGCAGTCGGAGGAGGAAACGTGGCAGCACCCACAGGCGGGCACCCATACAACGGTGACCAGAGGGTTCCGGGTGAGCACGGTGACAACCGTTTCGGCTTCCCTGCCGCACCTGGCGGGCAGGGCCAAGGCCAGTACCAGCCATACCCGGAGCCGCTCCACCACCAGCAGCATCAGGGTGCTCACGGCGCGCAGGGGTCCGAGTGGCCCCCGCAGCAGCCGGGGGCGGGGTGGCCGCAGCAACCGCAGCAGCCCCAGCGGTACGACGCGCCCCAACAGCCGCGCATCCAGCCGGTGCAGCAGCGGCGGGCTCCCGAGCCCGCCAAGCCCGCCGCGCACAACCCGCTGGTCCGTCCGTACGCCATGACCGGCGGCCGGACCCGACCGCGTTACCAGCTCGCCATCGAGGCACTGGTCAGCACCACGGCCGATCTGTCCCGGCTGCAAGGGCAGTTGCCCGAGCACCAGCGGATCTGCCGGCTCTGCATCGAGATCAAGTCGGTGGCCGAGATCTCGGCCCTGCTCTCGATCCCCCTCGGCGTTGCCCGGATCCTCGTCGCCGACCTGGCCGAGGCCGGACTCGTCGCTATCCATCAGCCCGGCGGCGACGAGGCCGCCGGCGGCCAGCCAGATGTGACACTGCTCGAAAGGGTGCTCAGTGGACTTCGCAAGCTCTAGCGGCGGAGCGGCCCGCTCCACTACCTCGGCGAAGATCGTGGTGGCAGGGGGCTTCGGCGTGGGTAAGACCACGTTTGTCGGTGCCGTTTCGGAGATCAACCCGCTGCGCACCGAAGCCGTGATGACGTCCGCCTCGGCGGGCATCGACGATCTGACCCACACCGGGGACAAGACCACCACGACGGTGGCCATGGACTTCGGACGCATCACCCTGGACCAGGACCTGATCCTGTACCTCTTCGGTACGCCCGGTCAGGACCGCTTCTGGTTCATGTGGGACGACCTGGTCCGCGGCGCCATCGGCGCCGTCGTCCTCGTCGACACCCGCCGCCTCGCCGACTGCTTCCCCGCCGTCGACTACTTCGAGAACAGCG
>NZ_JAAXYC010000469.1 GCF_018619185.1 Streptomyces sp. McG3 | reverse complement strand
GCCCCGGACCCCCGGTCCTCATTCGCCGGACGGGCTTGATTCTGGCGCCCCGGTCCGCGAAGGGGAGCGGGTGGGCTTGATTCTCCCGGTCCGCGAACCGCGGCGGGCGGGCTGGGTGTCGTGCTAGCTGAAGATGATCATTGAGCCCTGGGCCAGGCTCCGGGTCGCCGCCGCGTGGAGGCCCAGCCAGACGTGGCGTTCCCGGGCGAACGGGCTGTCGTCGTAGGGGATCGGGTCCGCCGGTTCCTCCAGGGCCGTGGGGCCGGAGGGCGGTTGCGGGGCGGCCGGCGGGTTGGCCGGGTCGATGCCGATGGACGGGGCGACGAACTCCAGCTCGCGCAGCAGCCCGTGCGCGGAGCCCAGCGGTCCGCCGCCCGCCAGGAGCGCGTCGTCGGACAGGGGGGCCGGGAAGTCCACCGGGACGTACGCCCCGGCGTGGTCGTAGTGCCACACCAGATGTGACTGCTGGGCAGCCTGTTCGAACATTTCGAGGAGCTGCTCGTAGTCGCCGTCGAGCCCCGCGACGGGGGTGACGGCCAGGCCGCTCAGCTGGAGCAGATAGGCGCGGCGCAGGAAGTGCAGGGCGTCGTAGTCGAAGCCGGCCACGGGGGCGACTTCCCCGTTGAGGCCCGGCATGTAGGCGTAGACGGGGACGGGCGGCAGCCCGGCGTCGTTCAGCGCCTTGTCGTAGACGGCGATCTCTTCGGCGAACGGATTGTCGGCGCTGTGGCACAGCACATCGACGAGGGGGACCAGCCACAGGTCACAGGCCACGAAGTCTCGCTCTCAGAAGGGTTCGGGCGATCGTCGGGACAGCGTAATGCGGGGCGAACCTCACGCACAGTGCCCCGGGGACTCCGGTGCCTCCGGGGACTCCCCGGACTCCGGAGGGACCGGCGGTCCGGGGGCGCCTGCCCCGGCGGCCCGCGCCTCCAGCCGGTCCGCCCAGGCGAGCGCGTGCGCGTAGTAGGAGTGCATCGCGGCGTGGACCTGCTCGTGGTCGCCCCGGGAGATGGCGTCGACCAGTTCCTCGTGACCGAACCACAGCACGTCCTCGTCCATGCCGTCGCGGCGCAGCCGGTGCACGGCGAACACCCAGGCCTGGACGCGGAGCCGGGTGAGGAATTCGGTGATGTACGGGTTGAGGACGAACTGCCCCAGCTCCCGCCAGAACCGCAGGTCGTACCCGATCAGCACGTCGAGGTCGCCGCCCTTCGCCGCGCGGACCGCCTCCGCGGCCCGGCGGCGGATCGAGGCGAGCGCCTCCGGCCGGACCGCGACCCGCTCGGCGGGGTTGCGGAAGAGGCCCTCGACGACGAGGGCGCGGGCCTCGGCCATCGCGCGGTAGTCGGCGACGGTGAACTCGCGCACCTGGAAGCCGCGGTGCTGGTCGGAGGCGAGGAGCCCCTGTGCGGAGAGGTCGAAGAGCGCCTCACGGACGGGCGTCGCGGAGACCCCGTACTGCTCGGCGATCTGCTTGACGGTGAACTCCCGGCCCGGCGGAAGACGTCCTGCCAGCACCTCGTCACGCAGCGCGTCGGCGATCTGCTGGCGCAGGGTGTTGCGCGTCACACCTCCGCTCGGACTCATACCGGCCCCCATCCGTCCGTCTGTCCCTGGTCCGTCCCCGATCCCCGTCCGCCGGCCGTTTCCGGCGCCGGCCGTTTCCGGCGGGGGTCATTTCTGGTTCGGGTCACCTTAAGCCAGGGCCGCCGCCGTGCCCGATTCCGGGCACGGCGGGGATGCGCACAGGGTCGATCACGTACGGAATCGAGTAGTCCGGTTACCCGGCGTGCGGGCCGGGGGCGCCGCTACCCGCCCTGCACCGTGTACGTGTCGGCGACGGAGAGAGCGACGTCCAGGGCCGCGAGCCCTTCCTTGGCCTCGGCCTCGGAGACGTTGCAGGCGGGGACGGCATGGGTCCGGTTCATGTTGATGAACGGCCACAGCCCCTGCTTCTTCGCCGCCGCGCCGAAGGCCGCCATGGGGGCGTTGGCCTCGCCCGAGGCGTTGTACGGGACGAGCGGCTCGCGGGTCTCCCGGTCGCGGACCAGGTCCAGCGCCCAGAACGCGCCGAGGCCGCGCACCTCGCCCACCGAGGGGTGGCGTTCGGCGAGTTCGCGCAGACCGGGGCCGAGGACGCTCTCGCCGATCCGGGCCGCGTGCTCGACGACCTTCTCGTCCTCCATCACGCCGATGGTGGCGACGGCGGCGGCGCAGGCCAGCGGGTGCCCGGAGTAGGTGAGGCCGCCGGGGTAGGGGTGGGTCTCGAAGGTCGCGGCGATCTCGGCGTTGATGGCGACGCCGCCCAGCGGTACGTAACCGGAGTTGACGCCCTTGGCGAAGGTCAGCAGGTCCGGCACGACGTCGAAGTGGTCGGCGGCGAACCAGGCGCCGGTGCGGCCGAATCCGGCCATCACCTCGTCGAGCACGAAGACGATCCCGTACCGGTCGCAGATCTCGCGGACGCCCGCCAGATAGCCCGGCGGCGGGGTCATGATGCCCGCCGTGCCCGGGATGGTCTCCAGGATGATCGCGGCGATGGTGGCCGGGCCCTCGAAGGTGAGGGTGTCCTCCAGGTGCTGGAGGGCGCGGGCACACTCCTCGGTCTCGTTCGCCGCGTGGAACGGGGAGCGGTAGAGGAACGGGGTCCAGAAGCGGACGACGCCCGCCGAGCCGTTGTCGGAGGGCCAGCGGCGCGGGTCCCCGGTGAGGTTGATCGCGGTGGAGGTGGCCCCGTGGTACGAGCGGTAGGCGGAGAGCACCTTCGTACGGCCGGTGTGCAGCCGGGCCATGCGGATGGCGTTCTCGACGGCCTCGGCCCCGCCGTTGGTGAAGAAGATCTTGTCCAGGTCGCCCGGGGTGCGCTCGGCGATGAGGCGTGCGGCCTCGGAGCGCGCCTCGATCGCGAACGCGGGCGCGAAGGTGGCGAGCCTGCCCGCCTGCTCCTGGATCGCGGCGATCACGGTGGGGTGCTGGTAGCCGATGTTGGTGTAGACGAGCCCGCTGGTGAAGTCCAGGTAGCGGTTGCCGTCGTAGTCCCAGAAGTAGGACCCCTCGGCGCCGGCGACGGCGAGCGGGTCGATGAGGCCCTGGGCGGACCAGGAGTGGAACACGTGCGCGCGGTCCGCGGCCTTCACGGCCGCACCGGCCGCGGGGTCGGCGGACGGGGCATGAGGGGCATGAGGGGTCATGCGGCGAGCGTAGGCGCTGGTGGGGGCCGCCTCCATGGCCACCTTGTACGGCCTGGGGCGGATGGGTCGGCAGGGTGTCGGGTCCGGGGGCGCTGGTGACCCCTCCCTTCCTTCATTGACAGCATGCTGTCGTTATGACAGTCTTCTGTCATCGAGCCGAGGAGGTCATCATGACCAGCAGCAGCGACAGAACCGCACATCTCGCCGTCTACGACACCTTCGCCGACTGGGAGACCGGGCACACCACGGCCCATCTCGCGCAGAACGGCTACACCGTGCGGACCGTGGGGCTGACCCGGAAGCCGGTGACGACCATGGGCGGCCTGCGGATCCAGCCCGACCTGGCGTTGGACGAACTGCGCCCGCAGGACAGCGCGTTGCTGATCCTGACCGGTGCGTCCGGGTGGGACGCGGGGGACGGTCTCGCCCCGTTCGCGCGGACGGCCCGGGGCTTCCTGGACGCGGGGGTCCCGGTCGCGGCGATCTGCGGGGCGACGGCCGGGCTGGCCCGGGAGGGGCTGCTGGACGACCGCGCGCACACGAGCGCGATCTCCTTCTACCTCGCGGCGACGGGGTACGCGGGCGGCGCGCGGTACGTGGACGCCGACGCGGTCACGGACGCCGGGGCGGCCGGGAGCGGCGGGCTGATCACGGCCGGGCCGACGGAGCCGGTGGCGTTCGCGCGGGAGGTGTTCGCCCTGCTCGGGGTGTACGACGCGAAGAAGCTGGACGCGTGGTACCGGCTGTTCCACGACTCGGACGCGAGCGCGTACGAGGTGTTGCAGGGTGAGTGAGGGTGCGGGGCGCGTCCCGTCCGAGCAGGAGTTGCTGAGCCGGGCGGCGGTGACGGTGTTCCGGCTGAACGGGCAGTTCCTGTCGGTGGCTGACGAGCTGGCGCGGCCGGGCGGTCTCACGGCGGCGTGGTGGCAGGTGCTGGGGGCGGTCGGTCTGTTCGAGGACCCGGATATCAAGCTGCGCACCTGGGCCGGACAATCGGTGCAGCGCTGGCGTCCCTCGCCGGACGGGCGGCGCGGCGACGCTGAGGTGGGTGAACTGCTCGACCGG